>CAIXHD010000046.1 GCA_903919065.1 uncultured Bacteroidota bacterium
TATTTATATAACCCATCGCCATAACTGCCAAACCACATGTTGCCTTCCTCATCTTCGGCTATGGCCCAAACCTGACTGGCCGACATCCCATCGGAAGGTTTAAATATTTTGAAAGATTTTCCATCGAAGGTGCATAAGCCGGCGTCAGTCCCAATCCATAAAAGGTCTCTGGAGTCTTTAAAAACACAACGTACACCCATGCTGGGTAATCCATCGTGGACCGTGAAATGGCGGGTAGGGTAATTCTGTGAAAGGAGCAATAGCGGATTCAGGCAAATAAGCAAAAGAAGCCAGCGCCTAAGCAATTGTCCCACATAAAGAATTCCAAATTTAATCCTGGCTATGATCACTCGGTTTTGATATAAAAGAATGATCTAAGCTATTAATTTTATGTCGATTGACAAGCCCCTAAATGTTATTCTGTGGAAGGGTGAAATAAAATGTTGAACCTTTTCCGGGTTCGCTTTCGACCCAGATTTTCCCATCAAGCATTTCCACATATGCCTTAGCGATACTTAATCCGAGACCGGCACCCTGTCTGGCTTCCACATCTGCAATGTCCGCCTGGATGAAACGTTCAAATATGGCTTCCTGCCTATCTTTCTGAATTCCAATACCGGTATCTTTTACGAAAAATTCTACGGCTCCGGCTTTTGCATTATACCCAATTTCTATCGAGCCTTCATCGGTATATTTTATAGCATTTTTTAGAAGATTTAATAGGATAGCATCAAGCTTTTCTCCGTCAGTTTTAATTTTTGGTTCTTTAATCAGTGGTGGGAGTGAAATGGAGATTTTTATTTTTTTCCCTTTGGCCTCAGGTTCGAGGAGGTAAAAAATCCCCTCGATCTGTTCTTTGATATTGACTTCCCAGATTTTGGTTTCAACAATCCCTGATTCTATCTTCGAAATGTCTATTATTTCATTAATGATATTCATCATTCGCACTCCGCTCTTTTGAATGATTTCGATAAATTTCTTTTGCTCTTGCTGGTCAATATTAGGTTCTCCCAACAGATTGGAAAAGCCAAGAATGCCATTCATTGGTGTTCTGATTTCGTGGCTCATATTCGCCAGGAAGGCAGATTTTAGGCGGTCGCTTTCTTCAGCCATTTCTTTGGCTTTGTATAATTCTTGCAGCGTTTCTTTCAGCGCATTCTCAGCCTGACGTCTTTCCAGTTCTCCTGCGGTACGTGATGCCACCAAATTAAGAAGGCCTTGCGCCTTTCCTCCATCGTGTAAAGGTTTATGCCCGATAACTGCAATTAAACCAATAGCCCTCCCTTTTGAGTCAAAAAGAGTGGTGCCAACATAACTTTCCGCATTAAGGTCCTGCAGAGCAGCGTCTTTAGGGAATAAGTGCCGAACTCCAAATTTGTAAAGGCAAACACTTCGGTCGATCACTTCGCCGCATGGCGTATCCTTGAGTTCATATCGCGCATTGGACTCAAAAATACCTTCATTGTAAATAGCAACCGTCTGGGCTATCAGCCCATCACCCTCAAGCCGGTCAATGCAAACATATTCCATATCCAGTGTCTTCGATAGGTAGCGTGCCAGCGAATGGAAAAAATCCTCTTTTGTTCCTGGCAGTCCGCAACCGAGCAAAAAGGTTTGAGCGTCTTCCATGATTTTGCGCTCAGTAATATCAAAACAATGGCCGATGTATCCGATAAATGCTCCCGAACTATTGTAATTTGGGGTTCCCAGATCAACAATCCATCTGTAATCACCACTTATATGACGCAACCGGTATACCATTTCGAAGGGTACCTGTTTGTCGAAGGCAATTAAATAAGTATCAAGACAATTGTTGAAATCGTCGGGATGCACTCCTTCTGTCCATCCGTTACCCAATTCCTGTTCTAAGGTGCGACCGGTGAATTTCAACCACGTGTCATTGAAATAATTGCACAATTTATCATTTCCAGCTGTCCAGATAAGTGCTGAACCGGAATTTGCCAGATTTCGGAATTGAACTTCGCTTTCCCTTACTTTTTCCTCGGCGAGCATGCGCTGGGTAATGTCAATATGACTTCCCCGTATCCCGATCAAGCATCCTGCATCGTCAAATACCGGTCGGCAAAGATGTTCAACATGGTGGATTTCACCATTCTTGGCGAGGATTCTGAAATTATGGGTGCCCGGAGTCTGGTCTGCTTTCTTCTCGATGCGATGCTTTAAAAAAGACTCCTTATCGTCGGCATGAATTATTTTTACAAGAAGATCATCATCATTCATAAATTCATCGGCAGAATATCCGGTTATACTTTTACAGGAGGGAGAGTGATGAATGGCTTTACCATCTGGTCCTTCCCAAAACTCCCAGTTGAAGGCGTTATCTGCTACTATTCGAAATTTTTCTTCCGATTTGCGGATGATTTCATCTGCTTTTTTGCGCTCAGTAATGTCCGAGTGTGTACCTACCATGCGGGAGGGTTTTCCATCCACGGTCCATTCCAGAACTCTTCCGCGGTCCAGTATCCATTTCCAGGAACCATCCTTGCACTTTATACGGTGTTCAGTTAAATAATCGGATGTTTTCTGCCCGAGGTGCTGCTGTAATTTCGACATTACTTCATTCACGTCATCCGGATGGACCCGGTTTTGCCATTCATGAAGTTTTCCTTCCAACTCGTGAGGGTTATAACCCAACATTTCTTTCCACCGGTTTGAATAGAACACCTCGCCGCTAATCAGGTTCCAATCCCAGATACCTTCATTGCTTCCTTCAATGGCGAATTGCCAACGGTCTTCGCTTTTCTTTAAGGTCTGTTCAACCTGACGTTTTTCCAGAATCTTATACAATTCATTGGCAACGGCCTGTATCTGTATTACATCAAAATCGCTGTAATCGCTTGATTTATTGCCTACACCAAAGATCAACCGTACTTTCCCCTCATGAATTACCGGAATGCTCAGGGTTCTGATAATTGGGGCATGGCCTTCAGGCAGCCCTTTCTTATTCGGCGATGCGGGAAAATCATTATAAACGACAGCCTTTTTCTGCCTGACTGCATCGGCCCAATTTCCTGCTTTACCGATTGGATAATGATTGTCATAAACTGCGAAGCAACCTTCCCTGGTTGCCTCAGTCCATGAGGTGAGAATTATTTCCTGCTCGTTGTCGCTAACCTGGTGAAAGAATCCAATTTTGCTTTCGGTAATTTTAACTGCTATGTCCAGTGACTGGTTGTATAGATCTATGTCTGCCAGGGCCGGAGCCTTTGTAAATAGATCAAGCAGCAAGGAGGTTCGCTCAGCTTCTTTTTTAAACCTTAACTCAACATACTTTCTATCCGTGACATCCCTGGCATTTCCTTCGATGGCATAGGGTTCATTGCTTTCATCATACAATAATACATTGCGCTGCTCTGTCCATATTTCTCTTCCATCTTTACGTATCCAGCGCAATTCGAGGGGTTCTCCTTTGCTATATTTTGCAGTATTCTCAAGTAATTTCCTGTCGTCAGGGTGAACCAGTTTAAATCCGAGTTGAGGATCCGCATAGTGGTCTTCCGGGGTATACCCTGTGATTTCAGTTGCTGAAGGGCTTACATAATCAAATTTTAATTCAGGCTTCAGCAATAAGCGATAAACAATCGATGTTGAATTTTCAGCAAGTTGCCGGTATCTTGCTTCGCTCTTTGATAAAGAGGCTTCGCTATTTTTCAGATCAGAAATGTCAACTGCGGTGGCAAAACATTGCTTCCCATTTTCAGATGCGATTCCCGTAAAGTGGAGGTATACAGGGAATGGGTCATTTGTAGAAAGAGCTGCTTCGCAAGTTTGACTCGTCTTACTTGCAAATACTCTTTCGAGAAAGAGTTTAAATTCTGATTTGGTATCCTCAGAAACGCAATTGGATAATTTTGTATTTTTTAACTGAGAACGATCTTTGCCAAGCATTTTCGCTCCAATCAGGTTTAGCTCTGAAATTTCGCCTTCTCTGGAAATAGTGTAATACCCGGTTGGTGCAAAGTCATATAGTTCAGAATACTTATCAATGGCAGCCTTAGCTTGACCCTGTGCGTTGATAAGTTCTTCGTGTTGTAATTCAAGCTCGATCTGATATACCTCCAGCTCATGCTTAATTTTATGAACATCGGATTCGGTTAGCGTCATTTTTCCCTTGTCTTTATTCTTTATCCCAAAGCGTATCTAAATACCATATAATCAAACGTTTTTAAATAATATATATTTAAGAGTCTACGTCAAATATATAACAAGTTGTCATTTTATTGGTTTTTCAAATGTTTTATTTTGACGAAAGTCAATTATGGTCAGGTTAATGACTTAAGTTAACTTATGCTATTTTCCACTAGATTTGGATAACCAATAACGCCCAAGTCATGTCAAACAGGCAAACCCTTTAACGGGTGCATCTGCTTTACCCAATACAAAACCAACTTAACGACACCTGTATGTTGAAGATTGTTGTCCTCGATGGATATACTTTGAATCCCGGAGACCTGAGCTGGAATGACCTGGATTCATTCGGCGAGGTCACTATTTACGACCGGACCCCGCCAGATCAGATCATCTCCCGTGCGGCAGGCTGTGAGATTGTTATTACCAACAAAACACCGTTGAGCAGAGATACGATAAGGTCACTTCCGGCAATGAAATATATCGGGGTACTGGCAACCGGGTACAATGTGGTGGATATTCCTGCGGCCAGTGAGAATGGCATTGTGGTCACCAACATCCCTGCTTACGGTACCCAATCAGTGGCACAAATGGTTTTTGCTCATTTGCTGGGGATTTGCCAGCAGGTGAGCGCTCATAATGCTGCGGTTAAAGGCGGGGAGTGGGGCAGAAAGGGTGACTTCTGTTTCTGGAATTATCCCCTGATGGAGTTAGCTGGTAAAACAATGGGTATTATCGGGATGGGTAAAATCGGACAGGCAGTGGCACGGATCGCCCTGGCGATGGGAATGAAAATCATCGCTTTTGATCCGGATCCAAAAACAGAATTGGCTGATGAAAACTTCCGCTTTGGCAGCCTGGATGAATTGTTCCGGAAGTCGGATGTGATCAGCCTGCATTGCCCCCTGAATGAAACCAACAGAGGGATGATCAACCGGGAATCCATCTCCCGAATGAGGGACGGGGTAATTCTGATCAATACCTCCAGAGGGCAGCTTATCGTTGAGGAAGACCTTGCGGAAGCCCTGAAATCGGGTAAGATATTGGCAGCAGGACTGGATGTTCTGCAAATGGAGCCACCTCCGGATGACCATCCCCTGTTGCACCTTCCCAACTGCATCATCACCCCTCATATAGCCTGGGCACCCCGTGAAGCCAGAATCCGGCTTTTTAATATTGCCATTGAAAACCTGCGCTCCTTTATTGCCGGAAGTCCTGTCAATGTCGTTAGCCAAACTCCGCTTTTATGAAAATTCTGGTTGCTTCGGATTCCTTTAAGGGTACGTTGAGTTCAAGGGAGATCGGCCGGATCGTTCAACAGGAATTGTCTCCTTTTCATCAGGTCGACTATCTGCCGGTTTCAGACGGAGGAGAAGGTCTGCTGGAGGCATGGCAGGGGGTATCGCCGGGGCATATGATAAAATGCCAAAGCCAGGATCCGTTGGGCAGGGAGATCACAGTGGAGTATATGCTTACCGATGACAGAACCGCTGTTATAGAATCAGCGGTTACAGTTGGGCTGGGGTTACTCGCGGAAAAGGAAAGGAATCCCCTGAATACTACCAGCTACGGGTTGGGCCTGCTTGTCATGGATGCACTCCGTCAAGGTGCAGAAAAGATATATATCGGGCTGGGAGGTAGTGGTGTCAACGATGGTGGGGTAGGTATGCTGATGGCAATGGGGGTAAGGATTAAGGACCAAAATGGTAATGAAATCACTGAAAGAGGTGGCAAGGTTTTGGGCCGGATCGCCGCCATAGACACTTCTGCCCTTGAACCATGGATTCAGGCGGCCTCCTTTTATGGCGTATGTGATGTGGATAATCCGCTACTTGGACCACAAGGAGCCACCCGGGTTTACGGACCGCAGAAGGGGGCTGATCCGGAGATGGTGGACACGCTTGAAGAGGGAATGGCTATTCTGGCTGCAGTGGTCGGAAAGGTAACCGGCAACGATGAAACAGGTGCTCCCGGAGCGGGTGCCGCCGGAGGATTAGGATTTTGCCTTAAAAGTTTCTTTCATGCAACGCTTCTGAACGGCATGGATGCCCTGATTGCTCTCACGGGTCTCGAAAGCAGGGTCAGCGAATATGACCTGATTATTACCGGAGAGGGGAAGCTCGACGAGCAGACAGGATCGGGCAAGGTGCCAATGGGCATGCTCAGGTTAGGAGAAAAGAACCAGATTCCGGTGGTTTGCCTATGCGGGCTGAATGAATCGAAAGGAAAACTTGCATTCAAAAAGGTATTCTCCATAGTTCCACACCATGCTTCTTTGGCTGAATCAATAGCCAGTCCCGATTTTTATCTGAGAAAACTGATTCGCCAGGAAGTTGTCCCCCAAATGCCGGATTTATTCAACAATAACCGGAATGGTGAAATAGAAGGCTGATCCTTTGCCGGGTGTACTTTCCATCCAGATCTGGCCGCCTAATAATTCCACATAACCTTTGGATATGGATAATCCCAGTCCTGCTCCCTGCTGATTTTTGTTCAGAGAGTCTGCTCCTTTACTGAATCTTTCGAAGATAATATCTTTCTGTTCCTCTGGAATTCCCATACCGGTATCTTTGACAAAGAAATTCAGTAGAGACGGATAATTATTCGTCTCTACAAGGTCACAACCAAATTCGATTGAACCCATGAGGGTAAATTTCAACGCATTTTTAATAAGATTCGTCAACACTGCATAAACCTTTTCTTTATCCGTTTTTACAGTAGAATCCTTAGCTGCCAGAGTTTTTTTGACGTTTAACAGCAATCCTTTTTTCTCGGCTTCCGGCTTGAAAAAAGCATGATGGAATTCCAGCAAATCATTAATATGGGTTTCCGATATGGAAATTTCCATTTGCCCGGATTCAATTTTAGAAATGCTTATAATATCGTTGATAATGTTCAAAAGCCTGGCTCCGCTGGTCTCGATAACCTTAATGTATTTATCCTGTTCTTCTCCTTTGAGATCAGGATCTTTGAGTAATTCCGTAAAACCGAGGATACCATTCATCGGAGTACGAATCTCGTGGCTCATGTTTGCCAGGAAGGCGGTTTTTAATTTGTCACTCTCCTCAGCCCTGTCCCTGGCACGGATTAATTCAAGCTCTGCTGACTTCTGAGAGGTGATGTCTATGCATAATCCAATCATTCTTAGAGGTTGGTCTTTTTCATAGTAGGTGGTTCCATAGGATCTGACCCAGCGAATTTCACCATCCGGGTAGATAATCCGGTAATCGTTGATTAATTCCGTTTTATTATCAATACTCTCCTGAATTCGCTGTGAGGCGGATTCAACATCTTCAGGATGCAAAGCCTTTGTCCAGGCTTCAAAACCGGCAACGGTATCCTTTGGCATCCCGAAAATCTCCAGAAATTCATCTGACCAGAAAAATGTGTTATTTGCTATATCCCAATCCCATGCACCTGATTTGCTTGCAGTCTGCGCCAATCTTAAACGAATTTCGCTTTCTTCTGCTTGTTCCTTCGCCCTCAACAATTCATCATTCGTTTGGGTAATTTCTTCGTTTATCTGAAGGAATTCCTCATTTTGCATCTGGATGGCTTCTGATTTCTCCTGAAGAAGAATTTCTGATTGTTTTCTCTCGGTAATGTCATTAAAAGTCACAACGAGCTGGTCGGCGAGGAACTGGATGTAGAGTTCGCAGATACGCACAGACCCATCGCGACAGGTTACCCGGTATTCTCCTGTATTGACGGGTTGGGTGGATTGGCGTGATTTTTCCA
>CAIXHD010000047.1 GCA_903919065.1 uncultured Bacteroidota bacterium
ACAATGATTAAAGGGGTATTGTTCGATATGGATGGTGTGTTGCTGGACTCGGAAGAGTTTATGTGCGAATCTGCTATCCGCATGTTCTCTGAAAAAGGCATAATGGTCACCAAAGAGGATTTTCAACCTTTCGTAGGGATGGGCGAAAACCGCTATCTGGGAGGAGTAGCAGAGAAATATGAATGTGAATTCGACCTGGACAAAGATAAGGCGAGAGCCTATCAGATTTATGCTGAAATAACTGCAGGAAAACTTGCGCCCTTGCCGGGTGTAGCTGATTTTATCCGCAGATGTAAATCACATTCCCTGAAACTGGCCGTGGCCACCAGTGCCGATAAGGTTAAGATGGAGATCAACCTCGCCGCTCTGGGCCTTCCGGCGGATGCCTTTAACCTGACAGTAAACGGATTGGAAGTGGAACGAAAAAAGCCATTTCCCGATATTTACCTTGAAGCAGCACGGCGGCTTGGACTGGCTCCTGAAGATTGCCTCGTTGTGGAGGATGCTTTAAGCGGCATCGAATCGGCCAAAGCAGCCGGATGCAAATGCCTCGCACTTTCAACCAGTTTTCCTGCCGAAAGGCTCACGCATGCCGACTGGATATCTGAAACCCTGGCGGATGCCCCTGAAGCTTCGATAAACTGGTAATCCGCCGAAACCATTTTGGTCAAAAAATGTTCTATTACTTTTCCTAAAAAACTATCTTTGGTCTACATGTAATAATTTTAAAAGATGGGCCTCATTCTGCTTGTTGCTAAACCTATTGTATTCTGGCCTTTCCTGATTTATGCCGCTGCTGTTCTGGTGCTGGTTGGCATCATGATCGGCCTTTCGTGGGTGCTCGGTGAACGGCATAAGGAAAAAATGACCGATGAACCTTATGAATCGGGAATCCCGCCAACCGGAAATGCCCGGCTGCGCTTTTCGTCGCATTTTTACCTGATTGCCATTTTCTTTGTCATTTTCGACCTGGATGCTGTATTCATTATGTCCTGGGCGGTATCTTTCCGGGAACTTGGCGTACCCGGATATCTTGGGATACTTGTTTTTATTGGTATTCTCATTGTGGTACTGGTGTACGAAATAGGTATCAAAGCTCTTGACTTTGGCCCTCAGGGGAAACGTATTCTCAAAAATAAAAACAGGCTTAATAAATGAATTATACACTTCATAAAGCTTCAGATCCTCAACCCCAATCCGATTTAACCGACATCGACGAGGTGATCCGGAAATCGGTGCTGTTCGCCAAACTGGACGATATGGTTGCCTGGGGCAGGAAGAATTCCATCTGGCCATTCGCATTTGGACTTTCATGCTGTTTTGTAGAGATGGCCACGGCTATTACCAGCCGGTACGATATCGCCCGGTTTGGAGGTGAAGTAATTCGCGGAACCCCGAGGGAAGCCGACCTGATGATTGTTGCCGGTACCGTGTTTATTAAGATGGCCCCGATCATTAAAAGATTGCATGAACAGATGATGGCCCCGAAATGGGTGATCTCGATGGGCTCCTGTGCGAACTCCGGCGGTATGTACGATATATACAGCGTTGTTCAGGGAGTAGATAAAATTCTGCCGGTGGATGTTTATGTTTCGGGTTGCCCGCCTCGCCCGGACGCTTTTCTGGAAGGCCTGATGCTCCTGCGTGATTCCATTGGCAAGGAAACACGCCCACTCAGCTGGGTGATCGGACCACAGGGAATATCACAACAGGAGAAAGTCATTGTCAGAGATGTGAAAAATGCCGAAAGAATGAAGATGGGCAATATCAGAACTATGAATGAAATCTGAACCAGTTATGAATGGCGACCAGTCACCGTTATCAGAGATAAAAGCAAAATTCGGCGAATCAGTTATCCTGTCTGTGCAAAATACAGCCGACGAAACGCTGACCATTTGGATCGGCAGTAACCATATTAAGGCACTGCTGACCTTTCTGAAGTGCGAAATCAATCAGCCGTTCCGCATGCTCTTTGATCTTACGGCAATCGATGAGCGTCGGAGATTGAAAAGGCAGGATCAGCCCTACAGCGACTTTTCCATAGTTTATCACCTCACTTCTTTCGATAGAAATGCGGATATCAGGATAAAAGTTCCACTGATTGGTGAATACCCTGAAATCAGCAGCATTACAGATATCTGGCCCGCGGCTAACTGGTATGAGCGTGAAGTTTTCGACCTTTTCGGGATAAAATTTGCCGGTCATCCCCGGTTAACCCGGCTTTTGCTGCCAAAATCCTGGAATGGCCATCCCCTTAGAAAAGAATATCCCGCCCGCGCAACCGAAGCCGGACCTTTTGTTCTCGATGACCAGATGAGGGAAATTGCCGACAAGGATCTGAAGTTCGATCCTGCCGAATGGGGCCTGGAAACCCATACCGAGGATACCGACTTTATGTTTCTGAACCTGGGTCCGCAGCATCCGGGTACTCACGGTCTGCTCAGACTGGTTCTCCAACTCGATGGTGAAGATATCGTGGATATTGTACCGGATATCGGATTCCATCATCGCGGGGCAGAAAAAATGGGCGAACGCCAGTCATGGCACTCCTATATCCCTTATACTGACAGGATTGATTATCTGGGAGGAGTGATGAATAATCTTCCTTATTTGCTGTCGGTGGAAAAACTTGCCGGTATAACAGTACCCGATCGGGCCAACTTTATCCGGATCATGATGAGTGAGTTTTTCAGAATCGCCAGTCACCTGGTATGGTTTGGGACTTATGCCCAGGACCTTGGCCAGATGTCGCCGGTATTTTTTGCCTTCAACGACAGGGAGAAAATTCTGGATATCGTGGGTGCGGTAACCGGTGGACGAATGCATCCTTCCTGGTTCCGGATCGGTGGCGTTGCTCACGACCTGCCAAATGGCTGGAAAAAGATGGCTCAGGATTTTGTGAATTTCTTCCCGAAAAGAATCCGGGAATATGAAAAAGTTACCATCAATAACCAGATTTTTAAATCCAGAACGATTGGTATCGGTGCATACACGGCCAATGAAGCAATCGAATGGGGAGTCACCGGTCCGGGACTGCGCTCC
>CAIXHD010000048.1 GCA_903919065.1 uncultured Bacteroidota bacterium
GGATACGGTCAATAACCTCAACGAGGCTTGATGAACCGATGGTCTTTTCTACTGCCATTTGAAAAATCTCCTATAATTTGTTAAAAAAAACCGTGCTTTATCAGAGGGACGGTTTACCTCGTTACAGGAGGTATTCAAAGGTCGTACCAGAAAAAAAAAAGGAGATGAGAAATGGGGTTGGAGGGAGGTCTAATGGTCTCTTCCTGAGTGCTAAAAAAAAACGAAAAAAAAATCACGAATGGGTTAATGAGGAATCCAGAGTGTAAAGGTCAATCCTTGGTTTTGAAATTTTCGCACAGCTGTGCGGAAATAGCCTACTTCTCTTCACCTTTATTAATCGTGATGTTGTACTTTTTCATTTTCCTTATCAGGGCATCTCGGGTAATGCCGAGCGCATCGGCGGAAGATTGTTGATTGAACTTACAGTTTTGTAATACTTTTCGAATCAGAGCAATTTCGGTCGTTTTTAAGTCGACGATTTCATCCACCTGTATTCCATTTGCGGATTTTGAAGCTTTCACCGGGAAATCAGATACACCGAGAGTATCACCTTGAGCAAGAATGATGGCTCTTTCAGTCATATTTCTCAATTCACGGATATTGCCAGGGAAATCATATTTCATGAGCGCATCGATTACACCCGGGCCGACACGGATGTTCGGCCTGTTGAACCTTATTGCGTAGGTGTTGACAAAATGTAATAGCAATGGTTCGATATCCTCACGTCTCTCTCTCAGGGGTGGTAAATGTATATGGAGGGTATTCAGCCTGTGAAGAAGATCAAGTCTGAACTTCTTATTTTCGACGTTTAATTCAATATCATGGTTTGTGGCAGAAATAATCCGAAAGTCGGTCTGAATCTGCTTGGTGTCACCGACGCGGGTGATAACCCTTTCTTCAGTAGCCCGAAGAATTTTTGCCTGCAGATTAAAAGGCATGTCCGCAATCTCATCCAGGAATAAGGTTCCCTGGTTACATACTTCAAAAAAGCCCATCTTATCTGAAACAGCGCCGGTAAAGGCTCCCTTTTTATGCCCGAAGAATTCGCTTTCCATCAAATTTTCTGAAATGGCACAGCTGTTAACAGCGCAAAAAACATGGTCCTTTCTTGGACTTGAATAATGAATAATCCTTGCGATATTTTCTTTGCCTGTTCCGCTTTCTCCTGTAATCAATACGTTAGCATCCGGATATTTAGAAGCTGTTACAGCGGCTTCAAAAACTCTTAAAGTTTTCGGGCTGACTCCGATAAACTGCCTGTCGATCTTCTTTTCCAAATTCTTAGAGATCAGGGAGTTTCTTTCTTCCATCAGTTTTAATTTGCGATTTAACTGCAAATATTTCTGAGTTCGTTCAATGGCTATCTGAATGTCGATATGCCTGAATGGCTTTCTCAGGTAATCGAATGCACCCAATCGCATTGCTTTGATCACCGTATCCATATCGCCGTGGGCTGAAACGACAATGACTTCCATAGATGGAAACTGAACTTTTACCTCCTTGAGAATATCCAGTCCGTTAACCCCTGGTAACCTGACATCAAGAATAAGAAGATCAATATTATGGCTGTTTAATATTTTACGGGACTCTTTCTCAGTGTTGGCTTCAAAGGCCTCAAACCCTGATTTCTCAAAAAACTCATGCAATTCTTCGGTGAATTGCTTTTCATCATCTAGGATAAGTATATTAATTTTTTCCTGGGCTGACATTCCTTCGCGTTATTAAAGTCACAAAAGTATCCTAAAAATTGTCTCGTTAAGGGAGTTCTTCTCTATTTCAATGGTTCCATTCATTTCCTTGATAATCTGATAGGAAATTGAAAGTCCCAGGCCAGTGCCTTTTCCAGCATCCTTAGTTGTATAAAATGGCAGCATAATATTATCAATGTCATCATCGCTTATTCCAATGCCGTTGTCAATCATTTCCACAACAACCTGCTGATCCTTTTGATATGATTTGATCACGATAAACATATCATAGGGTTCGCTCAGAAAGCTTTTCTTCTCCAAAAGTGCATCTTTTGCGTTAGACAAGAGGTTGAGGATTACCTGCTCAAATTTATAGGTGTTGCCTGTCAATGATGGTAAATTATCCTGCAAATCAAGGTTAAGGTTAATGGCGAGATGGTTGAATTGCTCAGAGATCATTGAAGCAGCATCCCTTATAGTCAGATTGACATCGAAACCAGTAAGGATATAATCATCCTGATTTCTGGAGAAGGCCCTGACGTGGTCAATAATATTTCTGATCCTGGTAATGTTTTCAAATATTCTGTCAGTCTTCTTCTTTAAGTATTCTTTGGCTATTGGTTCCTCTTTAGCCGTTTCATAAAGAATATTATCCATAACCAAAGAGATGGTATTCAGTGGTTGGTTTATTTCGTGAGCGATACCAGAGGCCATCTCACCGAGGTTAGCCATGCGGTCGGCATGAATCTGCTTAGTCTCCAGTTTCTTACGACGGGAGATGTCGCGAATAATGATCATGTAAGACAGAGGAGTCCCGCCGTGACCCTGAATCAGGGTGGTACTGATTTCGCTGGCAAAAATAGATTGATTCTTCTTTTTTACTGTTAATTCAAAGTTCTGTGCCAGCCCTTCATTCATTGTTTTAACAAAAATATCTCTAAGGTTTTGGCTCTCACCAGCCTGAACGAATTGATGAAATTCTTTTCCCACAATATCATCCCTACTGTCGGCACCAAAAATCTCAAGGCCAATCTCAGAAACTTCTGTGATTTTTCCGTTTAGATCAAGCAGAAGAATACCATCAGGAGATGCATTCAACATGGTTTTGTACTTTTCCTCACTCACTGTTATGGCTTGTTCAGCCATTTTTCGTTCGGTGATATCCTGTGCTGTGCCAAAGCTTTTAACAGGCTTCCCCGCCTTATTGAATTGCATTCTCCCAGTTGCAAAAATATGGTGAACTGAACCATCCTTGTGAATCACGCGATATTCCAACACAGGAGAACTGCCATCGTCAAGGTTGTTATCCAAGCTTTCCCTGAAGATATCAACATCCTGGGGATGAATTACTTTTAAAAGAGATTCGGGTTTTCCATCAAACTCCCCGGGGTCGATATCATAAACCCGGTACATTGCTTTCGACCACTTTACCATATTCGTTTTCAGGTCCCATTCCCAGCTTCCGAGATGGGCAATCTCCTGTGCCTCGGCAAGACTGGATTCGCTCTCTTGCACTAATTGCTCTGCTTTTTTCCTATCACTGATATCAATGACATTTATTAAACATTGATTGCCATCGGCTACGACCATACCCTCAACATGAGCAAATATCCCACGACTATCCGGAGTTTCGATTTCTATTTCACAAATTCCCTTTCCCCTGGTTGTGAAAACATTTTTGAAAAAATTATTGAAGTAAGGGCGTGTTTCGTTTGATATATATAATCCGAAAGTACTGCCAATTAAGGATGTCCTGTCCTTTCCCAACATTCGGGCACCGCTATGGTTTAGCTCGAGAATAGTATTATTTGCCGATAGTGTAATAAACCCGGATGGGGCTAAATCGTATAGCTCGGTATATTTTTCAGTTGCGACCTCTGCTTTGATAATTGCGTTGGAGAGTTCTTCATTTTGCATTTCCAACTCGTATTCATTATTCTTGAGCTCGGCATTCACCCGGATAAGATCGTCGGCTGATTTTTTTAAAAGGGCAGCATCGTTGGCTATGAGTTTCTTTTGATTGTAAAGATCCAGGAATACATTGATCTTACTGATCAGCACTAAAGCATTGAGAGGTTTAAAAATGTAATCAACGGCTCCGGAACCATAACCTTTAAAAATCTGAATCTCATTGACATGGCTGGCCGTGATAAAAATTATCGGCACATTCATACCGCCTGCATCCCCGTTGAGTTTCAGTGCCAGTTCATATCCGTTCATGATGGGCATCCGAACGTCGATAAGTGCCAGAGCAAGTTCAACGCCATGCGTTTTCTCCAGAGCCTCCTGACCGGAAAGTGCCTCGATCAGGTTTGCCTTGATGCTTTTTAGGAGATAACTGTACAAGACAAGATTATCATGAGAGTCATCAACAATAAGAAGGTTTGGCAGGGTCTCCATTTACCGGAATGAAATTTTACGCAATAAAGGTATAATACTTTTCGTAAAGAGTCTCCTCTGGTATCCTTACTTGAGCCTTGAGCCTTGAGCCTTGAGCCTTGTGCCTTGAGCCTTGCGCCTTATTTCGGTACGCCAATTGCGCGCTTTACGGCATCGCTGCCATACCGGAGCCTGAGTTTGTCCATGGCAAGGTAGAGGTTAACCTGCTCGGGGGTATCTTCGAAGAGGTTGAGCTGCTGAGTGCCATGAACGAGCTCACTGAAGCGTACTCCGATCAGCCTGACGAGCATTCTTCGGGTATAAAGACGTTTGAACAGTTCCTGAATTACAGGGATCAGCACATGGTCGAAACTGGTATATGGAATGCGCTTTTGCAGGGTATGAGTATCAAAGTTGGCATAGCGGATTTTTACGGTGACGCAGGCGGTAAGTTTTTCCTGCTTGCGCAACTCGAAAGCAATTTTTTCCACCATGGTGATCATTTTGCGGTTAAGATCCTGCACATCGGTAGTATCCTGCTCATATGTACTCTCGGAGCTGATACTTTTCTGCTCCCAGTAGGGTTCCACAGGGGTGGGGTCGATACCGTTTGCCTTTTTCCAGATAATGATGCCGTTTTTACCCAGCACCTGTTCCATCATTTCGGGTGGAATCTCGCTGAGAGTATGGATGGTGAGCACACCCATCGACCGGAGCAGCTGATATGTTTTGGGCCCGAGCATAGGAATTTTCTGGATCGAAAGGGGAGCGAGAAAATTGTGCACTTCGGGTTCGGGTACCTCTTTTTCGCCGTTGGGCTTGGCTATTCCCGTGGCGATCTTAGAGACGGTTTTGTTAATAGAGAGACCGAAAGATATGGGCAGCCCGGTTTCCCTGATAATACGCTGCCGGAGCTCGTGGGTCCATTTCAGGGAACCGTAAAAGCGGTCCATTCCGGTGATATCGAGATAATGCTCATCGATTGAGGCTTTTTCGTATACCGGGGCAGAATCGGCAATAATATCTGTTACGGTACGTGAATATTTGCTGTACGTTTCCATATCGCCCCGGATGTATATGCCGTCGCTGCACATCTGTTTGGCCATCTTCATGGACATGGCAGAATGAACGCCGTAAGAGCGGGCTTCGTAGCTGCAGCTTGACACCACACCGCGGTCCGACATACCCCCGATGATCACAGGCTTGCCCTGCAGGCTGCTGTTCATCAGCCGCTCTACAGATACGAAGAAGGTATCGAGGTCGAAGTGCGCTACGGTTCTACTCACTGCGTTCGTATAATAGGTTCGCTAACGCTCACTAACCAGGCGCTTCGCGCTAATAGGCTCCCTTCGGTCGCTAAAAGGTTCGCTTCGCTCACTAATAGGCTCCCTTCGGTCGCTAATTGGTTAAATTATAAACAAATTATCGGTTATAATATAAGAATAATTATTGAATGCCGGAATATTCTGATCTCTTTATTTACCAAATTTGAAAGAGTTCCTCCGTTAGAACGGGCGATTATGATAGTGTGGCTGTCCGGGGAAAGGTGATAGTAAAGGTAGTGCCCTGACCTTTCAGGCTTTTAACAGAAAGAGTTGAACCAGTTACCCCAAGCATCCTGTAAGCAAGTGATAAACCCAACCCAATCCCTTCGAAGTTTCTTGTGGAACTCGTTTCTTCCTGTGTAAAAGGATTAAAAATCTGGGTCATGTATTCTTCTGCAATTCCAATGCCCGTATCTTTAACCTCCAGGCAGATTAATTGATTTTCAGAATGGTATAGTGTTAAATGGATGCTACCTGACCGTGTATACTTTATTGCGTTATCAATCAGATTTGAGATCGAATGGAGAATGCAGTATTCATCGGCAAGAATTTCGGGTTCATTCACTCGACTCTGAAATTCGATCGTCAGTCCTTTTTTAGTGGCAGGCAGCCGGTATTCATTTACCAGATCAGCAATCATTTTAGAAAGTGACAGCCTCACAGGATGTTGAATATAAGCACCGACCTGCAATCTTGAAATATTAAGAATCATATCCACTGTGCGCATAAGGCGGATGCCGGAGGATTGAATAATATCAAAATAGGATTCATATTCCAGTAAGCCCTTCTGCGATATTTCATCGTGCAGAAGATCTGAGAATCCCAGAATAGCATTAAGGGGAGTACGAATTTCATGCGACATATTGGCAATAAAAGCATCCTTTAGCTTGTTTGCACGTTCTGCCTGGTCTCTGGCTTGAATCAGTTGCTCCTGCAAATCTTTGGTAGCAGTTATATCACTGGCGGAATTAATAAAATACAATGGGTTACCGTCTTTGTCTCTTTGCAGGTAGCTCTGAAAGTCGACCCAGACAGTTTGACCATTCTTATGCAGATATCGCTTATCAAACCTTACCGATTCAGCTCTATTCTGAATAAGAAGTTCCATATTCTCTTTACTGATTTTCTGATCCTCCGGATGGGTTACAGGAATCCAGGTTAATGCATTAAGTTCGCTGATTGTGTATCCGAGCATATCCCCAAAAGCCTTATTTACCTGAAAAGTGCCGTCCGGAAAAATCATTGTCCTTCCTTCCGCGGAATGTTCAAAAACATTCCTGAATCGGTCATCCATCGAAGTAATGGCTTCTAATCCCAGCTTTTCATAAAGTATTGATTCTGTGGTGAAAGCGATGCTTAGGGAAAGCATGCAGAAACTTGTGTTCAAAGCAGGTGGAATGAGGTTGATTCCATATAAAAGTGGTTCTCCAACGATATAACCTATACAAAAGGCAAGGGAGAGGAGCGCAGTAAAACCAGCCAATGCTGTTGGGATAATAATGGTAAAGGTTGTCCTTTTAAACAACCGGACAATCAAAAAAGAAAAACCAAGTGTTGCTAACATAACAGCTGTCACCGGCGACATGTGGCCTGCTCCCGTACTGGGATAAGCTGATTTTACAGGAATCCACAAATGCTCAAAACCAAAGTGAATTTCAAAAATCGACAAAGTGAACAGGATTATTGCCATTAGTATGACCAGTATTGTAAAACCGGCCGTAACCCATTTGATGACCGGTTTAGCGATCCTGTTTAGGTTGACAATAAAAAGCAAGCTCAATGTGACAAGCAGGATCGCTGTAATAGGTGCCATTGGAACCAGGCCCAAGCCAAAAGAGGTAAGTAGTTCCTTATTTAAAAACCAGCCAATGAGGCTTGAAATACCTATTAAGAGCGGAATCAAGCTCAAAATAAGCAATAAAGAATTTGCCCGGGTCCCGGACTTATTTGCATTATACGACATATCCTGGATAGATCCGTAAAATCTGTTTTTGAACTTGTCCTATTCAAATATAAACCATATAACGGATAAAAGATAAAAAAAAGGAGGCGATTCTTACCTTTGTGAAAACGAGAAAACTATGGCTGAAGATTATAAAATCATTTTTTCGATGGTTGGAGTTGGCAAGGTTGTACCGCCTAACCGTCAGATATTGAAAGATATTTATCTCTCATTTTATTATGGGGCTAAAATCGGAATCATCGGACTCAACGGTTCCGGAAAGTCGACTTTGCTGAGAATTATTGCCGGTGTTGATACTGCGATACAGGGTGAAGTAGTTTTTGCCGGTGGATTTTCAATCGGTATGCTTGAGCAGGAACCTCTCCTTGATGATACAAAAACTGTCCGCCAGGTGGTTGAAGAAGGAGTTCATGAAATAGTTGATCTTCTTAAGGAATATGAGGAAGTTAACAATCGGTTTATGGAACCGCTCGACGATGATGAAATGAACCGGCTGATAACCAGGCAAGGTGAAATCAGTGAGCTGATAGATCACCATAATGGATGGGAGCTGGATAACCGGTTGGAAAGAGCTATGGATGCCCTGCGCTGCCCTGAACCGGATGCAATTATTGGTGTATTATCAGGAGGAGAACGCCGTCGGGTTGCTTTGTGCAGATTACTGCTCAGTGAACCGGATATTTTACTTTTAGATGAACCAACCAACCATTTAGATGCGGAATCAGTTCAGTGGCTGGAGATGCATTTGCAGAATTATAAAGGAACCGTAATAGCAGTTACTCACGACCGATATTTTCTGGATAATGTTGCGGGCTGGATACTTGAGCTAGACCGTGGAGAAGGAATTCCATGGAAAGGTAACTATTCTTCCTGGCTGGATCAGAAGACCCAACGTTTGGCCATGGAAGAGAAAACGGAAAGCCGTCGCAGAAAAACACTGGAACGGGAACTGGAGTGGGTGCGGATGGCTCCAAAAGGGCGCCATGCCAAGCAAAAAGCCCGCATCGGCTCTTATGAAAAAATGTTGAATGAAGACACTCGTCAGAAAGAGGAAAAGCTCGAAATATTTATTCCCAATGGCCCAAGACTTGGAACGAAGGTAATGGAGGCAACCTCTGTCAGTAAGGCTTATGGCGATAAATTGCTGTTCGAGAACCTCTCTTTCGCTTTGCCACCAGCTGGAATAGTCGGAATTATAGGGCCGAACGGAGCTGGGAAAACAACACTGTTCAGAATGATCATGGGGCAGGAATCCAGCGATTCTGGTGAATTTGTTCTGGGGGAAACCGTGAAGCTGGGATATATTGATCAGTCCCACATTCAAATAGATCCTGAAAAAACGGTTTATGAAGTGATTTCCGGAGGAACCGATCAATTTATGATGGGTGGAAAAATGGTGAACTCCAGGGCTTATGTTTCACGTTTTAACTTCAGCGGAGCTGATCAGCAAAAGAAATGTGCAGTATTATCAGGTGGGGAAAGAAACCGACTGCACCTTGCCATGACTCTGCGATCCGAAGCGAATGTACTATTGCTTGATGAGCCAACAAACGATATTGATATTAATACCTTGCGTGCTCTTGAAGAGGGTCTTGAAAACTTTGCGGGTTGTGCAGTCGTCATTTCACACGACCGGTGGTTTCTCGATCGTATCGCCACTCATATATTGGCATTTGAAGGTAACTCGCAGGTTTATTACTTCGAAGGCAGCTTTACTGAATACGAAGAGAACAAGAAGAAACGCCTCGGTGACGAAGGTCCAAAGCGAATCCGGTATAAGAAGCTTTTGTAGGCTGATCAGAAACCCAGGATTTTAATAGTCTTATCGTTTTACCATCACCTTGAAGTCATTGTAAAGGCCATAATTCAGGAATTGGTATGCCGAACCTTCCGGTTGCTTTTCAGGTCCCTGATTCCAGCTAAAGGGTGAATCGATCCATCCGGTTTGAACAACGTGATGATATCCCAGTGTGTTTTTCAGACTGCCTGTAATTCTTACATCTATCAGGTTATCACCTTTCTGAATCATCGTACTGATATCGAGTATGTAAGGATCCCATGCCATAACTCCGGCTTTCTTTCCGTTAACCCAGACTTCTGCCACTGACCCCTTCCAAAGATCAGGCTGAACAAAGAAACTGCCTGAAGTATCATCAATAGTGAATTTTTGGCTGTAGGAAACCTTTTCTCCAAAGAAAGGCATTCCAGCATCCTTCCACACTCGAAGGCCCGGGTCCACTGAAGGCTTGATCAGAAATCCTCTCGGGGCATTCTCCAAAAAGAAATCTCCCAGTATGTACACTGGCATAAGTTCAGAAAATACGGTCATTTTCGGCGCGGATAACTCGATTACATTATCACCTTTCCTGATAAATTCACCAATCTGGTAAACAGGGAAATGACGGTCGAGCCACCATTTATCCCCTGAGGGAGTAATGACTTTTCCATTAAGCTTAATTTCCCATTGATCAGGACGTTCAATCACAGCCTGAAGAGTTTTAATTGCCTCCTCCGATAAGGATTCATCAACAGCGAAATGGTATCTGGCTTTGAACCAGGATTCACTGGTGAAATTATCCATCTCAAGGTATTGTTGTTTATACTGGATCTTATGTTGCCATGGATTGCCGGTCTTTAATCCGGATAGCTCAAATAATTTATACATAGCGGTCATAAAATACATTCCCTCTTTTTTGAAGGATTTTGTTTCCATATCGAGGTAATCTACTGTGAGAACATTGGGAGTTAGCCGTTTAGCAATGATTTCGCCTGATGGTGGGATGATATTCAGCTTTTCGGAAGCCGGGGTATTGACGGATTTAGGCGCTTCCTTATCACTGCCGGATAAAAATAAACGGCTGCCACCTGGAGGAACAGTTATCTTGAAGCTGATCAATCCTGGTTTTCGTGTAAAGTTGACAGGCACAGCAAATCCGTTGTTCATGTCAATTTCCGATAAATTCCTTTGCCTGATCTCAATTTCAGCATCTGCCGGATGATTAAGGTCAGAGTTTACGAGGAACAGCAACTGACCATCATCCAGAATTCTTCTCTGGTGGAATAACTGGCCTTTTGTTTTATCCAACTGTCTGATTGAAAAGTCAGGATTCACGAAATAGGACTGAATATGCTGTGAAAGAAGATTTTGTCCTTTGATCCAGTTGACCGGATACTTCGCGGCAAGCTCTCGAACTGCATTACTTTTGGCACCATCCAGGTAATCAATTGAATCGGAGAAGCTCAAAATGGAGTAACCATGGGATAGGTATTCCTTGATAGCATTCAGTGTGGTGGTTTCGATATTTCTGATTCCCGGAGGAAAAATAATATGATCATAGGTCCGGTTGCGGATCATAAGTCCTTCTTTAGAAACATTTCCAAATCGCTTAATTACCTGTTCTGAACCAAGATCATACTCAATTTGCTCAGATTCAAGTTCCTGAATAAACTTCTTGAACGTAAGTGACAAATTATAAATCCTCCGGTCATCGTTAATACCGGTGTGATACATCCAGGCGGTGGAGTTTGGTTGTATTATGAGAGTCTTATTAATCTGTTCTCCAGCCGACATGGCCAGACAAATTCTTCCTATATAATCTCCAAGGACCGAGAAATTGTCCCACCAAGGTTCCTGATAACTGAAAGATGGCGGATAGTCGAATTTGCGTACGCCCTGCATACTGAAGAAGGAAAGATGGGGATTAACAAAGTTTACTCCCAGAACAACTTCCCAATCAACGAGCCTCTTAAGTTCAGCAAAACTGATTTGCCAGCCAGCCCCTCCCCAGGTTTCACTCAACCGGCGGTTCCATCCGGATTGGTTGGCAGCGCTGCCGAGTTCCCTTATCGCACGGGTATTCCCAAACTGGCCTTCCATCCCTGTGGAATCATAAGCACGGCCAAGCATATCAACTCCCGGCATCTGGTGATACATATAAAAGGCAGACTCATCAATGCCATCGCCCGGATATGGCCAGCCATGTTCCCAGTAGTGCCCGGTCCAGCTGAGGTTGTTTTTTGTGCAATAGTCAAACCAGGGTACCGCCCACCTGTCAAGAAACATTTCAAGGAGCAGTGTGTAATAATCGTGGCGTATCTTGGTATAATTGTCAGTTTCCTCAACAAATGCTGCGAGTTCCGGCTCAAGGCGATAGCCAAATCGATATTCAAACTGATCAAATAGGTCAGGAGTCCATCTAAGCAGTGTTTCCGGTCCTTTTGCAGCTTCGAGATTCGGTTCGTCGGTGAAAATTCCCGGAAGTGCTTTTCCAAAATCCTCTTTATTGTATTTCTCATATCCTTCCATCGTTGCCTTCATGAAGGTATCGGTTACCCCGGGATAAAGGAGATCGACGTATGGAAATCCACCATACCAGAACGATGGTTTTGCAAAGGTCCGATAGAATACATAATAGGTTGGAGGTTCGCCTGGATTATTAGATTTTGATTTTTGCTTTAGTAAAACCTCAACCGGGAGTTCAGCGATTTCCTTAAGGTCGCTGGTAATTTTAAGTCCCAGCCCTGAACCATTTTTATAAGAGTCGGGAAAACGGGCCTGAACGTGACCTCCAGCGAAGCCACTGGGATACGAATTCTCATCATAAATCCATACCTGCATGTCAAGAGACTTAGCCGTAGTTACCGTAAATTGGAATAGTTCATTCCAATCTTTTGACAGATATTCCGTTACCAATCCTGGTCTCGGATGAATAAAAACACCTCCAATTCCGCCTTCTTTGAATTTTTTCATCTGGAATTCAATTTCTTCCCGCGTGATCTTATCGTTCCAGTCCCATAAAGGTGCTGCACGATAAGTTGATGGAGGATTAACGATCTGCTGCAGAAGAGTTTTACTGTCTGAGACTTTGGATTGTGCTACGGATTTTTTTTCAGGCGAACATGAACTGACCGCAATGCTGAGCAAAATCGCAGAAACCAGGTAAATTCTTTTCATCGGGAAGTTTATTTGAATCAAAAATATAAAAATCCACGGATGGGCGGGCAGAGCAGGGAAGGGATTTCTTTAGACGGGCTTTGGCTTTCTTTTTCGTCGCAAAGGTATCCACCAGGCAAAGAAGCCAGTTACCAGTATTAAAAGCATTGCTAGTCCCGTCAATGGAACTATGAGAATGTAAAATTTTCCGATAATGAATTCATAGATTCTTCCGGTATGCACTTCCAGCGCTGTATTCCAAAGCGAAATAGGGCTTTTATCAATAATCACCTCAGGCATTTCCGGAAATACTGTTTTATTGCCGATGGATATTGCGCCCTGACCATAATCGAACGCTATGCCTTCGTTGGCCTTTGTACTGATAAATCCTGAAACCGCAGATGCCCCAAATGGAGGGCCTCCTGCTTCAATTGGTTCTACTGGTAATTTGGTGATGTAATCTTGAATTATAGCTTGATCTGGCATCCAGCGAAAGATTCCGCTGAAGCTTCCAACCAGATAATCACTTTTGCCAATTTTTTCAAATACAGTGATGCCCATAACACTTAAAGGCGGCTGAATTGGATATTTTTTCAAAACAGAATGAAACGTATCATCTGAATAATAAACTCCTTCCGAGGTTGCCAGTACAAATCGATGTAAATCATAGTCATAAAGTAAATCCCGCAGCTGGTCGAACCAAGGATTTGGATTGTCAAGCTCCGAATATTTTATTTTAGCCACTTTGGAATTGGCAATTGGGATAAGTAGCGGTGGCCTTAAAAACATTCCCGTAATTGTGGTGATGAGAAGAATCAGGATAGCCCATGATCCCAACCTGTTATGCCATTTCAATGAAAATTTATTGACCCTTTTAATTTTCAAATCAGCAGATTTCTTTACCCGTTTTAGAAGGTGCGGTGTTATCCAATAAAAGAGACCGGTTAAGGAAATGATTATCACGATGAGTCCAACGGCATCAACGATTAACCTGCCGACCTTTCCATATATTTCACCGCTGTGGATTACCCATAAAGTTTTAAACAGACCGATTTTGTTATCGAAATCTTCTCCAGGAGGTATTGTTTCATTTTTAAAGGCCAGGCTGTCTGAGTTCTTATCTGTGATCAGAAGGTGGGAACGGGTCATCACCATTAAAGAATCGCCCTTTTCAATGATTTTTACAATACGCTCCTCCTTGACAGGTATTGCAATTTTTTGCCATCCGGCCTTGTATTCGAACAATCCGAAAAGAGTACCCGCGAAAAGCCGATGATTCGAAGTTTGTAATAAAGAGTTAATCTTTCGGTTATCGGCACCAGGGGGGAAACCCTTATTAAAATCCGCAAAGCTTGAGTACCCCGGATCAGTCAGCCAAAC
>CAIXHD010000049.1 GCA_903919065.1 uncultured Bacteroidota bacterium
AGAACTGAAACCCGATACCTGAGACCCATTAACTTTTAGGTCAGACAGCGTTGCGTCGGTGGAGGCCGCAGTTACGGTGAAATTCACGGAATAAGTTTTTGTGGTGGTTCCGTCCTGGGCGGTAACCACTACTGTGGTGGTGCCCGGAAGCGATGCTGCCGGTGTTATCACTTTGGTGGCACTGGCATGGGTGGTGGTTGCAGTAACCGTTGGGACTGTTACTGTTCCTATAGGTAAAACCACATTGTAAGTGGTTACCGATGCCGAAAATCCGGTCACGGTGGTCCCGCTGACTTGAAGATCAGATAAAGTGGCATCCGATGAACCGGCCAGTACGGTAAAGTTAATGGTATAAGTCTTGACTGTTGTTCCGTCTTCGGCAACTACCCGAACAGTGGTAGCTCCCGGCAGTGACGCTGCAGGGGTAATGGTTTTGGTGGCCCCCGCCTGGGCGGTGGTCGCAGTTACCGTAGGGACTGTTACTGTTCCAAAAGGTAAAACCACATTATAGCTTAACACCGAAGGCGAAAATCCGGCAACCGTATTGCCCGATACTTTAAGATCCGATAAATTGGCATCAGTGCTTTTGATTACCGTAAAACTGATGGAGTAAGTCTTGGTAGTTGTTCCGTCCTGGGCTGTAACAACAACATTGGTGGTACCAGGCAGAGATGCTGCCGGTGTGATCACCTTTGTGGCGCTGACATGCGTTGTTGTTGCAGTTACCGTAGGCACGGTAACAGTTCCGGCAGGAAGTGCAACATTGTAAGTAAGCGTAGCGGCGCTGAAACCGGTAACGGTGGTTCCATTTACTTTCAGGTCGGAAAGTGTGGCGTCGTTACTCACACTTGCCGTTGCCGTATAATCCTGATTTGTGGCATTCGCTGCCTGGCTGGTATAGCTTCTGGTGGCAGGCGAAAAAGTATATCCTGATTTGGTTGGAGTAACGGTGCCCGTGAAGCCTGACGAAACATCCGCGGTATAAAATCCACTGCTGTTGGTTTGCGGACTGCCGGTCAGCCCCGAAAGGGTAACGCCCTGCACAGGAGTGTTGGCAGAGGTTTTAACAAATCCTGATATAGTAACGGTGCTGACCACGCCGTAAATCCATACCAGACCGTCAGCATCATAATTACTAAGGGATCTTTTCACATCGCCTAAACTGCTGAATCCGTACATTACCTTGCCGGTGTCGTATACCCCGTCATTGATGTTGCCATATATATCCCTCAGATTTAACCAGTGGCCCAGCTCATGAAGAGCGATCGTTTGAATATCGTGACTGTTGCTGCCTGCATTCCAGCTGAGATTTGAATTAAAGGTGATATCGCATTCAACAATGGTGGTTCCTGAAGACCAGATGGATGCTTCCCCGATCGTTGTATTGTCGGAAAGGGGCCCCCAGGCGATATCGTTAAAGCTGTTGCTTGTTGGATTGATATTGGTGTGAGTACCGGCAAAGTTATACTGGAAATTTCCACCTGCACTATTCCAGGTGGTGGCTGCATTTTGAATTGCCTGGCCTTCCCCTTCAATGCTGCCCAGATTTTCATTGATTCTATAGGAAAGACTGTGCCCCGACCATTTTTTCAGCCCATAACTGAAGGTTACCTTAAAGTTAAATTCATTGCTTGTTTGGCCGCTGCCGTTAACTACTGTCAACGGTCCGCTGCCTGCCGAGGCAGAATAGCTGTTGATTATGCCAACCGGCACTGTGCAAACTATCTGAGTATCGGACCAGCTGGAGATAGTTCCGGTAATTCTGGGCTCTCCTGAACGATAAAAGAATTCAACTTTTCCAGCTCCCTGGGTAGCGCCAAAGCCGGTACCTGTTATGGTGATGGCACTGTTTGTTCCGGCTGAAGCTTGTTCCGGGGATATTGAGGAGATATTTAAGGATGAAGCCGAAGCAACATCAACCTTAACTGCATCACCATCAACAGTTGCATCAGAAGCCAGTACCGTGTTTCTGGTTTCATCCAGAAGCTCTACACTAAAGGCGAGTTGTACATTGTCGGTAATAAGTCCCGTAAAATCACTCTGGTCAAAACCAAAATCGTAATTGTCCACGGCATTGCCGGTGATAACATAAGAGTTGTTTGAAACAAAGCTTTGACCGGTGGTGGTGCAGATAAACTTAAAATAAACCGTAGCCGGACCCGGATCGGCATCGCCGTTCACACGGATAGAAAATGAGAATGACGAAAAATAGCCATCAGAATCATTATCGATGGTTCCTGTGAAGCCCACTATTGTTCCTGTAATAGCATAGGTATCATTCGTCAGATTTTCTGATTTGCCGCCTTTAAGATTAAGCGGGGCCGGTTGAAAGGACTCTTTTCTGATGCTTTTCAGAAACGATGGAATTACCTCATTATCAGTCTTAGCCTTTTTTAGTGTCTCAATAAATAAGTTGCTGTTAACTTTTTGATTTTCAATGAACACTATATCATCTGAAACTGATATTTTTCCCTGAAATCCACCGATCAGGCGGGTGCGGTTTTTCGGAAGAAAAAGAATGGCTTCTTCGCCCTGTACAAAACCCACTGAGCTGGTAACATACTGGGTGATATCGCCCACCTGGCCTCCGGGGAGCTCCAGGGTAAGCAATTCATTTTTTACATAATCGCCCTTGATACAATCAAGAATTCTAAAGGTGGTTGCGGTAACGATATTTTTGTTACCCTCACTGAAAACCCATCTGGATACCATGGATTCTGCCTTAACCTGCAAAATGATTTCCGCCTGTTGATTTATTTCCTGTAAATTCAACTTAATTTGCTGATTATAAGCAGGATTAACTAAAAATAGGAGCATTGCTGCCAAAGATAGGTCAACAGCGAACCGATTAGCGGATGATTTCATGACCAATTGATTTAATGGGGCGATGAGAAGCCTGTCTTGATTACAACAAATTTAAAATACAATTTGTTCAAATCCACTGAATTTCTCAGTATTATTTGATTGGCTGGCCGATATTCAAAGAAAGCTGGATGGTATGGCTGGTAAACTGATTGCGAATATCATTCGAGATTGGGATTTCGAATAAATATCGTAAGGAAAGGTTGTCGAACCTCACCCCGGTGAAGACAAAAATGCCATTCTTATAGGAGTATGATACCCCGGCAAGGAATTTATCGAGCAAGTGAATGGTTGTGCTTACATCAAACCTTAATCCATTGATGGTATTGAATTTAACAACCGCCATTGGCTCAACTTTAATACCAGGTACCTGCCTGAACAGGAAATAATATCCGCCGTATGCATAAGCCGACCGGGAAAGGTCGGGATTCATAGCGGGGTTCTCGATATCCGGAAAACCATAATTGCCGAACTTTACTCTTGAATTGAATAATTGTACAACGGAGAAACCAGCATATTTCAATTTGTCAAAGTAGTGGACCCCGGCATTAAAATCAAGGAAATAACTTTTCACAGGATGCTCCAGATAAGGATCGTTGGGATCAGCCAGAATAATGGTTGAGGTACCCAGCTGAAAAATTGAAGGGGATAATCCAAAGGACAACCGGCCTTTTTTGACTACAACATGATAAGAATAATCAAAATGAATGCCTGTCAGATTAAAGACTCCATAGGATTCATGGAAGAGGCCTCCACCCATACCAACTCTGCTGAAAGAATTTTTCCCTCTGTTTATAAAACCAGTTGGAGTAAAAAGGGATTCAATTTTAGAATATTTGGTCTGAAAAGTAACGCTCTGACTGGCGGGTGCCCCGTCCCATCCTGTCCATTGCTGTCTGGAAAAAACCGATAAATTGCCGTATTGACCGGTCCCTGCAACTGCCGGGTTTATAAGGAACAGATTGACCAGATATTGGTCTGAGAAGGAATTAATCTGGGCTTTTGTACCAGGAGTGCTCACCAGGAAAGTGATAAGCAAAATCAGGAAATATGTAATATTTTTCCTCATCTTAGTATTGATACAGAGCCTTTTATTGGTTTTATTCCTGGTTGCAGCCATATCAGGTAATAATAAGCTCCCATTGGAAGAATTTTTTTAGTAAAATCCCTGCCATCCCATGGATCCGTATACCCCTGGACAGAGAAATAGACCAGGTTTCCTGATCTGTCGAAGACTTTGACTTCGCAGGAAGGAAAATCTTTCAGTGAATTAATTTCCCACTTTTCATTGAAATTATCTCCGTTGGGCGTAAATGCATTTGGAATCTGGAAGGGAGGAAAATCTAAGGTAAGGTCAATAAGTGCATTACTATGACAATTTGAAGCATCAGTTACCCAAACAAGGTATTTTCCCAGGATAAGATTTGACAAATCCGTATTTGTTTCATTCGTTGACCAAAGAACTGAATAGGGTGGAGTCCCACCTTTTACCGACAGGTTAATCTCCCCGTCGGGACAAGTTGGGCAACTTGGGGAAATCAGGCGGTATTTGATCTGGATACTATCGGGTTCAGTAAATTCAACCTCCTCATCATATTTCGCCCAACAGGCCTTTTGTTGTTTTACATAGATCTGGAAGTGTTGATTGGGTGGTAATCCCTGAAAGATCGGGCTGTCAAAATAGGAGAGTCCGCCATCAATGCTATACTCCATGTTGGATGGATCGACGACGCCAATTACAAGGGTGCCATCGTGGTTTCCAGGGCAGGTAATCGGTGTCAAGTCTACTGTAATGGGCAGCTTAATCGGGTCGTTCATTGTAACCGTGATCTCATCGGTACTAAAACACCCGTCTTTCCCGATTTTCAGAGTATAGGTTCCCGATTCCTTAACAGATAATTCAGCAGTTTTCGGTTCGCCATTCCACTCATAATAATCGGCATTTCCATTATCACCTTTAAGGATTAATGGATTTGATTTACAACAGGTTGTGTCGTTACCCAGATTGTTCAGGGGTAAAGGCTTGACGGTCAAATTAACGGTATCACTGTTTGTGCATTTGTCAAGAGATATAGTAAGTATATATCGGTCCGACTTCGTTATTAATATTTCCTGGGTAGTTTCATTCGTACTCCAGTAATAGCTTTCGCCCCAGCCTCCGGACAACTTTATCGGATCTGATATACAAAAGGTATCATCTTTACCAAGATCTATCTTTGGTAATGGTTTAATGGTAACATTGGTGGAGTCAGTTTTTGAGCATCCGTTTGTTTGTATGGTCAGCGTATATTTTCCCGATTCAGTCACCTGGATATGCTCTGTTGTTTCATTTGTGCTCCAGAGGAAAGTTTCGCCCGGCCCTCCGGTAAGATCAAGTGGTTTTCCTTCACATTGAGTAATATCCTTCTCAAAAGTGATTATTGGAAGAGGCTTGATGTTGATTTTGGTGGTGTCGGAGAACTTACACCCATTTTTATCTGTGATAATAACGCTCAGTTCTTCAATAGATTGAGTAATGTTAACCAATTCGCTTTTTTCTCCGGTACTCCATTCCCAGGAAAAGAACTCAGCTCCACCATGCAGTGGAATGGTATCCCCCTGACACCCTGTATGGGAGTCGCCTAGCTGGGGAAGAGTATATGGGGAAACCGTAATGGTTATTTTACCAATATTCTTGCATTCCTTTCCGGTTGACGCCGAAAATCCGGTTACAAAATAGGTGGTAGTTGTGGTGGGACTTACTTCAACCGTTTGATCGGTTTTTCCCTCCGGAGTATCCCACTCATACCTGGATGCTCCTCTTGCAGTTAAGGTTATTTTGCTTCCGGCACATACAGCGCCTTTGACCGCAGTCCCTTTAATCGTAGGCTCAATGGTTACATCCGGTGCATTGGTTTCAGATATGCTTAACCTTTCTAAAATTGAGCAATCAGTGGAGATTTCTGTGATTTGCAGGTCGTAAACACCTCCTGGCAGATTGGCCATTTTACTATTGGTACTGTCAGGAAATTTGGCCCAAACGAATTTATACTGGTTCGCCGGTTTCTCCATTTTAACTTCTATGGATCCGTTTGAGGAGCCGCAGGCAGCAGAAACGATATTGGTATCCAGAATGACCGGAATGGGTTTCTCAACAACCCGGGTGCTGTCACTAGCAGAACATCCGTTATAATGGGTGACCTTAACTAAATAGCTTCCAGGATTATAGACATCAAGATAACGATTAGTTTTCAGGTTTGGCGCTTCACGCCAGTCAAAGAAAGCTCCATCGCCTGCATCGAGATGCGCCGGACTGCCTTTGCACATGGAGGTAGTATCCTTTAAGTCTAATTCAGGCAGAGGATTAATCGTAATATCGCGCGGAAAATCAGTATCCTTTCCATATTGATTGATGGTCATTATCACGACAAAATCACCCGGATGCGGAAAAGTGAACACCCCATACCAATTGTTCGGATCCCCCTTAAACGTGCCAATGGCCTTTCCATCTTTTTCGTAAACGGTCCAGGAAGGTGGCCCGGATACTGCGATTCTGGTGGAAGGATAAAAAATGGCTTTATCGCGGAAGCAGGTGTTCTCGAAATAAAATTCAGCCGACTTAAAGAAGTCGGAAAGAAAGGTTGGAAGACCGAAAAAGGCTCTGCCTCCCACGCCCGTTTCATTATTCACTAAACTGGCGCCGAGTTCAACATAATTACAATTTTCCTGGATGGGTGAGTTTATTACTCCAAGGTAAGGGAGGCCACCAAGCGAAGCATAAATCTTACCGTTAAATGCCAGTTGCAACGCTCCGCAAAGACTGTTTGCCCTCTCCCTTATAATACGGACACTCCGCTGAATACTGATTGGATCGAGCTTCTCAAGGCTCCATTGGTATATCAGTCCGCCTTTACGGGTTGATCCGTACAGGAAATTACTTGTTGGGGAGAATTCAACACCATAGGCTGCTCCGGATTCCGCTTGCAGATCGGTCCGATCTCCGGCAGCCAGCTTGGCTAAAAGACCAATCCGTCCTGTTTTGTTATCAAAGGTGAATAATTCAAAACTTTTCAGCAATTCCACTGCTGAAGCGAGAAAATCTCCTTTCGGCGAAGACTTGAGGTATCCTGTGGCACCCCGGTTATCACGGTCACCAATAACATCAAAACGGTGAATGCTGCCCACAGGCTGAGGGTCAACAAAGCTAAGGCCGGTAGCAGTTAACCTGAATTCGAAAAATCTGTTGGTGCCAAATTCATGGGCAATGATCCAGTATGACTTGGTGTCGTTATGTTTAACTACGGTAATCTTCTCGGTGAAAAGAATACCGGCGGTGCCGGGGAGGGTAAGATTCAGGTCGGTTACTTTGCCCAATCCTCCATTCACATCCATGTTCACAATACTGTATTTCAATCCGTCGCCGGGGTTTGAATAGGTGCCGGCCTGATCTACGGTGAATATGCAATACAGCTTGTCGGATTCAGGCCAGGGGACCACAATTGAGGATTGGGTAGATGATATATCCCCTTTTAATCCTTGCCCGTTATCCATTATTTCATGATTTCTGTTGTAAACAGTTTGCCCATCGGTGTAAAACAGCAAATTCCCGTTTTTATCGCAGATCGTTGCAACCCCTTCACGAGTATTGAGCCGGCCATCAGTCAGTGGCCGGGGAAATTGCTGGTTGAAATCCAAACCGGCCTGATTTCCGAAATACCATATGGCACCCTCTTTCTGAGCCTTGACAGCTTGAAAAGAAAGGGTTATGAAAGCAATAATTATAAAAATACCCTTTAATACAATTTTTCGATATGAGTTTTGATCTATCACTGTCAAATCAATATTATTGGATTTTTTGTCCCAGGTTGAACCCTACCTGAATCATATGGCTGGTGAACAAAATCGGAGATTTCCCGGAAAGTGGCATTTCGTACAGGTACCGAACCTGGAAATTGCTCAGGCGAAC
>CAIXHD010000050.1 GCA_903919065.1 uncultured Bacteroidota bacterium
ATTTGTACCCTAAAGGGTATATCAATGGATCTGAAAACGTTCATCAAGGAAAAAAGAAAACTTGCGAATCTGACCCAGCCGGAAATTGCTGAAAAGGCAGGTGTGGGTCTTCGTTTTGTAAGGGAAATGGAACAGGGGAAGGTTACTTTACGACTGGACAAAGTCAACCAGGTGCTGAAGCTTTTTGGATTTGAGCTGGGTCCTGTGGAAATGGGGAACAGGAATTAGGCAATAGGCATTAGGCATTAGGCATTAGGCATTAGGCAATATAAATGAAAGATGAGAAAGGCAGAAATTAAGGTCATGGATTTGACAGCAGGTTGGCTTTGGCAGGATGAAACCGGGTATCATTTTTTATACGATCAGGCCTACCTGGCATTAAAAGAGGCAGAACCGGTAAGTCTTACGCTTCCGATGCAGGCTGCCCCATTTCACAGCAACGTACTCTTTCCCTTCTTCGATGGCCTGATCCCGGAAGGGTGGCTGCTCGACATTGCCAAAAGTAACTGGAAACTGAGTGCCAGGGACCGGATGGGGCTTCTTTTGGCCTGCTGCAGAGATTGCATCGGGGCAATAGGTGTAACCGAGGTAAAAGAGGAGGATCAGGCATGAAACGATGTTTGTATTGTTATCAATCCTTAACCGCGAATGACGCCGACTTTCATCCATCGTGCAGCAGGAAGATCTTTGATCATCCGGTTCCTCCGGATTTGCCTTACACAGAAGCGCAGATCGCCGATCTGGCATTGAAGGTGGTTCAAACGCACGTAACCATCACCGGGGCTCAGGCTAAATTATCCCTCCACCTGGAATCACCTGAAGGAAGAGGGATGCCTAAAAGATTCACCATCGTCGGTTTGTGGGGAGGATATATTTTAAAGCCACCAACGGAGCATTATCCTCAATTGCCCGAGGTTGAAGACCTGACGATGCATCTCGCACGCCTGGCCAGAATATCAGTGGTTCCGCATTGCCTTATCCGGCTTCAATCAGGAAGCCTTGCCTATATTACCAAAAGAATTGATCGTATAAAAACGGAAAAGCTGCATATGGAAGACATGTGCCAGCTTACAGAACGTCTTACCGAAGACAAATATCACGGATCGCACGAGCAGGTGGCAAAGGCCATCCTGAAATACTCCCGCAACCCGGGTTTGGATGTGATCAATTACTTCGAGCAGGTTCTTTTCGCATTTCTTACCGGGAATGCTGATATGCATCTGAAGAATTTTTCGTTGATAAAACTTCCCGGCATAGGTCATGTACTTTCCCCTGCTTATGACCTGGTGGCAACAGCGCTCGTCAATCCTGCTGATAAAGAAGATCTCGCCCTTACCCTGAACGGGAAAAAGAAGAAGATAACCCGGAATGATTTCATAGCGGCTTTCCTGGCGCTGAATCTCGATCAGAAGCAGCAGGAAAATATTTTCAGGAAGATGATGAACGCAAAAACAGTCTGGATGGATTTTATCGGGATCAGTTTTTTAAGTGACGACTTTAAAGAGAGATTGATGAATATTATTGAGCAACGATTCAGCAGAATTAACTGATTTTTTAGAAATTGAAGAACCTCGCAGCAAGCGGGAATGCGCTTGCGGGGATTCATTGTCAGGCAAAAGTCCCCACCACAGTAAACCGTTTCATTCCTTGTCGTCCGGTAATAATATAATCGCCGCACCGCACCCAGGCATGGGCGATAAGTTTATTATCCTGATCTTTTGCAACGCCGTAATACAGGGTGGTTTCAATACCATACCCCCGAAGGATCACCTTGGCCGCAATGGCCTGTTCGTAGCATTTGCAACGCCAGGGCACGTAACGACTGGCCCGGCTTATGGCAATGCTGACTGATTTTAGCAAGTCCATATTCTCATTGACTGATGACACGGGAGTTTCCTTCATGTGTGTTCCTAAAATAAATGAAAACCGCTTCAGCGGAACAAAAACAATCAGGATGCGGGCGATGCCTGACCACCATACAGCTTTGAAAAACAGCCACCATTCGTTGAACCTGACTTTTTTTATCCTTGAAAACGATGCAGGCATAGCTCAGCTGATTATCTGTTCAATTTCAGGTTATAATTTACTTGCAGGCCAATGCTGATCAATCATGTAGTCCATTTTCTTGACATTTATTGAGAAGCTTTTTAATGATTCGGATTCTTCATCAAAATTATCAGATTTATCTGATTCGATCATCAGCCCTGTATGATTTTTCAGCTTGTAATCCCTGAGTTCCTCTGCCTGTGTTTTTTTCCAGTATTCGGCAAAGGCCAATGTCATAGCCCCACTGAATTTTGGCTGCAAACGCACTTTATCAGGTAGTATGCCTTTGCAAAGATTTCGGAACAGGGCCCTGGTGTATGGCTTGGGCCTGAAAAGCCTTACCGGTAAACTATATACCATCTGAAGCAACCGAATGTCGGCCAGCGGATATACGGTTTCTATCCCATATTGGTTGGCATAAGCGCCCTCCGATTCTGTACGGTGACAGGTATGTGGCCGGCACATCTGACTTTTCATCCATTGCTTATAACCCGGATAGAATCTGAAGGAATCATCTTTAAGCGTTTTGGTATGCGACGAGTTTGGGTTCAGCCTGTCCCTTGTTTTCTGAATGGCCTTGTACCCTGGAAAGTAAGTTCCTGACATCGCAAATTTAAAATAGTTAAGCATTTGCCTGATTCCACCAAGCCTGAAATGCCACAAATGAGAAAGCAGGCCTGCAATGTTGAAATGGTAGATATAGTCAAAATAATACATCCCGCCGGGATTAGATATTCCCTCGTCACCC
>CAIXHD010000051.1 GCA_903919065.1 uncultured Bacteroidota bacterium
GCCTCCGCAAAGCGCAACTTTCCTGACCGGCTTGTTACGCAGCCGTGAATGGCGCACCACCTGAACACCAAATACCCCCTTAATTTTGTTTAAAAATTCCAGTTCCGTAGAATCCTCATCGAGTTCGCCGACAATCCCGAGGCCTTCCGATGGATTTTTATTTATCAGTGGATATAAATCATACGCAACCTCCTCATAGGGATGGTGTTCGAGCATAGCTTTAATTACTGCTTTCAGGCGATGTTTCGGCAAAACCGTTTCAAACCTGGTTTCCGGTTCATAATGTACAGCGCCAATCGATCCCGTAAACGGATGAGTTCCTTCGCCAGCCTTGAAAGTACCGTTACCGCTAAGCTGATAGGAACAATGGTCGTAATTCCCTATACAGCCGGCCCCGGCGGCAAAAATTGCCTCACTGACAGCCATCAGGTGGGAGGCGGGAATAAAACAGACCAGCTTAATCAGGTCATCCTCTCTCGGAACCAGAATGTGCTGATTTACCAGTCCGAGCAGATCGGCCATTTTTCCACTCACACCCTCTGAAACAGAATCCAGATTGGTGTGGCAGTTGTACAAAATAAGATCGTTACGAATAGCCTTGATAAGAATTTGCTCCTGAAGGGAATTTCCCGAGAATTTCTTCATCCCGCTGAAGAACGGGGGATGATGAGACAAAATAAAATTACATCCACGCCGTTCAGCCTCCTCCAGAATTTCCGGAATCACGTCAAGGCAGACTAAAACTCCGGTAACCTCCTGGTCCCTGTTGCCAACGAGCAATCCGGAATTATCATAAGATTCCTGTAGCCCCAGCGGTGCCATGGATTCAAGAACGGAAATAATATCTTTTACAAGAACCATAGAGCTTATTAAAGTTCGTCACGCATCCCAGTCAGTAAATCCCTGATCTGCTGCAGTTTCTTAACAATCTGATGATTGCTCTCAGTATCGTTCTTATTGTCTCTGAGTTTTTGCTGTGCACCTGTGAGCGTCATCCCTTTCTCTTTTACAAGATGATAAACCAGATGTATCTGCTCGATATCCCTGAGCATATAATGCCGTTTACCACCAGGTGTCTTTTTGGGATTAATATTTTCAAACTGGCTTTCCCAGTAACGAATCAGCGAGGGATTAACCTCAAACATTTCTGCTACTTCGCCAATTGAATAATAGACTTTATCGATTTGCGGTTCTTTGTATGGCAACTTTACTGGAATTAATCAAGTGATTGTCCACCAAGTTTCGACATTTCAATCAATTGCTGATATTCTAACGGAGTTATGTCAGTAAATAGATAATTGATCGGGTCAACGGGAACTCCGCGCTGGTGAATCTCGAAATGCAAATGCGGTGCAATTGTAAGGCCGGTATTACCGCTGAGGGCGATTATCTGACCTCTTTTTACCTGGTCGCCCACCTTAACAAGTGCTTTATTCAGGTGAGCATAAAAAGTTTCATAAGAATAACCATGATTAATCGTGATTGTAATTCCATAGCCGGAGAAACCCTTGACCGGGTTTACCTCCACAACAACACCATCACCGGCAGAACGTACTTTGGTACCAACCGGAGCAGTGAAATCGATCCCGTTGTGCGCACGGTAAACCTTAAGTATCGGATGCAGGCGGTGTGCTGAAAAGAAAGAACCTATTCTTGTGTAACGCTCCATGGGGATAATACTCGGGATAGAGGTTAACATCTTCTGCTTGTCTTTTCCAAGATTAAAGAGCAGATCATATGATTTCGACTGAACATATAACTTATTCATGACGTCGTCGAGTTTTCGCGAAGTCTCCTTAACAATTGTTGAATTCCGGTAACCTTCCAGATCGGCGTACCGGTTAACCCCTCCAAATCCGGCATTTCTTATTGATGATGGCACCGGATCAGCCTCAAAGATCACCCTATAAATGTTATCATCGCGGTTTTGCAATTCAGTCAGCACATTCTGAACCTGATCCATTTTCTTATTTGTCAACTCGTATTGAGTTTGCAAAAATGCCAGCTCACGCGCTAAAATCCTCTCTTTTGGAAGATCAGTAAACATCGAAATAAATAGGAGAAGGCCACCACCAACCACCAGGCTCGACATCAAATAGGCAATAACCCTAAATAACTTTTGTCCGATCGTTAAACGAATTCGGTCAAAAGAAAGAGATTCCGGGTTAAAATGATATTTGAACTTGGCCATACTAATCCACTGCTTTCACTAGCACTAAACGTAATAAGAGGTGCAAAATTATCGAAAATATCTAACTTTGCAACTCTTTATACAAACCAGTAATATAGGATAAACCTGATGAATTCCAAAATTATACGGCAAAAATTCAAGGATTTTTTCGAAACCAAAGGCCATCTTATTGTGCCATCGGCACCTATGGTTGTCAAGGATGACCCGACGCTGATGTTCACAAATGCCGGAATGAATCAGTTTAAAGATTATTTCCTGGGCAATCAAACCCCGAAATCCCTGAGAGTGGCAAATTCACAGAAATGCCTTCGCGTTTCAGGGAAACACAATGATCTTGAAGAGGTTGGTCACGACACCTATCATCACACCATGTTTGAGATGCTCGGCAACTGGTCGTTCGGGGATTATTTCAAGACCGAAGCGATCGATTGGGCATGGGAATTTCTTGTCGGCTGTATGGGACTCTCCCCGGAAAAGCTTTATGTTACCATTTTCGAAGGCGACACCGCCGAATCGATTGAAAGGGATAACGAAGCATACAACCTCTGGCTGAAGCACACCATTGCTGATAAGATACTGGAAGGTTCCAAAAAAGACAACTTCTGGGAAATGGGTGATACGGGCCCTTGCGGACCCTGCTCAGAAATCCATGTCGACCTGCGTTCGGATGCTGACCGTGCTGCCGTAGATGGGAAACTTCTGGTGAATAAAGGCCATCCGCAGGTTATTGAAATCTGGAACCTCGTATTCATACAATATAACAGAAGGTCAGACGGGACATTGGTGCCACTGCCACAAAAGCATGTGGATACCGGCATGGGCTTTGAACGATTAACCATGGCCCTGCAAGGAAAACAATCGAATTATGATACTGATATTTTTCAACCGGTGATTGGAAAACTGGCTGAAATTACCGGTATAAAATACGGGGCAGCCAATGAATCGGATATTGCCATGCGTGTTATTGCCGACCATATCCGGGCAATTGCATTCTCCATTGCCGATGGCCAGCTACCTTCAAATACCGGCGCCGGTTATGTTATCAGGCGAATTCTCCGGCGGGCTGTACGTTATGGATTCAATTTCCTGAACCTGAAGGAGCCTTTCATGACTGGCCTGATTCCCGTACTCGTCGAAAATATGGGTGATGCTTTTCCGGAACTGGTGAATCAGCAGAAGCTTATATCCAGGGTGATCGGTGAAGAGGAAAACTCATTCCTCCGCACGCTGGAATCCGGGATTACCTCATTGGAAAACCTCGTTAAAGCGCAGAAATCAAAAGATGTTCCTTTCAGCGGAAAAGCCGCATTCGAATTATATGACACCTATGGTTTCCCCCTCGATCTTACTGAACTGATTCTTCATGAGAAAGGAATGACCGTAAATATTCCTGAATTCCATGAAGAAATGGCTAAGCAGAAATCCAGGTCGCGACAGGCATCCGGACAGGAAACAGCCGACTGGGTTATACTTCAGGATGGTGATGAACAGGAATTTGTAGGATATGATCAGATTTCCCTGGAAGTGAAAATCACCCGCTACCGGCAGGTGAAAACTCCAAAGAAAACGTTCTGGCAGTTGGTGTTTGATAAAACCCCGTTTTATGCCGAAAGCGGCGGTCAGGTAGGTGATACCGGAACGCTGAAATCAGCCGGTGAGCTGGTTAAGATCGACGACACTAAAAAGGAAAACAACCTTACAGTACATATTACCGACCAGTTGCCAAATGATCCGGGAGCAACCTTTTTTGCTTCAGTAGATGAAAATTCACGACTGAATACCATGCGCAATCACTCGGCTGCGCACCTCCTTCAGTTTGCTTTGCGCACCGTTCTTGGCAACCATGTTGAGCAGAAAGGATCTTTGGTTGACCCCAATTATCTGAGGTTCGACTTTTCGCATTATCAGAAGATGACCGAAGAAGAAACTGATCAGGTGGAGATGCTTGTTAACCGGATGATCCGGCAGAACATTCCGCTTGCCGAGCTTCGTGCCGTTCCTATCGCCCAAGCCCGGGAAATGGGTGCAATGGCTCTGTTTGGTGAAAAATACGGCGACCAGGTGCGGGTCATTCGTTTCGGCGAATCCGTCGAACTTTGCGGAGGAACACATGTTGCTGCAACCGGACAGATCGGGTTTTTCCGGATCATTTCCGAAAGCAGCATTGCGTCCGGTATCCGGAGAATTGAAGCACAAGCCGGACAAATTGCCGAAGAGAATATCAGGGAGCAGCAAAAAACAATACACGAACTCAATCTCCTGTTAAAATCAAATCATGGATTGGTTGAGGCCATCAATCTGCTGATGGAAGAAAATCAGCAGCTGCGGAAAAAGATAGAACAGTTTGACAAGGAGCAGCTCAAACATATAAAGAATGATCTCAGGAGCCGCATTCAACCGATGAACGGTGTAAACCTGATCTGTGAGCGTGTTGACCTGCCCGATGCTGCCCAGATTAAAGATCTGGCCTATCAGATCAAGGGAGAAACTGAAAACCTGTATTTGGTAATCGGATCCATCATTCAGGGCAAGCCGATACTTACGGTAATGATCTCCGAGAGCCTGATCGCAAGTCACGGCCTTCATGCCGGGAACATCATCCGCGACAGTGCAAAGGAAATCCAGGGTGGTGGTGGCGGTCAGCCATTCTTCGCTACAGCAGGAGGAAAAGATGCTTCAGGCATTGACAAGGCAATGGCAAAAGCAGTAGAAGCTTTAATGAAGGTCTTGTAGAGACGCATAATTATGCGTCTCTACCCGCCAGATTAAGGGATTAAAAACGGCATAGCAGCGGGCAGGCATTTGTAAAGCACAGGCGCCTGTCCGGCTATTTCCCCGTCGGACTCAACGATGGCAATATTGCCAATCGGTTCCACCAGGATCTCTTTTGCCCTGTAATAATGAGCTTCCGGGTGCATGACCCTGAGACATTTCCTGACTCTGGCGAAATTCTTCAAATAATCAAGAACACTGAGGTCAGCAAAAATCACCACCTCAAACAATCCGTCATCCTGCTTTGCATCAGGAGCTACCCCCAGGCCGCTGCCGAAAAAACGACCATTTGCAACCACAAGGCTTAGAACGGAGCCTTCCCAGGTGAATCCCTCCCAGGATACTCTGACTTTCTTGGGTTTAAAAGTCAAAAAAGTAATCATGACAGAAAGGAAGAACGTCAGAGTGCCCCCCAATATTTTTTTTCTCAGATGAACGCCATTTACCTGAACCACCACATCTGCTCCAATGCCCAGATCTGCGATATTATCAAAATAACAGATTTTGACTGACCCATCAGGCTGCTGAAACTCCATGCATCCTGCGTCAAGGATTGCAGGACGATTAAGCGAAATCATTTCTGAAAGCTGATCAATATTCCTTGTTACACCAAGCCCACGAGCAAAATCATTGCCAGTCCCATAGGGCAGAACACCTAAAACTGTTTTGAACTTTTTTCTGCCTCCCGACTTAAGAAACCCATTGACCACCTCGTGCAAGGTACCATCGCCTCCCACTGAAATCATAAAATCGCAATCGTCATTCAAAGCCTTGATTGCTAATTCTTCGGCATGACGGGGATGCGCAGTTTCATAGAATTGGACAACGTAGTTTTCTGAAAATTTTCTCATCAGGGAATCCTTAACAGATCTCCTGCCCCGCATTTTTCCATGAAGAATAAAAGATATTTTCTCCATCCAACTTCCGGCCCGTCTTCAGGTTTCACGAACCGGGCACAATTTAAGAACAATTTCAGGGAATTATGAAAGGTCGTTTTCAATTTGGTAAACAGTGTTATTTTTACATCTTTACATAAATAACTATCCAGATGGATTTCATAGCAAAGGATAACCGGTACGAACAGATGGCCTATCGCCGATGCGGCAACAGCGGAATCAATCTCCCGCTCTTGTCTGTAGGGTTATGGCATAATTTCGGCGAAGTAGACGATTTTGAAACAGGCAGGGAAATTATCCGATATGCATTTAATGAGGGAGTTACCCATTTCGATTTAGCCAACAATTATGGTCCTCCGCCAGGATCAGCAGAAACCAATTTTGGCAAGATTCTTAAAAAAGACCTCAAACCTTATCGCGACGAGCTGATTATCAGCACAAAAGCAGGTTACCTCATGTGGCCTGGCCCATACGGTGATCACGGCTCACGTAAATATTTACTGGCCTCCCTCGATCAGAGTCTCGACCGTATGAATCTTGATTATGTAGATATCTTTTATTCGCACCGTTTCGATCCGCTGACTCCGCTTGAGGAAACGATGGGAGCACTTGCACAGGCAGTAAGATCAGGCAAGGCACTATATGCCGGGATATCAAATTACCCCGCCGCAGAAACGATGCAGGCAGCACGCATCCTTTCAGAGATGGGAACTCCATGCCTGATCCATCAGGTAAAATATTCATTGTTTCAACGTGGAGCCGAAGAAGGTCTGGCAGCAGTCTTAAGAGAAAAAATGATTGGCTGCATTGCTTTCTCCCCACTTGCACAGGGGCTTCTTACCGATCGTTATCTCGATGGCATACCCACAGATTCCAGAGCCGGCAAATCGCATGGATTTTTGAAGACTGACCAGATAACTCCTGAAGTTAAAGAAGTTGTCATTAAACTAAACAAAATTGCCGGCACGCATGGGTTAAGCCTTGCCGAACTGGCCCTTAACTGGGTAAAGAGCCACGATTTTATCACTTCCGTCCTGATTGGCGTCAGTTCGAAAAAACAATTACAGACTAACCTTAAAATCCTGGGACTCCCCAACTTTTCCCAGGAACAGATAAATGAAATTAATTCCTGCTTAATCGAAACAACCTAACCTTTAAAACTATGGAAATACGCAGAACGTTTGATGTACTGGATTATGCGATGAAGACATATCCACGTGCAGATGCCCTGGCCTCAAAAGTTGACGGACAGTGGGTTCCCTGGTCCACCGCAGAGTACGTAAGGATAGCCAACCAGGTTAGCTACGGACTACTGGAACTGGGCCTTAAAAAGGGAGATAAAATTGTGAGTGCCTCCAATAACCGTCCTGAATGGAACTTTCTCGATATGGGTATGATGCAGATCGGTGTGGTACATGTGCCGATTTACCCTACGCTAAGTGATGAGGAGACCGCCTTTATTTTTGAACATTCAGATTCCAGGCTGGCTCTTGTTTCTGATGCACCGCTTTATAAGAAATTCGCCAAGAACAAGACTCCGAATATCGAGGCCATTTACTCTTTTAACGAAGTGGAAGGTGCCAAAAATTGGAAAGAAATCGCTGAACTGGGTGAAAAGAACGAAAAAAAATGGGCAGACAAATTGTCCCTGATCAAAGATTCCATTAAACCGGAAGATCTGTTTACCATAATCTATACGTCAGGAACCACAGGGGTTCCCAAGGGTGTGATGCTTTCACATAATAACATGATGTCCAACCTTACGGATGCACTGCACATTCTCGACCTTGAAACAAATTCGAGGGTTCTGAGCTTCCTTCCGCTGTGTCATGTTCTCGAGCGTATCGTTCATTATGGATATCAGTGGCAGGGTTACGGCCTATATTATGCTGAAAACCTGGGAACCATCGGCGCCGATCTGAAGGAAATCAAGGCAAGCACTTTTGTGACAGTCCCAAGGATTCTGGAAGTTATGTACGATAAGATTATCGCAAAAGGCAAATCCTTAAAAGGAATTAAGAAACAGATATTCTTTTGGGCGGTCAACATTGGACTTCGATATGAACATGCCGGCATCAACGGATCGTGGTATGCATTCCAGCATAAAATTGTTGACAAGCTTGTATTTTCAAAATGGAGGGAAAGCCTTGGTGGAAACCTGAAAATGGCGTTCTCCGGCGGAGCTGCCCTGCAACCAAGACTTGCAAGGGTTTTTACTGCTGCAGGGATTATAATTCAGGAAGGCTACGGACTGACCGAAACATCACCGGTTATTTCGATGAATGAAAAGAACTATCCGGATAATATGTTTGGTACGGTTGGCGTCATCCTGAAAAATGTGGAAGTTAAGATTGCCCATGACGGGGAGATCCTCATGAAAGGACCTAACTTAATGATGGGATATTACAAAAATGAGGAACTGACACGTGAGGTTATCGATAACGAAGGATGGTTCCATACAGGAGATATCGGTGAAATAATTGACGGCCGGTTCCTGAAAATCACCGACCGAAAGAAGGAAATCTTCAAAAATTCCGGTGGTAAATACATCGCACCACAATCGATTGAAAATAAGATTAAGGAATCCTTATTTATCGATAATGCCATGATTATCGGAGAAAACCAGAAATTCACTTCGGCCATTATCTCTCCGAACTTCCGTTTCCTGCACGATTACTGCGCTAAAAAAGGCATCCATTATCGCGACAACGAGGAATTAATCACGAAGCCGCAGATTATTGCCAGGTATCAGCAGGAGATCAACAGCACCAACAAAAACCTGGGACCGCATGAGCAGGTTAAACGATTCCGGCTGGTCGTGGATGAGTGGGTGTCAGCAACTGGAGAATTATCCCCTACGCTGAAATTGAAAAGAAAATTTCTGCATGAAAAATATGATACCCTGATTAAAGATGTTTATTCAATGTCTAAGGGCGACGACGAATAAGCCAGAGGAATAGAAAAGTCAGCAAGCCGTTGATCAGCAGCAGTTCAAAGCTAAACACATAGCTGATCAGCTGCTTGGAAAAATGCTGAATTAAATAAGTCAGCACTGGAGCAATGACCACCACGTAAGGTACGAGGTGGTCATTGACTTTATATCGGGTAAACATTCCGAATGCATAAAGTCCAAGCAACGGCCCGTAAGTATACCCGGCGATCGTGAAAATGGTATCTATAATGCTCCGGTCATTAATGGCACGAAAAACCAGTATAACCAGCAGAAAAACCAATGACAATCCTACATGCACCCTGTTTCTTACCTTGCGTGTAACAGCTTCAGGGGCATTCCCCTTATTCAGTATATCAATAGTCACGGAAGTGGTAAGAGCCGTCAATGCGGAATCAGAGCTTGAAAAAGCCGCACCTACCAGGCCAATGATAAAAATTATGCCAACTAATGGAGTGAGAAAATTGCCGGTGGCGATCATCGGGAACATACTATCTGAGGCTGCAGGAATCTCAATATTCCGTGAACGTGCAAAAATGATCAGCAAGGCACCCATCGTCAGAAAAAGAAGATTGATCGGCACCAGGGAAAGGCTGAACCAGGTCATGTTTTTCTGAGCATCCTTTAAAGTCTTGCAACTCAGATTTTTCTGCATCAGATCCTGATCCAGGCCGGTCATGGTGATGGTAATAAACATCCCGCCGAGGAAATATTTTATAAAATGCTTTTTATCCCCGCCAAAATCCTCCCAGAAAAACATTTTCCCCAAACCCGTTTCGCGAATCTGAGTAATAAGCTGTGGCCATCCAAGATGGAGGTCCTTCATCACAAGAACAATGGTCAGTATCAAAGCTGAAATAAACATCATGGCTAAAATGGAATCAGTCCAAATGATGGTTTTAATCCCGCCTTTAAAGGTATACAAGTATATCAACCCCATGATAATCAAAACATTCAGTGAAAAAGGCACATGAAGTTTATCAAAAAAAGCTATCTGAAGAACAGCGGAAACCAGAAAAAGCCGGGCAGCTGATCCGATGGTACGTGACAGCAGAAAAAATGATGCTCCGGACTTATAGGACCAATAGCCGAAACGCTGCTCGAGGTAACCGTAAATGGAAGTCAGCCTAAGTTTATAATACATTGGCAGCAAAAGCCAAATAATAACCTGATAACCTGCCAGATAGCCGAAAATCATCTGCATATAGGCAAACTGGCTTGATATTACCCATCCCGGAACGGAAATGAAGGTTACCCCGGATATTGAGGCACCAACCATACCAATGGCCACAATATACCAGGGGGATTTTCTGTTACCTATGAAGAAACCTTCATTATCGGCACCTTTGCTGGTTAAATGGGAGATAAATAGGAGCAGGCCGAAATAGCAGAGGAGAATGACAGCAATCCAGATTGGGTTCATTGTTTTCGGGTAGATTCGGCAAATAAAGGCAAAAAATTGCTATTCGATCGCAACGATGTTACTTTTGAAAAATAATAGGAGAAAATGGATTCCTCAAGATACACGTCAAGACTGCTGGAAAAAGCAGTAAATGAATTTGCCAAACTACCGGGAATAGGCCGTAAAACGGCGCTTCGTCTGGTTCTCCACCTGCTCAGGCAGGAGGTGTCGGAATCTGAATCATTGGCTGCCAGCCTTTTGCAATTAAGAAAGGAGATTCACCATTGCAAGGTTTGCCATAACATCTCAGATCAGGAGGTCTGCCAGGTTTGCGCAAATCCAAGCCGCGACCGGTCGCAGATCTGTGTGGTTGAAAATATCCGCGATGTCATGGCGTTGGAATCAACACAGCAATATAAAGGAGTATATCACGTACTTGGCGGCATCCTTTCACCGATGGATGGCATCGGACCGTCAAATATTACCGTCGGTTCACTGGCTGAACGCGTTGGATCAGGTGAAGTGAAAGAGGTAATTCTGGCATTGAGTGCCACCATGGAAGGAGATGCAACCAACTTTTTCATTTACAGGAAATTATCAGAACATTCAGTTAAAATCACTACTCTTGCCCGTGGAGTAGCCATCGGAAATGAGCTTGAGTATACCGATGAAATAACCCTGGGCCGTTCGCTTCTTAACCGCACGCTGTTTGAAGAATCAATACATAAATCGTAATCATTAATGAACCCTGTCAGGATATCGGTCATCATTGTCAGTTATAACGTCAGGTTCTTTCTTGAGCAATGCATCAAGTCGGTATACCGTGCTGCAGGGGCCATGCCCATTGAGGTTTTTGTTGTCGACAATAATTCGGCAGATGGATCCTGTGTGATGGTCAGAAACCAGTTTCCGGAGGTCATCCTGATTGAAAACGCTGATAATACCGGATTCTCGAAAGCAAATAATCAGGCTATGCGAATAGCCACCGGTGACTTTCAACTCATTCTAAACCCTGACACCGTTGTTGAAGAATCAACATTCGGGAAGATCCTGGAATTTATGGACAGCCATCCCGATGCCGGGGCACTTGGCGTGAGAATGATTGATGGCAAAGGATCGTTCCTCCCTGAATCAAAACGCGCCCTTCCAACACCGTGGGTATCGTTTTATAAGGTTTTCGGATTGTCGGCACTTTTTCCCAGATCCAGAAAGTTCGGGCAATACCATCTTGGCTACCTTCCTCAGGATGAAGTGAATCAAGTGGATATTCTCCCCGGGGCATTTATGTTCATCAGAAAAACAGTTCTCGACAAAACAGGCTATTTTGATGAGTCGTTTTTTATGTATGGTGAGGATATTGATCTTTCCTACCGGATACTTCAGGCCGGATACAAGAACTACTATTTTCCGGAAACCACGATAATACATTATAAAGGAGAAAGCACAAAAAAGGCCAGTATTAATTATGTGGTGATGTTTTACCAGGCGATGATCATTTTCGCCACCAAGCATTTTTCGACCAGCAATGCCCGATGGTTTTCCTTCTTTATCCGGTTGTCGGTCTATTTCCGGGCAGCCATTTCCATGATACGGCGGGTAGCAAAGCGATTTTTCCTTCCCCTGATGGATGGCGCAATATCTTTCCTCGGGTTCGTTCTGATAAACCCAACCTGGGAGTCCGTCAAGTTCCCTGGCGGGGGTCACCATCCTCCGGAATTCCTGATGTTCTTTGTTCCGGCATACATTATTATATGGCTGATTTCCATCTATTTTTCCGGCGGATATGACTTACCGGTTAAACTATCACGCATACTCAGGGGCATAATTTATGGCACTGCTATGATTCTGGTTGTCTATTCCCTTTTGCCGGAAGAATATCGTTTTTCCAGAGCCCTGATCATCATGGGATCTGTCTGGACGCTGGCCGGAATTTTCCTGACACGCATACTTCTGCATTATTCACGCGCCAGCGGATACCGGCTGGATATCGGCAGGAGGAAAAAACTGGTCATTGTGGGCAGACCGGATGAAGCCGACCGCGTGAGCAGAATCATCGATCAATCAAGTCAGCCCGTTGAGGTATTTGGCTATGTAACTCCTGATCAATCCATTACAGAATCCGGGAAATATCTTGGTTCTGTTGTTCAGTTATATGACATCATACGGATTAACCATATTGACGAGGTGATATTTTGCTCTAAAGATCTTAGCACCAACGAAATAATCAAACATATGCTCGCCCTCAGCCTATTGGAAACCGAATATAAAATTGCTCCCGAGGCAGCAGAGTCCATTATAGGGAGTAATTCCTCCAATACGGCTGGCGATCTGTATGTTATTCCGATAAACTCAGTAGGTGAGCCACACAACCGACGTATAAAAAGGGTATTGGATGTGACTGTATCGCTGATTCTTTTGATTACTTCGCCAATCTCGGTCTGGTTTTTCCTTCCCCGCCCCTGGCTGATGCTTTGGAATTGCCTCAGGGTTTTATCCGGAAACCGGAGCTGGGTTGGTTACGCCCAAACAGGTATACAGACAGGGCATCATCTTCCATTAATCCGAAAAGGGATATTGAATCCCGAGAACGGCAGTCAAACCAATGGTTACAACGAACAATTATGGCTCGCGGTCAACTTGCATTATGCGAGGGATTACCGATTAATAAAAGATATCAGGATCATGACAAAAGGTTACAAATACATCGCAAGAAAAAGCAAACAGCTCCTGCTGTGTGGTTTACTGGTTTTCGGTACGTTGTCCTATGCGAGTGGTCAGGATTTTAAGGACCAGATAAACATGATCAGGCCGGCACCTGAAAACTGTCTGGTTTATGGGGTACTATCCCAGCAAAACGGCCAGCTGCTGACTGACATAAAGATCAGCCTGATCAACAAGAAAACTTCTGAAATCAAGGAGACCATTACCACCGATCGAAATGCCTGGTACCTGTTTTCAGTTCAAAGAGGAAGCCCTTATGGCCTGCTGATTGAGAAAAACGGGTATTTTCCTTATTACACGGAAAACACCCTGCCTATCGACCTGGCTGACAACAAGGTTGAGCGCAACGTGGTTATTCCCGATAATCTGAAAAACGACTTTTCCCTTTATTATCCCTCATCAGATACCCTTTTAGGAGAAACCAGCCAGGCGCTGGTGCTTCAGCTGGCCGAATTAATGAAAAAACATGCCGGATTAACCGCATGGCTAGATCCACAGGGCGACTCACTTGATTATCTGAGAGTAAATGGGCTGACCGCAACTTTCATGAAATATGGCATACCTGTATCAAGGTTAACGACCGGAGTGCGGCCCGACAATGCCGAAACATTTATCAGGATAGAAATCAATACAGGAACTGAAAATGCTGTATTAATGCAGCCATCAGGAGTAAATCAGCCCGATGAGGATTCATGGACCATCCAATTTGCAGCTTCGAAAACACCATTGGCAAAGAAGGCATTTAAAGACCTTGATCCGGTGCATGAATTCAAGGGAAAAGATGGATTTTACCGTTATGGCTTCGGAACCTTCAAATCTCAGGAAGAGGCGAATAAAAAGCTTCAGGTAGTGAAGAAAAAGGGATTTAGTAAACCTTTCGCAAAATCAGTGGGTTCAATCAAGAAATTGTAAAAAAATGGAACCATTAAAAGGAACACGGATCCGCCTCAGGGCGATTGAGCCTGAAGATGAGGATGTGTTGTTCAAGTGGGAAAACGATCAGACGATCTGGCATGTAAGCAATACACTTGCTCCATTTTCACGGCAGATACTCAGGCAGTACCTCGAGCAGGCTCATCTGGATATTTTTCAGGCCAGGCAGCTCAGGCTGGTTATCGAGACACTGGAAACCGGTATGCCGGTTGGGCTGATCGACTTGTTTGATTTCGATCCCCACCATCAGCGGGCCGGAATCGGGATTCTTATTGGTGAATCAACCGAATGGGGTAAAGGGTATGCCAAGGATGCTCTGAAAGTACTGTTAAAATATGTTTTCACTGTCCTTCTGCTTAACCAGGTATACTGTTCCATCGACGAATCGAATATCGCAAGCGTTAACCTGTTTAAAAACGCAGGATTCAGGATCACAGGAATCAAGGAAAAATGGAACCGGAGTTTCACCGGATGGACCAATGAATGGTTTCTTCAGATAACTTCAGAGGATTGGTCGGCGATGGATAAAAATGAAGGGATCTCCTTAAGGAATGAATAAGTTCCGGTTTCCGGATCCAGCCTGATGCAATAATGGCTCAGGCCGTTGGTCACTAAAAGTATTCTTACCCCCAGAACCATATTATAACGGGAAATCTGATCAAAGGTTTTTTGATTCAGGACAACTTCCGGAGCCTTGCATTCCACGAGAATAACCGGCAGTCCATTTCGGTTAAAAACAACGATATCACATCTCCTGGTCAGTGTATTATGGGTAATTTTGCCTTCCAGTAAAAGCAGGCTTTCAGGGTAGCCGAGCCCATCGCACAAGTACCTGGCAAAATTTTGTCGCACCCATTCTTCAGGGGTAAGCAAATACCAGCTTCTTCTAAATTCATCAAAAATCCATGGCCGTCCTTCACGGGATTTTAAATTGAATGAATAAGTTGGTAAATTTAACGGCTGCATGATTGTATAAATCGGCATAAAGATACTGATCACAGGCAAAATCTCTTCATGAAAACCAAAAAGGAAATAGTCGAAAACTGGCTTCCCAGGTATACCGGAAGGAAGCTGGAAGATTTTACTCAATATATTATACTGACCAATTTCAATCAGTACGTTGAAACCTTTGCTCAGATTCATAATGTCGAAATGAACCGGGAGGCAAATATGCCGAACGCCAGCGCAGGAGGAATAACCATTATAAACTTCGGCATGGGCTCAGCCAATGCCGCCACCATAATGGACCTGCTGAGCGCTGTTCATCCGTTAGCCGTGCTTTTTCTGGGTAAATGCGGCGGATTAAAAAAGAAAAACAAGCTTGGTGACCTCATCCTCCCAATCGCTGCCATTCGAAGTGAAGGTACATCAAATGATTACCTGCCGGCTGAAGTACCTGCACTCCCGGCATTTATGCTTCAACGTGCAGTATCAACGGCTATACGCGATTACGGGCGCGATTATTTTACCGGCACAGTTTACACCACGAATAAGCGGGTTTGGGAATACGACCTTCGGTTCAAGAAATTTCTGGTTAAAACCCGATCGATGGCGATTGATATGGAAACTGCCACCATTTTCATTGTTGGCTTCGACAATGAGATACCTTCAGGAGCTCTTCTGCTGGTAACTGACCAGCCAATGATTTCAACCGGCGTAAAAACCGCTGAAAGCGACAAAGAAGTTACGATGAAATATGTTACCGACCATCTAAAAATCGGTATACTTGCGATGCAGGAAATAATCGGCCAGGGCCGGTCTGTTAAACATCTCAGGTTTTAAAAAATGGCTGCATCAATGACCTTCGAGCAAATAATTACCGATATCCGAAACCGGAAATTTTATCCGATTTACCTGCTCATGGGTGAAGAGCCCTATTTTATTGATCAGATTTCTGACCTTCTACAGAACACAGTTCTTGATGAAGGACAAAAGGCGTTCAACCTGAGCATTATCTACGGTAAAGATGTGGAAGGTGCGCAGATAGACAATGCTGCACGCCGATTCCCTATGGGTGCCGATTATAATGTGATCATCGTAAAAGAGGCCCAGATGATCTCTAAAATCGATAACCTCCAGTATTTTGCAGCAAATCCGCTGAAATCCACTATCCTGGTTCTTTGCTACAAGTACGAGGTCCTTGACAAAAGAAAAAAGCTATACAAATCGATCGACCAGAACGGGGTTGTGCTGGCAACAAAAAAAATCTACGAAGACCAGGTACCCAAGTGGATAGAATCCTTCCTTAAGCGTGCGGGATACCATATTGAACCGGGCGCTGCAATGATACTGACAGAATATCTTGGCAACGACCTGTCCAGGATCACCGGAGAGATTGAGAAACTCCTGATCACCCTGCCAAAGGGGCAAATGAAAATCACCCCCGAACATATTGAGGAAAACAGCGGCATCAGTAAAGAATTTAACAGTTTCGAGCTGGTTAAGGCACTTTCCCGGAAGAATATTCTAAAGGCCAACCGCATCATCAATTACCTTGGAGAGAACCAGAAAAATAATCACATTTCGATCACCATATCTGCTCTGTTCTATTATTATGCCAAGTTACTGGCTTATCATTTTATGGACGATAAAAGTCCCCGGAATGTCACTACCTCCCTCGGCATCAATTCCTATTTCGTCCCCGACTACCAGCAAGGAAGCCTTCATTATCCGAGGAAGAAAGTCATTCAGATTATCTCCTTGTTGCGGGAATTTGACCTGAAATCAAAAGGATTCGGCAATGTCTCCGCTAATGAGGGAGAACTTTTAAAAGAACTGATATTTAAGATATTACACTGAAACTATGTTAACTCTTGCCATTGTCATAATAACTTCCGTTTTCTCTGTAATTGCCTTCAGTCAGCATAGCCTGGTCTATAAATACCAGTTCAATCCCTATCAGATCATTCACAGAAAGCAATATGGGAGGTTGATCCTGCATGCTTTCCTCCATGCAAACTGGACCCATCTTATAGTTAACATGCTGGTTCTGTATAGTTTTGGTACGGCTCTTGAAAGATATTTCCAGCAATTTTTCGGATCGAGCTGGATCCCCTATTATCTGATACTCTATTTTGGGGCCATTCTCATCTCTCCGCTGTATTCCCTTTACAAGCATCGCAACGATTACCATTATAATGCAATTGGTGCTTCAGGTGCTGTTTCAGCGGTAGTTTTTGCAGCCATATTCTTTGACCCATGGAATAAAATCTATTTTTTCATGCTGATACCCATGCCCGGGATTGTTTTTGCTGCGCTGTATCTGGTATACAGCTGGGTAATGAGCAGCAAGAGTAAAGACAATATTGCGCATGACGCTCACTTCTTCGGTGCAGTTTTCGGATTCATACTGCCCATAATACTCAGTCCCAGTCTGCTGAATTACTTCATACAACAGCTTCTTCGACAGTAACGTCTTGATCAATAGATATATTCTATACAACCAGTCGATCATTCCGCGGGAATCGATGCAGTTAAGTCCGGAAGAATGGTTTGACATTTCCGGTCAGAGCATAAGGCAAAGCCTGTTTGCTTCAGGCAACCGCATTCCTTTTCTCAGGTTATGGCTGGAATTACTGGGTAAACGATTTGCATCGGTGGGCTGGCACCTGCCTGATGAGTTCAGTTTCCCTGAATTTAAAAGCCAGCTCGAGAAGCTTTTAAACAGGAATCGCCTGTTCAAAGGCAGTTGGATTCACTTGCTTATCATTCCTGTTTTCCCGTCGACAGAGCTGGATTTCAGCCCATCCTTTAAATGCATTGCCTTGACGGAAGAAACTGAATTTGATTACTTTCCGTTAAATACCAAGGGTGTTTCGATCGGAGTATCTGAAAAGTACCATAATACGGCTGATCCGTTATACAGTTCGATGGTGCGAAACCCGCTTCGCAATCTGATGATCAAGCAGGAAGCGTCGTTGAACGAATGGGACGAGATAGTGATAACAGACCAGAACGGCTACTTTTCTGAAACTTCAGGGAGCAATATTTTTATCAGGATAAAGGATCAGGTAATTACACCCTCACCAGTTAACCACGGCTTTCCGCGCATTATAACCGGCATTGTCAATGGGCTCATATCTAAAACAGGATGTTCACTTGTTGTCAGCGAAAAATTAACCAGGGAGCATCTTACCAAGGCGGAGGAGGTTTTCCTGACCGATGATCAGAACGGGATACAATGGGTACTGGGGTATGAAAAGAAAAGATATTACCGAAAGATATCTGCGGTACTGCACGAAGAGCTTACCGAGCTGATAAGGACTACTGATCAGTTCCAGGCAGGATCCTCAGGATAGCGGGTCCACATCTGGTAACGTTCCTCCTCATTTTTCAGAATATTTTCCCATAAACGGATATCTGAACCATGCATAACATCCAGCCTGTCGATGTTTGTTACCAGCCAGGAATTTTCTTCTATTTCCCTGGCCAGCTGACCGGCTTGCCAGCTTGAATATCCAACAAAAAAACGAATCTGGTATTCTTTTATCCAGCCCTCCCTGATTCCCGATTTAATTACCTCCAGATTGCCTCCCCAGTATACCTGCTCCATGATCTCCTCACTGTCAGGGATCATGTGCCCGAGGGTATGTATATAATGTATAGTATCTGTGCGGACAGGCCCGCCGATGGAGACCAGTGAATTTATGGAAGGGAAATCCTTGAGAATTTCATCAATTTCGAAATCTATTGGATTATTTAATACAAAGCCGAGGGTTCCGTCATGATTATGCTCAGTAAGCAGCACGACAGACCGCTTAAAATAAGTATCCCTTAAAAAAGGTTCAGCAACCAGAATCCGTCCTTTCTCAGGGAGGTTATCATTGTGCTGGATCTTAAAAAAATCAAGGTTTTCTGTCATGTCTTTTCCTGTTGTGATTCCTCTAATTCCGTATCATCGACTGAACTCCCGGAGACTGCCATGTTTTTACCGATCCACTCTGATCGCTGTAAATCAGGTAAACCTGGATTCCGGGAATCCTGGTATAAAACTCTTTTGCCTTCTCAAACCCAATAACCATAAGAACAGTTGCATAAGCATCCGCGTAGATGCACTTATCAGCAAACACAGTTGCCGACAAGAGGTTACTACGAGCCGGATACCCTGTTTTCGGGTCTATGGTATGGGAGTATTTGACTCCGTTTTCCTCATAAAATTTACGATAATTTCCTGAAGTAGCCACAGAAATATGCTCAAGATGAAAAACCTGCTGAATCTGACGGTCTGCCATATCTTCCTGAGGCCGATCAACTCCTACCCTCCAGGCATTCCCCTCCTTGTTTTTCCCCTTGCACCTGAGTTCACCTCCAATTTCAACTAAATAATTCTTAATCCCCAAAGAAATAAACATTTCCGAAATCACATCAGCCACATATCCCGGGGTAATCGCATTTGGATCAATCATGATCCGCGGATCCTCCTTTATTAGCCTGTCACCTTCAATCTTTACCTTCTCATATCCGGTAAACTGCAAAAGACTATCCACCATAGCCGGCGTGACTTTAGCACGCGCGGTAAAACCAAATCCCCAGGCATTTACGAGAGGAGCGACGGTCATATCGAATGCGCCATCCGACTCGCGCGATACCTGCCATCCAACCTCCATAACATGCTTCAGGTCTGAATCAATCCTGGCTGAGGTGTCATTTCTGTTTAGCCGGGATAAAGTTGAGCCCGGGTCATAAGTCGACATGGAAATATTTATTCTTTCAAGAATCTGATTTATTTCCTTTTCGAGAGTAGGTGAAGTTTTGTATTCATAGGTAATATGGTAGGATGAACCATAAACCGGTCCTTCCTGAAAATGATAGGTCCGATCCGCTTTGCATGCTGACAGCAAGGCCAGTATGGTCAGCAAGCCGGTAAAAAGAAATTTTCGCAGGTGCATGGATGCAAAGTTGAAAACTTTTCCGGAAAATGTTTAGTTACCTTTGGCAAGTAGATGGCATATTATTTGAGTGGAGCTGGCTAACATATGAAATTAACCATTTATCTGAGCTTGTTTCTTTTCGCAGTTCTGAACTGCGGAACCCTGAGTGCCCAATACACAGGGGATAAAATCATTTTTGATAATCAGACGTACAACGAAAATATCAGGACAGTTGAGATGTATCGTTCCGGCTGGAGGCTTTCACCACCGATCCGCAACCTCAGGGATACTGCATCGCTGATTTTGGAATTTGATGATCTGTCGGAAGAGACTCCACATTATACCTACACCCTGATACACTGCACCTCAGGATGGGAGCAATCGGACATTGTTAATTCAGAATACCTGTCGGGATTAGCTGAGAATGAAATCCTCAACTACCGATTTTCGAGAAACACCTTAAAACCCTTTACTCATTATAAGCTAGCTATACCCAACAGCAATGTCCAGGTCAGGCTTCCGGGCAACTATATCTTATATGTTTACAAAGATTTCAATCAGGATGAGCCGGTGCTCACACGTCGGTTTTATATCATTGATCCTCTGGTACACATTATTCCGGATGTTCACCGTACGGATGATGTAAAATATCTTTCCACGGCACAGGAAGTTGATTTTACCATTAATTATCAAGCTTTGCAGCCAGATGATCCGCGGAGAAATTTTAAGGTAACGGTTTGCCAGAATCTGAATTACCAGACGGCCATTACGAATTTGCTGCCAAAATACATCCAGCCCGGAGAGTTGGTATACAATTATGAGGAAGAGAATCTTTTTCAGGGGGGAAGCGAATTTCTTCATTTCGATACAAAGAATCTGAAATATAACTCCGATCGGGTACAGGAAATCCGTTTTGAACGCCCGATTAAGCACATTTATCTGATGCCTGACCGGCCTAAAGCCTATAGTTCCTATGAATATCAGGAAGACCTCAACGGAAATTTCCTGGTTAAATGGGATGATGCTTTTGATTCCGATCTGGAGGCTGATTATGTTATGGTTCATTTCGCATTGAATACGAAGGATTCCATCGAAGGTTCAGATGTTTTTCTTTTTGGTGAATTAACCGGATGGAAAACCGAAGATCGAAATAAATGCCGGTACAATGGGGAAACCGGGCAGTATGAAATAAATCTTTTAATGAAGCAGGGGTATTACAATTACAGTTATGCGACAAGAAAGAGGTCGAATAATAAAATAGACCTTACAAATATCGATGGCAATCATTATGAAACCGAAAATGATTATTACATTTTTGTGTATTATCGCGACATCAGGGAAAGGTTCGACCGGCTGGTCGGCGTTTCAGTAGCAAACTCAGTTAAACTTCCAAAAGCGGGATATTAGTTTTTAAATTCAGTATATTTGTAAAAGCAGGATGAGATCTATGCTAAACAAAGTTGTCCCCTTGTCATTCCTAGTGTTCTTTGCCATTTGTACTAATGGTTATTCACAGGGCGAGATCGACCAACAAGACAAAGTTTTTTTCAGGAATGAACGTTCCTTTTCAGGAAGTCTGAATTCCAACGGCTGGGGTGCTAATTACCGTTACGCCAAGAGGCTTTCAGCTTTCAGCAGTATTGTTTTCGACGTTGATCTGGCCAGCATCCGGCATCCCAAGGAAATCAAAATCCAGAGTCTTTATTTAGGCGGTTGGGGCCGGTCGCATGTTTTCGGAAAAGCCAATGAAGCATTTTCCATTCGCGCGGGCACAGGTTATCAGAAAGAGCTGTTCAGTAAATTCGATCAGGGCGGAATATCCATCCGTTTTTTTACCGTTGGTGGGGTATCCCTGGCATTACTAAAACCAGTTTATTTTCAAAAGATAACCAAGTTCAATTATCTCCAGACCTCTGCCGGCGTTTATGCCATTCCGGAAGAGTGGGAATCCTCTCTTTTCGATCCGGCGTATATGGTTGATGACAGCTACATCCGCGACCGCGAATCCTTTTTTAAAGGGCTGGGTGAAACAACATTTCTTCCGGGCGTTTTTGCCCGAGCCGGGCTTTGTTTTGAGTACGGCAATGAAGATCGCCTGATTCATGCACTGGAAGGAGGGTTGCAAATTGAGGGATTTCTGAAAAAACTACCCATTCTTGCCACTGATGACAACAGCCAATTGTTCTTAACGCTCTTCGTTACCTACCGGTTTGGCAAGGTAATCGACGCTAAAGGTCAAAAATAGTCCCCATTTTTTGAAATATTCATTTTTTTTGTATTTTTAGAGCCTATAGTCTCAGGGAGACCTGTGCTTTTATCGAAATTTTAAGATTATGAAAAACAAACATTTACTCTTTGCTCTTACTCTTGTTTTATCCATTGGAATCTCTGCCTTTGGCCAGGTGGCTGGGGAAGGTAACCTCCTGCTTTCAGGAGACGGCAATCAGACCGTAAAAAATCTGGACCCGATGAACCCGGCTAACTGGTTGAGTGCCCGTAGGGTTAACCAGTATTCAGGTGCTGTTGAAGTCGCGGATATCGTAAAGGCTCAGGAACAAGTGAAAGCCCTCAGTCGTAAAGGCGGTAATTCGCTCAATATGGCATGGTCGGAAGTAGGACCGAATAATATCGGCGGTCGTACACGTGCTTTCCTGGTCGACAAAGACAACTCTGATGTTTGTTTTGCAGGCAGCGTGAGCGGCGGTTTATGGAGAACTACCACTGGTGGCACCTCCTGGGAAAAAACTGCATCCGCTACCGGGGAACTTTTCGAAAATCTGGCGGTGTCCTCCATTTGCCAGGCTTCGAACGGTGATATTTATTTCGGAACTGGTGAAGGCCCTGCCACAACCACCGGAATTAATCAGGACTCTCACATCGGTGTTGTTGGACAAGGTATATGGAAATCAACTGATCATGGGTTAACTTTCAGCAGATTGGAATCCACCTGGTCAGACGCTGATTCAAAAGCAGCTTTCGTTTTGGTTTATGCCCTTACAGCAGACCCGACAAATGCTTCAAAACTTTATGCAGCCACCGTTAAAGGTCTTCGCGTTTCAACCGACGGCGGTCAGTCATGGAGCAACCCGATTCCTGAAAAAACTGTTATTGCTTATGATGTAAAAGTTGCTAAAGACGGAACCGTTCTTACTAACTTAGCCAACGTTGCCTACCGTTCAGCAAATGGAGATGCAGGTACTTTCACTGCTGTTTCAGCTGTTGATGGATTGAAAAACAAACTCATTCAGGACTTAAATGTGTCCCGCATGGCGTTCGCTTTTTCTCCAAGCGATGCTAATTTTGTTTATTGCCTTGCTGTTGGAACCACTAAATCAGGTACAGTTATCACAGGTTATCCGATTAGTCAGGTTTATCAGTCACAAGACAAAGGTTTATCCTGGAAAGTTATCGGCCCCGGAGGTTCAGGTTATTTTCAGCCACTGGGTGCTGAAGGCAACTATGCATGCGCAATCGATGTTGATCCTTCCGATCCCGGTTTTATCATGATTGGTGGAAAAGATATGTATTCATGGTCATACAAGACCGGATGGGAACGTATCACCATTGACGAACCAATGCAATTGGCCAACCGCGGATTCTATGTTCACCGTGACCAGCACATTATTGTTTTCAATCCTAAAGATCCGAATACAGTATTTGTTGGCACCAGCGGTGGTGTTACCGTTTCCAACAATAAAGGCAGAACCTGGAGAACTCTTAACCGCAATTATAATGTAACTCAGCTCATGACCATTGCTTTCTCACCTAAAGGCGAAATCCTCGGTGGTTCAATGGACAATGGTATTCTTTATATGGATTTTCAGGGTAACGATCCAAAATATGCAAACTGGTGGGGTGGAGCTTTGTTCTCCGCATTCCTGAGTTTCCGTCATGGTGGCAATGCCGATATTTCAACTCTCGATCCTAACTTTAAATTCTACACTACTCCGGGTGGAGTCGTTCATCGCCGTATGGTTGTTGAAGGTCAGACTACCTATCAGGAATACTGGGGCTACGGTGAAGGCGGAGCATGGTTATCCCCATTGGCTATCTGGGAAAGCTTTAATGATACCAAATCATGGGATTCTGTAAATTTTATCGCCGACCGCGATTATTCAGCAGGTGAAACTGTTGTTGCACAGAGCATGATCAAAAAACACCCATTGCGTAAAGTTCTTACCAATCCTTTGGTAACCGGTGATACCGTAAAAATTCAGGACACCTACCAGTCAATGATTGTTTTTGGTAAAAACGGTCTTGCAGGTATTAAAGTTAACCGTCACCCGCTGAGCGGTCTTGACCTATACAAAACTCAGGCCTATTGCGTCATTGTAAGGAAACGCCTGCAGGGTACTGCTCCTAACGTGGATCAGGTAATCAACGTTGCTGTTTCACAGGATGGCAATCACATTTACGGTGCCGTTTGGGATGCATCAGAAAAGAAATACAAGATCTACAGGATCTCAAATATGGAGAATGCCCGTATCAGGAGGAATTTGGATACCGCTACAGCTTTTGACGGTATTACAGGTTTACCTACTTATGTTGAAACAACAGCAACCATCGGTTCATTTACCCAGGTTGTCACCAGTATTGCAGTAGATCCAAACGATCCTAATAAAGTTCTGGTTTCCACAGGTAACTATGGCAACCCTAATTTTATCTATCGTTGTACCAACGCTACTTCAGCTAAAGATTCAACCGAGAACTTTACCGCTATCCAGGGCAACCTGCCACAGGCTCCGGTTTATTCGGTTTGCTTCAATGCACGCAACAGCAGCGAAGTTATGCTCGGAACTGAATATGGTGTTTACTCAACTTCGGATGTTTATGCAGGAACTCCTGAATGGGCAAGTGAAAACAGAAACGGTATGGAAATCGTTCCTGTATTCCAGATCCGTCAGCAGAAATTTGCGAACAATGCCGAATTTGGTATCGAAAATCACGGCATGATCTACGCAGCTACCTTCGGAAGGGGAATTTTCACCTCCGATACGTTTGCATCCAAGGGCGGTACTTCGTCGACCGGTGTAACAGCGCTGAACAATCTTGATGTTCAGATCACC
>CAIXHD010000052.1 GCA_903919065.1 uncultured Bacteroidota bacterium
AAGAAATTTGTTCCAGAAACGCGAGTATATCAGGTGGCCGGTAGCGTGCTCAGTCCCACCGATATATAAATCAACATCCTGCCAGTATTCGTTGGCCTCTTTCGAAACCAGAGCTGTTTTATTCAGAGGATCCATGTAGCGCAGGTAGTAAGCCGACGATCCGGCGAAACCCGGCATCGTGCTCAGCTCGATCGGGTAGCCGTCCATGGTTACCCAGCCTGAAGCTCTGCCCAGAGGCGGTTCGCCCTTCTCCGTAGGTAGGAAAGCATCGACATCGGGAAGCCTGACGGGTAAATCCGATTCATTCATAACGTGGGGTATGCCATCCTTGTAATATATTGGGAATGGCTCGCCCCAGTAGCGCTGGCGGCTGAAAATCGCATCGCGCAAGCGGTAATTCACCTGTACCTTACCTATGCCACGGGTTTCCACTTCGGTCTTGGTGCGGGCAATCGCCTGTGATACGGTTAATCCGTTGAGAAAATCGGAGTTTATCATGATTCCTTCCTTGGCATCGAAAGAATCTTCCCAGGTATGCGGGTCTGAAGCTTCCTGCCCCGACTGAAGCACCACCTGGATAATGGGAAGTTTAAACAGCGTTGCGAATTTGAAGTCGCGGCTGTCATGAGCCGGTACGGCCATAATAGCTCCGGTGCCATATCCTGCGAGAACATAATCTGCCACCCAGATAGGTATTTCCAGTCCGGTAAAGGGGTTGATGGCATAAGATCCGGTGAATACTCCGGTTACTTTTTTAACGTCGGCCATCCTTTCGCGCTCGGTACGCTTGCGGGTATCGAACAGGTAAGTCTCCACCTCTTGCTTATGATCCGGCTGTGTGAGGATGCCCACCAATTCCGATTCGGGAGCGAGCACCATGAAGGTGGCGCCGTAAATCGTATCGGCACGGGTGGTGAATATCTCTATAGTAATATGGTGTGAGGGTACTTCAAAAAACATGTTTGCTCCCTCGGATTTGCCTATCCAGTTGCGCTGCATCTCTTTCAGCGAATCTGTCCAGTCGATATTATCGAGACCATTGAGCAGCCGTTCGGCATAGGCCGAGACTCTCAACAGCCACTGTTTCATGCGTTTCTGTTCCACCGGATGTCCGCCGCGCACTGAAAATCCCTCCTTAACCTCATCGTTTGCGAGTACCGTACCCAGGGCAGGGCACCAGTTTACCAGCGTTTCTGCGAGATAGGCCAGGCGGTAATTGAGGAGTGCTTCCTGTTTCTGATCGTCGGACTTGCTGTTCCACTCATCAGCTGTGAATTCGACAGGTTCGGTGCAGGCGGCTGTCAATCCCGATGTGCCGTTTATTTCCAGATGGCTGACCAGCTCCTCTATCGGCGCAGCCTTATCGGTATGAGTATTATAATAATGCTTGAACAATTGAATGAATACCCATTGTGTCCAGTGATAATAGTCGGGATCGCAGGTGCGCACCTCGCGCGACCAGTCGAAGGAAAAACCGATTTTATCCAGCTGTTCGCGATAACGGCGTATATTATTTTCGGTGGTTATGGCGGGATGCTGTCCGGTTTGGATAGCATATTGCTCTGCCGGGAGTCCGAATGCATCGTATCCCATCGGGTGGAGAACATTAAAGCCATTGAGGCGCTTATACCATGAATAAATATCCGAAGCGATATAACCCAGTGGATGTCCAACGTGCAGACCTGCTCCGGAAGGATAGGGAAACATGTCTAAAACATAAAATTTTGGTTTCGCGGGATCAACCGAGACCTCAAATGTTTTGTGGGATTTCCAGAATGCCTGCCATCTCTGTTCGATTTCCCTGAAGTTATATTCCATGGTGATATAAAAAATGAGTGAGTCCGTAAAGGACAGAAAAATAATTGGCGAAAGTATAAAAACCGCTGTTTCTATGAAAATGTTATACCTTTGCCAAGCTTATTTAAAAAATACTGAGATGAATTTAACCTACGTTATAGCCGGCCAATTCGGAGCAACCGAAATTATTCTGGTTCTCCTCGTTGTAGTATTACTTTTCGGAGGCAAGAAAATTCCTGAATTGATGCGCGGTCTGGGCAAGGGCATGAAAGAATTCAAAGATGCCTCAAAGGGTGAAGATGAGACAGGCAGCCACGTAACTCCGCCGGAAAAGAAGGCTTAATCCCCATTCGTGGATAAAAAAAAGCTTAAAAACAAGGATGCGAATGATATGACCTTTCTGGAGCACCTTGAGGTGCTTCGTGGTCACTTGTTGCGTTCATTTGCTTCGGTCGGTATAGCGGCCGTTCTCGTATTTATTTTCACCAATTTCATTGTTGACCATATTCTTCTGGCGCCTAAGTCGGTGGATTTTTTCACCAACAGGCTGCTTTGTCAATTTGGTCATCGTATTGGCACTGAAAAGCTTTGTCTGAATGCCGTTCCGTTTAACCTGATCAATATCGAGATGGCCGGACAGTTCCGGATCAACATGTCGATCGCCCTCTATGGCGGATTGATTCTCTCGGCTCCCTATATTTTCTGGGAATTGTACCGGTTTATCATGCCGGCGCTGCAACCGAAGGAAAGAAAATATTCAAGCGGCATGGTTTTTTATACCAGCGCCCTTTTTATTCTTGGGATTCTTTTCGGATACTACATGATTGTTCCGATGACCCTGAATTTCCTTGGCGGATATACCGTCAGTGCCGATATTGTCAATCAGATTAACTTCAAGTCTTATATTGGTACGATCACCTCACTGATTTTTGCGACGGGCTTGGTTTTCGAGATGCCTATCCTGGTATATTTTCTAAGCAAGGTGGGTATTGTTACGCCTGGCTTCATGCGTAAGTACCGCAAGCACGCATTCATTATTATACTTCTTGTTGCCGGTATTATCACTCCTCCTGATATTTTCAGTCAGGTCATGGTGACTATTCCGATGTACCTCCTCTTCGAGGTTTCCATCTTAATATCCGCAAGGATTGAGAAGGAGCGGAACG
>CAIXHD010000053.1 GCA_903919065.1 uncultured Bacteroidota bacterium
AAGATTGGAATAGTGATTATAATGAAAAACATCCACATGGATCATTGGGAGGAAAATCACCAAGAAAATTCGCAGAATTAAATAATATTACAATTAAAGAAGAATCTATTTTAGCATTGTCCTAAAAAGGGGAAGGCTTCATCCGAAAGTTCCAAATCCCTTATTTTATGAATATCTTCTTTTGAAATTGCTCTCTTCTGAGTGGCCTCCCTTTGAATTTTGTATTCATGAAAGGGGTTGGCTTTCTTTTTAACAAAGCCCTCTTTCTCAGCAATATTATAGACTGACCTGAGGGTTCTCATATAAAAAGCAACGGTGTTTACTTTAACTCCTCTGGCAAATAAAAAGGACTCAAATTTCTTAACGTACTGATAATTAATATCCCTCAAAGTCCTTTTTGTATCCCCATGGTAAAGTTTCAAAATTGCCATCGTACTGGTATATGCTTTAGAATTGCCTTCCCTACCCTCCTTCACCATTCGCTTGGCTATCCGGTCAATGAAGTCCGTAATGTTTAAGTTCTCCGTTTTCCCACCAATTTTTTCTATGACATCCTCAATAGTATATGGTATACCTTCGGCATCCAGATCAATCAATTCCTTTTCGGCCTCTGCAAGTTTCTTCCTCAGTAGGTTTTTCAAACGAGCAACGTTCGGATAGTTTCGATTGGGTTCATTCCGGGCATCGTCCCATTGTTCAGGCAAAGCATGATATCCCGTCGATACAATCTTCCTTTGTTGGTTATGGATTACCTGGATAACAATCGGATGAGATCCATCTGCCAACTTCTTTCCCTTATACAATTTAGTCTTAACTGATGCCATGGTTTACCCTCCGGTTGCAATACGGTTGCAATTTTCGATGAACAAAGATTCAAAATGTTTCCTAGATTTGCAATACCAGAAGGCAAAATTATTATTATAATTACTTGATTTATTGATATTTGTTAAGAAGCCTTATGAAACGCTAAGAAATCGGCTGAAAGGGCTTGGCTCGTCTGGGGGGCGAGGGGTCGAGAGTTCAAATCTCTCCATCCCGACCGAAAACTAAAAAGAGGCTGTCTCATTAACTGAGGCGGCCTTCTTAATTTTTGTTGCAACAGAAATTTTTTTCAAGGATTCTTGATTTAAAATTTACGAAACAAAATTACACCGGATTATCAGAAACATAAAGGAATTGAGACTTATGCACCACAGTATAAGGCTTGATTCCGGACAACTTATTTATTGATTTGGATTAACTTTAGCATTTCTAATCTGTCATTGAAGGATGAAAACCATTCTCGAAACTGATCATGAATTTATTTGCGACATCGAAGCACCCTGCTTTCAAAAGCTGTCAGTGGATGAGGCAGAATTGGTGAGAACCAGTAAAACGCAGGTACTTTTTCGCAAAAATGATCTGCTTACCAAACAGGGAGCTTTTGCATCATATGTATTGTTTTTGATAAAAGGCCTGGCGACCCAATACCTGGAAGGTGATGGTGTAAAAAACTATAACCTCAGGATTATCCGACCTGGAGAATTTGTTGGCCTTTCAGCAGTATTTACAAAAAACACTTTTAATTATTCCTCAATTGCAATAACTGATTGTCAGGTATATCTCATTAAAAAGGAGGTAATAGCGAATGTAATAAAGCAAAACGGAATGTTTGGGTACAGCATTATTAAACGCTATTGCGAGCAAAACACAAACCTGTTTGATTCGCTGAAAACAATCATGTATAAGCAAATGAACGGACGCATGGCAGATACATTACTTTATATCGATACCATGAAAACTGAGACTCCTGACATCTTCCAGCTCCTTTCCCGCAAGGATCTGGCCGATTTTGCAGGAATTTCAACCGAAAGTGGGGTCAAATTGCTCAAAACATTTGAAAAAGAGGGATTGATCTCATTACATGAAAAGGATATCGAAGTAATCAAACACCATTCGCTTATTGAAATCAGTAAGAAGGGGTAATCAAGCATATTTTCCCATAGCCTTCGATAAAAAAAAGGCTGCCCTTTTGAGACAGCCTCCTCATCACATTAACTTCACTCTAATTGATATTTACCCTCTTTATCTTAATGTCCTGGCCGCTTTGAACCCTTACAAAATAAAGGCCCGGCTGGCAATTTGAAAGATCTATCGGCAGATTCGTTAAAGAACCTGCAGTTTCAGTGTTGAACCTGTAAACCACCCGACCGGTAATATCGAGTACCTTAATCTCAATCCGTTGACCACCTGAAGTGTAATTGGTATAATTAACTTCAAACCTGCCTTGCGATGGATTTGGAAATACATCCAATGCTGAGCTCACAGTCAGGTCATTAACACCGGTAAGTGCGAAATTCATTTCAAAGGTATAAACCAGTTGTGTAACACCATCTTCAGCAGTAATAGTAACCGTAGCGATGATTTTCTTGTAATACCCGTCAGCGGTTTTGAACTCTTGCTTTTCAACGATCGCCAAGGCATTTCCATTGGTAGTTTGTAAAGTAAAAACAGGCAAAGTCATTTTGTCGGGCAAACCGGTTAGTGTATAGGTGAACACATCGCGGTTAAATCCAGTATAAGGCTGACCATCTATTAAGATTCCAGACAATCTTGCTTCTACAGATTTGTACCTTAGATTGATGGTATAGACTACTTCTGTTGCACTATCGGTTGACTTAACCCTGATTGTTATTGTTCCCGGAATAGAGGTGGCCTGGGTAATAGTTATGGTGGCTCCATCAATATTTGATTCACAGGAAATGGTTGGAGGTGTGGTTACGGAACGGTCCAGTGGCAGATCATAAACCAGGGTGTTGGGATTAAATCCCGGGATCGCTTGCCCATTGAATTTTATCTCCTTCAGGCTTGCATCACTGCTACAATTATCTTTGGTAAACTTCAAAACATATTTAAGTTTTGTATTTCCGTCCTGAGCGACAACATAGATAGTATCGGCTCCGGGAAATCCTTTAATATGATTGTATGTCACGCGTGCAAAATTGTGAGTAGCAACTGCCGTTACCACTGGCATTCCTATGTATGTGCAAGGCATCTTCATCTCGTAAAGAAGAGTCGCCGAATTGAAGCCCTGAAGAATATTCCCATCAACCTTAATCTGCCATAAGTCAGCCACCGCAGAAGGTGCACCCCGTTCAATAAGAATCGAATAGGTTTTAACGCTTATACCGTTTTCGGCAGTTACTCTGATGGTCGCAGTTCCGGGAACGGATGCTGGTTTGGTTATCAGAACTGAGGCTTTCGAATCGGTTGTTGTAGCAGATATTTCCGGGGGAGTATTCGTTTCGTAGGCAACCTGAACAGTATAGCTCAACGTTGCCGGATTGAATCCCGGAACCGGGACATCAGCATACCTCAGATCCCTTAAAGTTGCATCAGTATTCAATTCATAGGAAAAATTGATTCTATAGGTCTTTTTGTCTACACCGTTTTCCGCCGTGACTTCAACTGTTGATGTTCCCGGATTAGTGGTGGCCTGAACCACAGTCTTTGTTGCGTTAGCATGATTAACAATGCCGCCTACTGTAGGTATGTTTGTGGATCCGTAGATCAGCTTATAACTATACTCAAGCGTTGCTGCGCTAAATCCCGGAACAGTTACACCTGAAACAGTAAGATCTTTCAGCGCGGCATCATTTGATTTTACCATAACTGAAAAATTAATTGTATAGGTAGTCACTGTGGTGCCATCCTGAGCAGTAACTCTAACAGTTCCTGCACCAGTCAGGGTTGCAGGATTGGTGATGACTTTTGTGGCTGAAACAAAATTTGTTGTAGCGGTAAGAACTGGTAAAGTAACCGTGCCATAAGGAAGTTCGATCGCATAAGTTATTGTTGAAGCAGAAAAACCCGGAACAGAAATTCCATTATACTTCAGTTCGCTGAGCGTTGCATCATGAGACGGCGGCGTTACCGTGAAATTGATGGTATAGGTTTTTCTGGTCGTTCCATCCTCTGCAGTAACGAGTACCGAAGCAGTTCCTGTTGCACCCGCAGATTGGGTTATGCTTTTCGCTGCATTCGGATCATTGGTGGTGGCTGTAACCACAGGAGCAGTGACCGTTCCATAGGGAAGTTCCACATAATAGTTGAGTAATGATGAGCTAAATCCAGAAACACTCGTCGAGTTAAATTTCAGGTCGCTCAGGTTAGCATCGGTATCCGGTGCAACAGAAAAACTCAGTGTGTAGGTTTTAGTTGTTGTACCATCCTCGGCTCTGACAACAACGGTTGAAGTTCCGGTCATTGCCTGCGCCTGGGTAATCGTTTTGGTGGCATTAGAATCGTTTGTGGTAGCAGTAACAACCGGCACGGAACCGGTAGAATGTGGCAATACAATATTATAAGTCAGGGTGCCAGTTGCAAAACCAGAGACACCCGTTCCGTCAACCATCAGGGCACTTAGTGTTGCATCTGTATCTGGTGCCAGAGTAAAATTAACGGAATAGGTTTTTTTTGTTGTTCCGTCTTCCGCGGTAACCAGTACTGTGGTGGTACCAGGCAAAGATGCCGCGGGTGTTATCACTTTAGTTGCATTGGAGTCAGTAGTGGTAGCTGTTACAGCAGGAACTGCTGCGGTATTGTGCGCCAATACGACATTATAGGTAAGGGTTGCTGCACTGAATCCTGTGACTGTTGTTCCACTGATTTTCAAATCGCTTAATGTTGCAACAGTATTTGGTCCGAGTGTAAAGTTGATGGAATAGGTCCGCTTGGTCGTGCCATCTTCAGCAGTTACTGCTACAGTCGTGCTTCCGGGAAGAGAAGCAGCCGGAGTGATTACTTTTGTTGCATTAACATCATTTGTTATAGCTGTAACTGTTGGTACAACAGCTGTTCCGTATGGAAGTGCAATATTATAGGTTAAAGTCCCTGCAGCAAAACCAGTTACTGTGGTTCCACTTATCTTAATGTCACTAAGGGCTGCATCAACATCCGGAGCTACAGAGAAATTAATGGTATATGTTTTTCTTGTTGTTCCATCTTCTGCTGTTACCAGGATAGTGGCGCTACCGGTAACTGAAGCAGCCTGAGTAATTGAATTCTGAGCATTGGGATCAGTTGCTGCCGCTGTTACAACCGGAACGCTGGAAGTATTATGAGCAAGAACAACATTATAAGTCAGGGTTGATCCGGAAAATCCGGCGACTGTTGTACCCCCGACTTTCAGATCACTAAGGGTAGCATCCGTATCAGGGGTTAAGGTAAAATTTACCGTATATGTCTTGGTTGTTAACCTGTCCTCGGCAGTAACGACAACAGTTGTAGATCCGGGAATAGCACCGGCCGGAGTAATAACCTTGGTTGCATTCGTGTCGCTTGTTGTGGCAGTAACTGAAGGTACAGTTGAAGTAGCGTGAGGTAATGAAACGCCGTATGTTAATATTGATGCACTGAATCCAGTTACGGTTACACCGCTCACTTTCAGATCACTCAGGGTAGCAACAACGTTTGATGCGATGGTAAAACTTACAGTGTATGTTGTATTGGCTGTGCCATCCTCAGAGGTTACCACAATAGTTGTTGAACCTGGCAGCGAGGCTGCATTGGTAATAGCTTTGGCAGCCTGATTGTCTGTTGAGGTAACTGTTACGGTTGGTGTAACCACTGTCCCATACGCAAGTTCCTTGGTATATGTCAGTGTTGACGAGCTAAAGCCGGCAATCGACGTACCGCTGACTTTTAAATCAGTTAAGGTGGCTACAGTTCCTAGAATGCCATGATATTCCACCGGTGCCAAAGCATTTCCGGTTTGGCCATCGGCAGAAAATGGTGTTGTTTCAGTGAGATCATACACCTTATCCTTTACGGTATCGTAATATTTAAAACTAATCGATTTTGCGATGTCGCCGTAATTTCCGTAAACCCTTGTGATAAAAACATACTTACCATTTGGGCTGGTGGCACCACCATCTTTAACTCCATGAATAACTCCGTCGATATAGGCTCCAATCATGCCGCCCGAATTAGCTTCCGCGGAATTTATGAACACTTGGATTGTCACATCCATGTTGGTGTCAAACGCAGCCGGATTAACTGTCCAGTCGGGTCTGTTGCTCTGAGCCTGTCCCGGAATTGCCCCCACGGCCAGAACAAAAAGGATAATTGCGAATAACTTTTTCATAGCCAAAAATTCTAGTCTGTTTCTATTTATCAGAGGAAGGCAAAGGGTGTGCCAGAAAGGCAACACTGTGAAATCCAATAAAAAAAAAACCAGACAAGTATCTGATTGACTAATACTTGAATAATCTACAAAATCAGAAGCTCCGATACTTCAGAATTGAATAACCGATTTTTGCTACATCTGATTGCTCGAAATCGAGCAATGATTAAAATCGATCTTCTAGAGATGAAAAAATTTCCTCAAACTGGTACCCCGCTTGAGTCGATAATGAAAATACAGAAGAAAAAGTGCAAAGGGTAAAATCGAGGAGGCAACAATCACCGACCAGGAAAGTTTGATTTGTCCGTGCAGGTGCATGGAGACCGACGTTTCGATGATCATTATGTAAATTCCTATAGCTAATGAAATGGCGGCGATAACATTAAATCCATGTTGACGGGTAAGCCGGATAAACAGCAGAACTGCACCCAGCATGATCACAAAAAATCCTCCGAGAGGGAGTCCGAGCATAAAGAACCAATCAATACCATTATGCTGAAGATCAAGGAAAAACAACAATCCCAGGGTATTAAGAAGTAGGCCTCCGAGGAATAGCAGGAGGTGGCGTGTGGCAAAAACCAAAAGCGTAATATAGATATATGAAGCTGTAATACAACTCAAAACGATCAACGACCAACCCGGATGCTTATGCAGGATAATGTCAATAAGAAGGGTCATGACGATTCCGGAAAAATGAAGTATTCCGGATAATTCCCAAAGCAGATGATACTTTTCTCTGGGACTGAGTGGTTGGTCCTGGCCCGGATAGGGCGTGGCTGCCTTGATTTTTGAATCTTGGGATGTATTAATATCAATATGGCAGAGCGGACAGTGATCGTAACCTGTTTCCAACTCTATACCACAGTTTGGACAAATCTTCATGACTAAGGATTTAATAGTTTAACATCAATTCCATCGCAGCGCAGGTAATCAACGAATTTACGCTCCAGCAGCCGGGAAGTTGAAGAATTTAAAAAAGTAATAACCATTTCATTACTGAGCGTGACCGACGCTACAGTCACACGGCTGGTATCAGGCGGCGGCGGATAAAATCTGAACCTTTTTACCATACCGCCAAGTTCTGCGGGCAATTCTATTTTGCCGAGATTTGTAATCAATCCCGAATAGAGTTCCATGCCAAGGTTCCTGAAATGAAAGGCAAGTATCATGTTCTTTATGAACAGTGGCACAAGCCGGATAAAAATATACCGCTCGCCCCTGACATTCCGAAAAATGGTTCTTTGCAGTTGTTTTGGATCTGTCTCCCTTTCCATAAAGAATCTAACCGTTTTTACTATCTCCGCGAAACTGTAATGGCCAAGACAAGTATCGATTTCGGGCATCACAAAAAGGGCAAAATTTCGCAGGGTCTTGCTGGGAAAAAGCTTACGCATATTAACCGGTACCTGAATCCTGATAGCTGTCCTTTTCCGGGAATACATGTTTGGTTTTACCTGATGGTAAATCTCCTGCAATGCCCATAGATAAACGGAAACCAAATACTCAGTCACCGTTATTCCAAGAGCTTTCGACCTTTCCTTGATTTGATTTGCCGGGACTTGTGTCGCCAGAACTCTCAACCGGGGCGCCCTTCTATGAGGGAACGGAAGGTGATAAGCCTTTCGCAGTTTATCAGGAACAGGAATCTGACTCTTGAAGTAGCGATTATAGGAATCCTCCGTGAGCTCCTTTAAATCCGGTATTGGAGATAAGCCTGTTATTGCTTTATCGGCACAGAATCCTGAAGTCTCAGCGTAATACGCTAATAGTACTTTCATGAATTCAAGAGCACCGGAGCCATCGGTGAGGGAATGAAAAAATTCACCGGAGATCCGGTTATCCTTTGCCAGAACCCTGCACATATCTTTCCTGTTTCTTTTATAATGAAAAGCCCTGCATGGAAGTCCGGCATCAGGCAAAATATCAACACCATCAGGGTCAGCCTCAAGCCAGTACCAAAAGAAACCACGATGAAGTCGATAGGTAAAATAGGGTAATCGCTCCAGGGTTTTTGTAAGTGCACTTTGAAGAAATGCAAAATTGACAGGTCGGTCAAGTTCAGCCATCAACCTGAAAACAATGGTCAGCTCATTACCACTAACTGCAGGAAAGATCTTCGCAGCATTGTCGAGTGGCAGCCAATCGCCAGACTGTTGGTTTTCCGGTTTGATTTTTAATGGCATCTGCTATGAATCACTATTAAAGTTACGCAAAAAAATATTTTCTGGCAGGCGACTTAACTAGGAGGGATCCGGTGATTTTATCCCAAGGATATCATAACGTATGATTGCGACAATAATTGAAGAAAAAACAAAGATTTCACAAACCACCCCTGCCCATGACCCTTTAATCAGGTTGTAAGTAAACCAGAAAGGATGGGGAAATAGGTTTATAAACCTCAGGCGCTTAACATTTTTCAGCCATAAGCCGGTAGTTTCAATGGTCATGGCAATCACCGGTAAAACGCCCAGCCAGGATTCCCGGGCCAGTAAACCCGCCGTTGCAAAGAGAAGGATAAATACCACAGGCCAGTATTTCCAGGATGCCCATTTCTTCTCCTCTCTCGAGCGGAACACCAACGTCCGCACAGTGCCAACTATGTTCATTCCCGCTGCAGTCCAGGCCCCGAGAAGAATAAAATGAACCATGAATATCAATTGGCCCAGGGCCATCAGTATCAGAATATTCTTCCTGCTTTTTTGCTGAAAGGAGAGGACTAAAAAAAGCAGTCCGATAAAGCCGACAATCTGGATCAGGGTTGATGACATTTGACAGATCAGAATTACTGAGCGGATAAAGGTAGAAAACCTCCTGATGGATCTGACTAAATCGATATATTTGACAAATGGATTACAGATTATTGGGCCGGACGGGTGTAAAGATTTCCCCATTGGTTTTGGGTACGGATAACTTTTTAAATCCGACCCCCGAAACTGAATCTGTTGCAATCATTAATAAGGCCATTGAAGCCGGGATAAACCTGATTGATACCAGCAACAGCTATGCACATGGTGAGAGTGAGCGAATCATAGGGAAAGCGCTAAAAGAAAACGGCAAAAGAAATCAGGTGCTCATCGCAACCAAAGCTTACTACCCTACCGGACCCGGACCGAACGATCGTGGCAACTCAAGAGCTCACCTGGTCAAAGCCTGCGAAGATTCATTAAAGAGATTGCAGACTGATCATATTGATCTTTATCAGCTGCATCGACCTGATTTTACTATCCCTCACGAAGAAACCCTGTCGGCACTCAACGACTTGGTTAACCAGGGAAAAGTTCGATATATCGGAAGCTCAACTGCTCCCGCCTGGAGAGTTATGGAGGGACTGATGATCAGTGAACTCAAAGGGTATGCCCGGTTTGTAACAGAACAGCCCCCCTATAACCTACTGGATCGAAGAATCGAAAACGAGCTTATCCCAATGTGCCAGGCCCATGGATTGGGCTTGATTACCTGGTCGCCACTGGCCATGGGTATGCTAACAGGGCGCTACAAGGATTCCGGAAGTCTTCCTCCTGATTCCAGGGCTGTGCTTCGTGGAGGCATTTATGCTGAACGAATTTCCTCCAATGCGATAAGCGTTGGATTGCAATTCGTAGAACTGGCTGAACAGATGGGTTATTCTCCTGCCCAAATGGCGCTTCTATGGGTTAGAGACCAGCCTGGAATTACAGCTCCTCTGATAGGACCCCGAACAATGGAGCAACTTGAACATTTTTTACCTGTTCTTGAAATGACCTCGACAGCAGTTATGATGAAAGCCTGTGATGAGCTTGTTAAGCCAGGAAGCTCTGTCGCCAATTTTCACAACACATCCGGTTGGATGTAGTGTTTCTTTTCATAGATTTGGGCAACTCAACAAAAACCACGGTTTTATGAAATGTAGCCTGACTGTCAGCGCGCTTCTTTTAAGTGTCTTCGTCAATTTGAACGCTCAAAATCTGGCGAATGATGCTTCAATATATAAAATCCTCGTTCCGGCCTACACTGAATTTAAGTCGATAATATGGACAGGTGTATTCAAGAATTCCGGTGCGGATACCCTGCATAGTGTGATCATCAATGTTAAAATAGATAATGGGACAGTTACGCAGTTAGCTCAAACAGGCTTAAACGTCAGCCGGAACCAAACATGGCCTTTTTCAGCTCCGGCGATCCTTAACTTAACTAAAGAAGGAAAAACAGTCATCAAAGCCTGGACATCATTACCTAATGGTGTTGAAGATCAGAATCATGCAAACGATACCCTGGTTCAAACAATTCAGGTCATCGAAAAATATCCCGAAAAAAGTATTCTGATAGAGGAAGTTACCGGTGCGTGGTGTGGCTACTGCCCAAGGGCTCCCATAATTTACAACGTAAATGTTCGGCCAGCTTATCCCAAAACCATTTTTACGGCTCTCCATACCGGCGACGGGATGGCGATATCTGAAGCCAATGATTTCAAAAACACTTATGTTACCGGAGTTCCTACCGGTTTCGTTGACCGTAAAAAGACTCAGACTGATGCCGGCATAACCTTCGCCCCGGAGAGCTGGCAAACTTTGCTGGCAAACCTGGACAACAAATTCACACCGGTCGACCTTAAAGTGTATAACTATTATGATCCGGCTACACGAAACTGGAAGATTGATGTAGTCGGTGATTTCGTTTTTGATGTAACCGCCAATTACCGCATGAATTGTTACATTATTGAAGACAGCCTTTATGGAACAGGTTCTGCCTGGGATCAAAGAAATTTCTTTAATGGCGGAGCTTCTTCCCCCTATCAGTCGCTTCAGGGAGCCGGTGATCCGATTCCGGGATACAGGCACAACCATGTAATCAGGAAAATGCTGGGCGGATCATGGGGCCAATCCGGGATTATTCCAGCCTCGGTAAAAAAAGGAGAAAGATATGTTTATAGCCAGACTTTTAAAGCCGATGTAAAATGGAATATGGATCATGTTCATTTGGTTGGAATTGTTCAGCAATGGGACACTGATATTTTTAAGAGGCCAATTATTAACGCGGTGGAAGGTGAAGTTAAACTGCTGACTGGCACCAGCCCTCTGGAATTGAATCCGAGATTCCACCTGTTTCCGAATCCTGCTTCAGAAACAGTGTGGATCGAGTTTAATTCAGCGAGCCTTTCAGGAGCCATTATTCAGGTGATTAATGCTACCGGACAGAAAGTTTATTCCCGCACTCTAGCTGACCAAACGGGTAACCTGTCAGTACCTGTTTCACTGAAATCCATGGCACCTGGAATTTACTTTGTCCGTCTGGTAACCGCACAAAAAGTTTTTGTTGAAAGGCTTATAAAAGAATAAAGCCGATCTCCTGAATTTACTCCAGCAAAAGCTTGACCGGCCCGATAAGGCCTGATTTTGTTGAACCGATATATTTACTAGGCGTTGTCAGATAATAGTTCCCTAAAGTATTATAAATCAATATCTCAAGTCTGTTTTCCCCTGATTTAATCATCCCTGTCAGATCAAACTTCCAGGGGGGAGACAGTCGCTTTCCAGCCCCTCGCCCATTAATGAACACCTCAGCTGAAGATACCAGATCACCAAGATCCAGTTCCACATGGGAGGATCCTGCCTGGTTGGTTGATACAATTATTGTTTTCCTGTACCACATACCCCCTGAGTAAGTCATAAGACTTTCATTTTCAAACAGGTCTCCCAATTTAATTATACCTTTCCCACAATTGAGGCGAACGGGTTCAGGAATTGCTGAGCCGCCGTAATACCCATGGTCTAACCGCATCCTTACTGCCACCTGCGAAGCTCCGGAAACAGGTGAAGGAAGCTCTGCTCTCCATGACTTTTGCAATGAATCAGCATATAAACCGGCAATTGGTTTAAAAGTCCTGACCTGGATTTCTTTTCCATTCACCCAGATCTGAGGGGGCTTGTTTGCTGCAATTTCAACAGATTGAAGGCCCGGAGGTGCTTTGAACCGGAACCATCCGACAGGATTAATTATTTCAGGTGTCAGGTCAAAGGGCAATACTTTTGGATTGGCATACCAGGAGGAAGCAAGCGGAACAGCCTGGCTTTTGGGAGAAACGGTTGCTTTGGCAGAAAAGACCAGATATCCCGTTCCCGATGCCGCATATTTCAGGAGAACAGGATTAGCTCCCTGATTAAGGCTTACGGTTTCCTCTGATAAATTCACCGGTTTGCCATTGGCCCAGAGCCCGGCAGGCAAAACTCCGCCTTTAAGAATTTTTACTGGCTGATTACTACCGGAAACAACGGAAGACCAAAGAAAGCAGATTGTCCCTTCCTTGTCCGGCACTATCCTTGGACTCGGCACCCCCTGCCAATCCCTGACGGCTGTTCCGAATTGAAAAATATCATCATGAATCCATTCTTTTAAACCATGATAACCCTGTCTGCCGGTATTTTCCTTCAGTCCCCATCGCCATGAAAATTCATACGGTTTCCAGAAATATTTTTTTCCGGCAATCGTAACAGGTTTGGCTGGATCAACAGACTTCAGCCCCATAAGCATGGATTCCGGCAGAAGTGAACTGATTGAATCAGGGAATGGTCCTAATTTCCAGAATTGCGGCCCGTAGGAAGTCTGGACTTTAGTCCATTGGTTATCGTCGAGGGTTGTGGACTGCCAAGCAGGATCAGGGGAAGTCTCAGCCTTAAAAAGGATCGAATTTGCATCTGTGGCAACAAACCCCGTGTAAGCAGGCTGCCGGTAATCGCCCCAGCGATTATCAAGGGTAGGCTTTAGCTCAAATTCCCAGTCACCCACCAGTAAAACCTCAGTCTTTGAATTTACACGGTCGTCAGCCGACTCAACAACAGGTTCTCCGGGGCCGAATACGATTAACTGCGGTTCCGTTTTATCGAGAGGCATCTTAATCAGGGTGCCTTTATTATTAAAGCTGATTACCGGCAAAGCCTTTGCAGTTCCTGTCCAGGGATTCCAAAGTTCAACGCTTCCGGTGCACCTGAAAAAGCATACCGAATCCTTCGGCACCCCGTATACATAATAAATATCGCGCTGCCCGACTTTCCGGTGCAGGATATAAGGCTGTATAACCGGTGATACAACCTTGAAATCCAGTGTTAACAGATGCCTGACCTCATTTGCAATACTATCAGGCTTTTCAAGATGAATTCCGGGATTATTATCCGTTTCGAATATTTTTGAGTTTATCGATTTGATTTCCTGGTCATCGCGGCCGATTCGCTCACTTGCCTGAGGCAAGGCACCGATAGCAATAACAATACCACCAGCCTGATAAAAACTCAGAACTTTTTCCAATGTTGCAAAGCGCATTGCACTCATCGCAGGTAATATCAGGACTTTATATTTTTCACCACTCACCTGCAATTCGCCATCTTTAACCTTTGCCCGGTTCAAAGACTCAAAATCGATGAAATCATAGTCAATCCCAGACTGATAAAGATTTTCCCCTGCCGCAAATGCCGTGGAAACGGCTTCGTTTCCCTTCATGCCTGCCACCATCGGCGTAACCGGATAAAGAATCGCCACATCACACTGGTGAACCCCCTGACTGAGAAGATAACTTAGCCTTTCCGTGCATTTCAGAAAATCACCCATGTTTGCCCAGTATGGTTGCCTGAAATGATTATCCGGAGGGGCCCATTCCCACCAGCCTCCATGAGTGGAATAATAAAGGCCGTGCAGACTAAGGAGATTTTGCCCCATCGCAAAATTCGTGAAGGTAGCTTCAGAAAGCTGGGCGCTGCTGGTCCCCCACCCGCTGCTGTGGTAGCCTTCCAACCAGGTACGGGGACGCTCGTATAAATGGGCTATTGAGCTGGCTACTTTATTTTTATTGATGTTTTTTGAAAGTCCCGGCTGGTCGCATCCGGGTCCCGACATCCAGCGCTGAGCCCGGAAATAATCACCGAATTCAGTAACATCAAGCCCCCTGCCACCATGATCGCAACCATATAGCATACCCCTCTCTGTATGCCAGTTATATATCGGAATAAAAAAGCTCTCTTCGCTTAATGCCACCAGCACATCATTGTAGTCTATCCTGATTTTTGGCGTCCTGCTGCCGATATCCACAAACAGGCCCGAAAGTTCAGGTACTAAATCATACCCTTTTCTTTTCTTGAACTCCGAAGCAAAACGGTTGTTCCATAACAAACCGCTGATGCCAAAATTCAACTCATCAGAGAAGAAAAAATTTAATCCCTTGCCGGCTTCACCCGGACAATGGTCTTCGAAAGGCTTAAAAAATTTCTCAATCACCTTCGGTCCGCTAAGCGGATTCATCGGATCAAAAGAGGTAAGAATCGTTTCGTAGGAGACTATAATCAGTTGTCGGTTATCGGTTGTCGGTTGTATGTGCAGGGTCCCACCGGCTGCCCATGTAAGCTTTTCTCCAGAAACTGGCACCATGGATCCGTTTTCAACCTTGTAAATCATGGCGTTCAGTAAATTCTCCGGCTGGGAGATCAGTGTATCCAAACCGGGTCTTATATCATATTGCTTCGAAAGCAGTTTTGCTCCATGCAAATCAGGATTCTCAGTCAGCATCTCATCAACGAACCAGCCCTGACCGGCAATACCGAGAGTATAATCGCTCAGACTTACCGACATGTTCCGTTTTTTGGCTTCCTGCAGAAACCAGGAAAAAAGGTCCCACCACGCTTTTGAAAACAGGCGAGGCTTGCCTGGATAGGTCAATCCCCAGATATTCCCCCCTTCATCACTGTGAGCGTAATTAACCTGCAGACCGGTAATACTCCTGCCGGCCAGCTGATCAAGCTGCCAGGTTATTCTCTCCTTCGTGAGGGTATCTCCGAGCCACCAGTAAAAACTCACCTCGCCATAGCCGACTGGTGGGTTCTTAAAACCAGGATATACATCCAGGGTTGCAGACCGATCGGGATAGCCGGGAGGCAGAGCTTTTGCCTTTGACTTGTTTTGAGCCGAAACAGGATTAACTAAGGCATTGAAAAGACAAAGCAATACCACAACGAATAGCCTGATTTTCATGATCTGATTATTAATAAGGCCTATGAAATTAAAAATATTTTCGAATCACCATCTACGACCACTCAAGCATCCGCCTGATCGGAACCTCGGCTAGTACCCGGATATCTTCTGGCACTGTGACTTCCGGCCACTCGTATTTGAGTGTATTATAAATCTTTTTCAGGTTATTAAGCTTCATGAACTTACAGTCGTTGCAAGCACAAGTGCTATCCTTTGGTGGTGCAGGTATGAATAATTTATCCGGGTTGGCCTTCTTCATCTGGTGAAGGATTCCTGATTCTGTGGCAACAATATAGGTTCTGGTTTTATCGGTTATCGAGAAATTCAGTAAAGCAGATGTTGATCCGATAAAATCAGCCACCACCCTGATTGGCCCCTGACATTCAGGATGCGCAATAATTTTTGCTTCAGGATAATCATTCTTCAACAGCAATATTTTCTCCAGCGAAAATTCCTCGTGTACATGGCAGGCACCATCCCAGACAAGCATATTTCTGCCCGTGAGGCTATTCAGGTAATTGCCTAGATTACGGTCCGGGGCAAAAATAATTTTCTGATTCTCCGGAATATGCTGAATGATCTGTAATGCATTGGTTGAGGTACAACAAACATCTGACAAGGCCTTGATAGCAGCACTGGTATTAACATAGGTCACAACCATATGATCCGGATGTTTCTTGCGGAAAGATGCAAATTCATCGGGCGGGCAGGAATCTGCCAGCGAGCATCCTGCCATCTGGTCAGGAATGAGAACCTTCTTTCCCGGAGAGAGGATTTTTGCGGTTTCAGCCATGAAATGAACACCGGCAAAAACTATAATTTCAGCTTCCGTGTCGGCAGCCCTGCGTGATAAATCAAGACTGTCACCCACAAAATCCGCTATATCCTGAATATCTGCGTCCTGATAATAATGAGCCAGGATAACTGCATTCTTTTCCTTCACCAACTGACGAATTCCTTCAACCAGGTCAATGTTGCCATCTATAGGTTCATCAACAAATCCCTTCTTCACCCAAGAATCTTTCATGCAAATTGATTTAAAATTTAGTAGAGACGGATAATTATCTGTCTCTACATGACAATATTAGAATTTCTAAGACTGCGGAAATAGTCAGTAATACTATCCTGATCCACATCACTGGTCCCGATCCGAAAAGTATCTTCAAAAGCAGTTCCAACCATCAGATCCCGGGGTTTGCCTTCAATCAGTATTCCTCCATTCTGTAAAAGCCAGAGGTGGTCGGCTGTATGAACAGCAAGATCCAGGTCGTGTGAGGAGAATAGAATGCTCTTTCCGGTTTTATCGGCTAATGTGCGCAAAAGCCTCATTATAGATATCCGGTTGGGTAAATCCAAATGAGCCGTTGGTTCATCCAGAATAATCAAGGCTGTGTCCTGTACAAGCGCCTTTGCCAATAAGGTTCTCTGCTGCTCTCCGTCGCTGAGTTCATTGAAATACCGGTTGGCATATCCTTGCAGTCTTACCTGATCCAGGGCAGTCATGATCCGTTCGGGACCGTGGTCCTCCCCTCGCCCAAGCCAATCTGTAAAGGGATATCTTCCCATGGCAACCAATTGATATACCGTCAGGTTCCTCACATCAATCTTATCAGTCAGAACAACGCTGAGCATGCGTGCCGTTTGCCGGACCTGATTGCTTTTTATCGGTTGTCCGAGAATTTTGATTGATCCTGTAATCGTCGGCTGCAATCCTGCGAGCGTTCGCAAGAGCGTTGATTTTCCGGAACCATTAGGTCCAAGCAGACCAATCACCTGTCCGCTTCCTATATTCAGATTTAAGTGAGTGGATAAAACCAGCGGTGACCGACCGGGATGCTGATACCCGATCGAAAGATCGATCGATTCAAGAACTGCGATATGTTGACCGGATTGGATCATGATACTAATGGAGTTCGTCCCCGGCGGTTTCGGAGTATTACCCAAATGACGACCGGTGCACCGAAAATAGCCGTTACGGTATTGATCGGCAGAATCTGGTTTGAAGCCGGTAGTTGGGCAAGTATATCACATATCAGCATGATGATTGCCCCGCACATCAGCGTTGCCGGAGTAAGCCGGCTATGATCGGACGATCTGAGGATCGCCCTGGCCAGATGAGGAACTGCCAGTCCCACAAATGCAATCGGACCGGTAAAGGCAGTTATCGCACCGGTTAACAAACTCGTTACCAATATGATAATTATCCTAAACCTTTTAACATTAACTCCGATAACCCTGGCATGATTGTCCCCGAGCATCAATGCATTCAGTGGTTTCTTAAGACCAAGACCAGCCAAAACACCTACAATAACAAGTGGCCCAAGCAGTTTAAGATGCTCACCGGTAACAGCACTGATATCACCAAAAGTCCAAACCAGAAAACTCTTTACAGCATCCGGATCGCTGAAATACTGGAGCAGACTAACAACAGCACCTGTTGCACTGCCAAACATCATTCCAATGATCAGGATGGACACAGAATCAGCTACCCTCACCGAAACAAGGATAACGAGTAACATAACCAGCAATGCACCGGCCATGGCAGCCAGAACCATTCCCAGTTGTCCATAGGAAAAAATATGAACCAGGGTATTTCCGCCAAACCATGAGGAGGCCATAACAAGGAGAGCAACTCCCAGACTCGCTCCAGAGCTGACACCCAGAACAAATGGGCCCGCCAGGGGATTCCGGAAAAGCGTCTGCATCAGCAACCCGCACAGAGCTAATCCTGACCCGGCTAGAATTGCCGTGATGGCCTTTGGCAGGCGAAGGCTCCAAATTATATAGCTTAGGTTCGGATCACCTGATCTGCCCATGAGCGCATCAAAAAATTCCTTCGAAGAAAGGCGGATGCTGCCAAACATCAGGTCCCCTATAAAGGCCAGAATCAGAATTCCAGCCAGCAGGGGAAATATCCAGCGTCCTGTCTTTGTCTTCATCTTTTAATCAAACACCAAAGGTTTATAGTAATTCCAGTTATGGGCCGGCATTAATTCCGGATGAGCTATAGCCAACAGATCAGCAAGCACCTTATCTGGCCTGACCACAGCACCCTCCCAGAAATCATTGCCACCCTGCGGATTTGTGCGATTAAAAATACTGTAAACCCGTTGTTCTTTCAATGCCCGAAAAATCGAATACCGCGCTTCTGCGGCAATAAGCCTCGAAATAGAATCAACATTTACATTTATCCATACCGGGGCTTCCGACAACCTGTATACTACCGATTCGAAACTCAGGGCAAGACTGCTTGCCTGGTCATTATCTTTCCAAAGATAATCCATGCCGGCATCTTCGAAAAACCGGGCCATGTAATTCCTTCCACCAGGCATGTACCAGGTGCCTTTAAAAACATTACCTGTCAGTACCTTCACTTTTTCAGGAGCCCTATGCCCTTTGTCAGCCAATGAATGATAATTGCTTTCTATGATTTTGAATACTGAGTCGGCGGCCGTTATCCTGCCCGTAATCATGCCGAAAACCTTGATCCATTCAGCCCTGCCCAGTGGAGTCGGTTCCATCCATTCAAGCACATACATAACAGGTATGGCGGCTTCAGCCAGTCGGGGGTCCGGAACAAACTGACCATCAACTCCTGATTTCAAAACCAGATCAGGCTTGCTGGCAATCAGAAACTCCAGATTGTATCCCTGATCGCGACCGGTTCGTACCAATTCGCCCCTTGCAAACCGGTTAAAAAGTAATGTATCAAATAATCTTTCAGGACTATTGCAGCCCATCAATTGCTTTGCTGAACCAACCGCAGATAAAAATCCCGCATGAGTAGTGGAAGAAGCAGCGATCCGGGTAACCGGCACAGCAATGTCAGTGACACCTGCTTTTGCTTTAGAATCACGGGGAACAAGCCGATATCGGGTAATTTCACGGCCGGCTTTTATCGGATCGGTGAAAATCAACAAGATTCCATCTGGATCCTTTTCAAACCTAAAACCCTTTGCATATTTCACTGAAGGCAAGGTAGTATCGGATATGGTTGGGCTCATCTCCTTATCTGAAGCAGTTCCACGCCTCCCCTGGCACCCCACCAAAATTATCGCAGACAGCAATAATAACATTACCATCAAAGAGTTGTCATCCCGACGGAAGTCGGGACCCCGTCCCTTACAACGAATGCATGCTGAAGTACTGCCGATCATCATTTCTTTTTAGAACGACGAAGATAATGCTTCGAAATTTATCATAACTTAGAATCATTCTAAATAGCAAAAAAGGATATCTTTGCACCTGTTATGACATTAGCAGAACTGCAAACGGGCCAGAAGGCGATGATCACCAAGGTTAAGGGTCGTGGTGTGTTTCGCAGGAGGATCATGGACATGGGGTTTATCCATGGGAAAGAGGTAACGGTAATTAAATCCGCACCACTCCGGGACCCGATCGAATATGAGATCCTGGGTTATAATGTATCGTTGAGGCATGCTGAGGCGGAACTTATTGAGGTGGTGCTGCTAGATTCGGTGATAAGGGAGGAGGAACCTGGGCGAGAATTCGCGGTAAGGGACGGGGTCCCCGCCTTCGCGGGGATGACAATTGCACCCGGCTTATCTGAAACTTTCTTACCTGACGTTATTGAGGTGGCGCTGGTGGGTAATCCCAATTGCGGGAAGACTTCGATATTCAATCTGGCCAGTAATTCACGGGAACATACAGGCAATTATGCAGGCGTAACTGTGGAAGCAAAAATTGCTGAGATCAGGCTTAACAATCAGAATTTCCAGATAACTGATCTTCCCGGAACCTATTCTATGAGTGCTTTCAGTCCGGATGAAATGTTTGTCCGGGATCAACTGTTACTTGAGCACCCTGATGTTGTTATAAATGTCATCGATGCCTCCAATCTTGAGCGCAACCTTTACCTGACCACCCAGCTGATAGATATGGACCTTCCGGTGGTAATTGCACTTAACATGTATGATGAGCTCGAAAAGAGCGGGGACAAACTCGACCATGAGTATCTGGGCAAAATGCTGGGGATACCTGTGATTCCTACAGTTGGGATCAAGGGTTCCGGCATCGAGGGGCTATTCAGAAAAGTTACGGAGGTGATGCAGGGAAAGGATAGTATTGTCCGCCATATTCACATACCCTATGATCCCGAAATCGAGATCAGCATTAAACGTTTGCAGGACAAGCTTTGGGCCTCTCCTGATTTTTCCGACCTATTCTCCAGCCGCTTCCTGGCAATAAAGCTTCTGGAAAGAAATTACGACATTCTGAAATCTGTTAAGGCAGTAGGTAATGCCGATGAAGTAACTCAACTTGCTGAAAAAGAAATCACCCGAATAGAAAAATTCTATAATAAAGATGCGGAGAGTTTGCTGACTGACTCCCGGTACGGATTCATTTCCGGTGCCTTACGCGAGACCTATATCAAGAAGAAAATTCCGCCAGAACAGACCACGCCGACATCCAGAATAGACAATATACTGACCCATAAATGGCTTGGATTCCCGATATTTCTGCTTTTCCTGTGGGTGATGTTTCAATCCACATTTAACCTTGGAAAATATCCGGTTCAAGGTATCGAAGCAGGGGTTCATGCTTTATCGGCAATGCTCCAAAATGCGCTGTCACCAGGAATTCTGAAAGATTTTCTTATCGATGGAATTATAGGTGGAGTTGGCGGTGTGATTATTTTTCTTCCTAACATTCTGATCCTGTTCTTATTTATCTCATTCATGGAGGATACTGGCTATATGGCCCGTGTAGCTTTTATCATGGATAAACTGATGCACCTGATCGGATTGCATGGAAAATCATTTATACCACTGATCATGGGCTTTGGATGTAACGTGCCAGCGATAATGGCCACCCGAACCATTGAAAATCGCGGTGACCGGCTCATGACCATGCTGATCATTCCACTCATGTCATGCAGTGCCCGCCTGCCGGTTTATATCCTGATTGCAGGTGTGATATTTCCGGATCAGGCAGCGAATGTGATATTCGGCCTGTATCTGGTTGGAATTGTTTTATCAATATTCATGGCCCTGATTCTTCGCAATACTCTGTTCCGCAGCAAGGAAGCCCCTTTTGTCATGGAACTCCCGCCCTATCGCAGCCCACGGCCAAATGCCATTGTTAAGCATATGTGGTTCAGAAGCCGTCTGTATTTAAAGAAAATGGGAGGTGTTATACTGATAGCCTCAATAGTTATCTGGGCTTTGGGGTATTTCCCGAGAATCTCAGATAATAAATCCATTCAACTGGAAGGTTCTGCCATCGGACATATCGGAAGAGCTGTTCAGCCTGTTATGGCCCCATTGGGATTCGACTGGAAAATGTCGGTAGCCGTGCTTTCCGGAATTGCTGCTAAAGAAGTTGTGGTGAGCACAATAGGAGTGCTTTATCAGGATGGCGATCCGAATGCATCGGTGCAAAATCGCATGATGCAATCAAAACACACCTCCGGGAAACTGAAAGGTTCTCCGGTTTTCAGTCTTAGAGCAGGACTGGCATTTATGCTGTTTGTCCTGATATATGTCCCTTGTATAGCTGTTCTGGCTGCCATTCGCCGGGAATCAGGCAAATGGAAATGGTCAGCTTTCATGGTGGTATATATGACTTTTCTTGCCTGGATCGTTGGATGGTCGGGCTACCTGCTGACCGGATTGATATAAAAAAAGGCGGTCACCCGCCTTTTTAATAAAATGTTTATCGATTATTGAATCTAGGATTAGGTCTCCTGGGTCCATCGGAGGGTCCTTCAGTACGTGGACGAGCCACTTTTACAACGATTCGGCTACCTTTAAAATCAGTCTCGTTCAGACCGTCAATTGCGGCCTGAGCTTCACTATCATCAGACATCTCAACGAAACCAAACCCTTTTGACTGGTTGGTATCGCGATCAATAATTACTTTAGCCGAATCCACGCGGCCGTAGGTTTCGAAAAGCCCCTGCAGGTCATCACCTTTGGTGTCAGAGCTTAACTTTGCAACAAAAATGTTCATAGTAAAGGGAGTAGGTTAGTTAAATGTATAAACAAAGATTATTCTTTTTTAATTAATTACCATAAAACAAGCAAAATATCGATATAAAGTATTTAAAGCGATAAAAATGCGACCATCTGATTAACAGATTGATATCCGACCAACCTTCTTAACTCTTTTCCATCGCTCCCAACCAGGATAATTGTAGGATAAGCATTCACCTTAAATTGTTTCACCAAATCGCGGTTATCATCACCGTCAACCTTAACCGAAACCAGGCTAACTGATTTTGCTACAACCAGGTCCGCATTGTAAACCCATTGATCCATCTGCTTGCAAGGTCCGCACCAGGTGGTTTCAAAATCAATGAGCATGGGTTTGGACTGAGACTTTGCCTCCTTTAATGCAGCCTTGTAATCATGCGAAAAATTCACGCTTTTTCCTGAATGAGCCGCCTGGCGATCGACCGCCATCATGTCCCTTGAAACAGCTTCATCTTCCTGGCTCATGCCCGGATTGAAACTGACCAGCTTTACTCTTCGCCCTGAAGGATCGATTTCAGCTATTTTAAATGCCCGATCCCCTAACCAGGCGTGATCCGTGCACGCTTTTGAATTTGTTCCGTACAAATCTTTTGGACTGGTTTTCAAGGCGAGCGCCCAACTGTCGAGGCTGTCATAAACACCATCCATCTGCATCTCTGTAAGGAGTATAAGCCCCTGTAAACTATCAGTTTCGAATGAGCCCTGCATCCAGCCACGACGTGAATATCGGATCACCTTCTCGGCATCAGGTTCAACAGGATCATACACATACCATAAATTCAGCGGATACGGATTAATAACCTGTTTACCTGAAACAGGATCTTTAACAGGTATATCGATGGACGCAGAAAAGGAGGACCACATTTTGCCACGGGTTTCCTTAGGAACAGTCCGGATTACTGAATCGTCAGCCAGACTGCCATTGTGATTCCAGTCTCCTTGTAACAAATCGGGGTACAACGCATCTTTACTTTTAGATAAAATAAGTTTCACCTGGCCAAGATCCTTTGGCCCCAGGGAAAATTCGGTCGACAACCCGGCTTTTGATTCTGTTAACAGAAGTTTCTCCCCTTTTGGTGACCAGCGAACTGAAACCGTATCATTTGGGACCATCGGACTCATGGTGACCAAAATCGAAAGCAAAACTTTAACGGGCAATTGAAAATAAAGAAACATAGGTTTAATTTTCCTCCAAACTATAAAATTAATTTGCATTAATGACGATGTTTCTAACTTCGCATCATGCCTCGATTCGATAAAAATAAGACGCTAACCCTGAGTGATGCCATCAAGGTAACCAGGCCAAAATCATTTATGGTAATGGCCAAGCCCATTGGCCCTGTTTGTAATCTTAACTGTACCTACTGCTATTATCTGGAAAAAGAGAAATTGTATACAGAAAGCGGCAGTTTCAAAATGACTGATGAACTTCTTGAAAGCTATATCAAGCAGTTCATTGAAGCGCAGGAAGTTCCTTTGGTGACTTTTACCTGGCAGGGCGGTGAGCCCACTCTTTTAGGCCTTGAATTCTTTGAAAAAGCGGTTGAACTGCAAACGAAATACAAAGGCAGCAAGAAGATCGACAATGCCTTTCAGACTAACGGAACCAGGCTCACTGAGGATTGGTGCCGGTTTTTCAAGAGAAACAATTTCCTCGTAGGCATTTCTATCGATGGTCCGGAGGAGATACATAACAAATACCGCAAATCAAAAGCAGGAAAACCAACCCATCAGGAAGTTATGAAGGGAATCCGGTTGCTTAAAAGGTTTCGGGTGGATTTTAATACCCTGTCTGTAATCAATGATGCAAATGTTATGAAGCCACTGGAAGTTTACCGTTTTCTGAAAAAAATCGGCAGCGGATTTATCCAGTTTATTCCGATAGTGGAACGACGTTCAAAAACCACTCCTGCTGATGGGCTGACACTCGTTTCGCCAGAATACACTGACCCGGCTCAATTAACGGATTGGTCGATAAGGTCAAAGCAATTCGGAAAATTCATGATTACAATATTTGATGAATGGGTACGAAACGATGTAGGAAAAGTTTTTGTCCAACTTTTCGATGTCACTCTGGCCAACTGGGTCGGAGCCCCTCCCGGGTTATGCGTATTTGCTGAAACCTGCGGCGAAGCTGCAGTTATGGAGCATAACGGGGATCTGTATTCTTGTGATCATTTTGTGTATCCTGAATTTCTGCTCGGGAATATCATGGAGACCCCGATGGGTGAAATGATGGCCTCAGGCCGACAAATACAGTTTGGCAAGGACAAGCGAGATAACTTGCCTCGTCAATGCCTGCAGTGTGACGTCAGATTCGCCTGTCATGGCGGCTGTCCCAAGAGTCGCATTGCTGAAACGGCCGATGGAAAGCCCGGTTTGAACTGGCTGTGCGAAGGATACAAATCGTTTTTCGAATATGTTAAACCATACATGGAATTTATGGCAAACGAACTGGCTCACGAACGCCCTCCATCCAATATTATGAACTCAATTACGTTGTTTAATAATAGATAAAGCCCTTTTTTGTCATTCCCGCGGAAGCGGGAACCCGATACCCGATACCCGATACCCGATACCCGATACCCGATACCCCATACCCCATACCCCCATACCCGATACCCCCATACCCGATACCCCCATGGAATTTAAATTAACCTCCGAATTCGTCCCGACAGGTGATCAGCCCGAAGCAATCCGGCAGTTGGTTGAAGGGGTTACCAGTGACCTTCCCTATCAGACTTTGCTTGGCGTTACCGGTTCGGGAAAAACTTTCACCATTGCCAATGTGATTCAGCAGGTTCAGCGCCCTACGCTCGTTCTGAGCCACAATAAAACTCTGGCCGCTCAGCTTTACGAAGAGTTCAGAGCCTTTTTTCCTGAAAATGCTGTCGAGTTTTTTATTTCCTATTACGATTATTATCAGCCGGAAGCTTACCTGCCTGTAAGCGACACTTATATTGAAAAGGATCTTTCGATAAATGATGAAATAGAGAAGTTGCGCCTCAGATCAACCTCCTCATTATTATCTGGACGAAGAGATATAATTATAGTAGCATCAGTCAGTTGCATTTATGGAATCGGCAATCCTGATGACTTTCATAAGAATACAATTACCATTCAAAAAGGCCAGACGCTCTCAAGGAATAAGTTTCTCCACATGCTGGTTGATAGTCTTTACAGCCGGAATGAGATCGAATTCACCAATGGGAACTTCAGGGTCCGCGGCGATACTATTGATGTACATATTGCCTATGGCGATGTAGCTTATCGTGTTATTTTCTGGGGAGATGAGATTGAAAGCCTGGAAATTATTAACCCGCTGACAGGCTATTCGATTGAAAAGCCGGAGACGCTTACGATTTATCCGGCGACGATTTTTGTGACCACGAAAGAAAGAATTAAATCCGCGATCCATAAAATTCAGGATGACATGGTTCTTCAGACCACCTATTTTAAGGAGATCGGGAAATATCTGGAAGCAAAAAGGCTGGAAGAACGGACCACATTTGATCTGGAGATGATTCGCGAACTGGGTCACTGCTCAGGAATCGAGAACTATTCCCGGTATTTCGACGGCCGCGAACCGGGCACCCGACCCTTCTGCCTCCTGGACTATTTCCCGCAAGATTTCCTACTGGTGGTCGATGAGAGCCATGTAACTATTCCTCAGATCCGGGCAATGTATGGCGGCGATCGTTCCAGAAAACTAAACCTGGTGGAATACGGTTTCCGTCTGCCGGCGGCAATGGATAATCGTCCTTTGAAATTTGATGAATGGGAAGCAATTACAAGCCAGACTATTTTCATGTCGGCAACTCCCGCTCCGTACGAACTTGAAAAAACAGAAGGAGTTGTCGTTGAACAGGTTATTCGCCCTACAGGTTTACCCGACCCTGTCATTGAAGTTAGACCTTCAGGCAACCAGATTGACAACTTGCTTGGTGAAATACGTTCGCGTATTAAGTTGCATGAAAGGGTTTTGGTCACAACACTGACCAAAAGAATGGCTGAAGAACTCTCCAAATATCTGAGTAAAATAAACATCAATTGCAGATATATACACAGCGATGTGGAGACACTTGAACGGGTGGAAATAATTGCAGGATTGAGAAGCGGTGCATTTGATGTTCTCATCGGAGTAAACCTTTTGCGTGAAGGATTGGACCTTCCCGAAGTATCTCTGGTTGCCATCCTGGACGCAGATAAAGAAGGATTTTTACGATCTGAGGTAAGTCTGACTCAAACCGCCGGACGTGCTGCCAGAAATCTGAACGGACTGGTAATCATGTATGCCGACAGGATTACGAATAGCATGAAAAGGGCCATTGACGAAACCACCCGCCGACGCATCAAGCAGTTAAAATATAACGAAGAAAACGATATTACTCCCCAGCAGATCATCAAGGCTCAGCGGACAGGCATGGCTGAGTTACAATATAAACCTGGCAAGAAGGCTTACTTCGAAAGAGATAAGCCGGACATTGCTGCAGATCCGATAATCAAGTACATGGATAAATCAGGATTGGAACACTTGCTGGTACAAACTAAGGCGATGATGAAAAAAGCAGCTGCAGACCTCGACTTTATCGAAGCTGCACGATTGCGTGACGAGATGTACGAAATTGAAAAGAAAATTAAAGGAGCCTGAAAATAAATATCAGGTTATCCTAAATAGGTCTTCAGCAGTTTACTGCGTGAAGTATGCCTTAAACGCCTAATAGCCTTTTCTTTAATCTGGCGAACACGCTCTCGGGTGAGCCCAAATTTTTCACCAATTTCCTCAAGCGTCATTTCTGAACATCCAATCCCGAAGAAAAGCTTGATAATATCCTGTTCGCGTTCAGTCAGAGTGGCAAGAGCACGGTCAATTTCACGGCTGAGAGATTCATTGATAAGGGCATGATCTGCGTTAGGCGAATCATCATTGATTAAAACATCAAGCAATGAATTGGCTTCTCCCTCAACGAATGGAGCATCAACTGAAATATGACGTCCCGAAACCCTGAGGGTATCGGAGATTTTCTCTGCCGGTAAATCAAGAACAATGGAAAGTTCCTCTGCAGATGGTTTTCTCTCGTTTTCCTGCTCAAAACGGGAATACGCCTTATTGATTTTATTCAGTGAGCCAACCTGGTTCAGCGGAAGCCTTACAATTCTTGATTGCTCGGCCAAAGCCTGAAGGATAGACTGGCGAATCCACCATACTGCGTATGAGATAAATTTAAAACCTCGGGTTTCATCGAATTTTTCAGCAGCCTTTATTAAACCGAGATTTCCTTCATTAATCAGGTCAGGTAAACTTAATCCCTGGTTCTGATACTGTTTGGCTACTGAAACAACAAATCTAAGGTTGGCTTTTGTAAGTTTTTCAAGTGCTTTCTGGTCGCCTTTCTTGATTCGTTGAGCCAATTCAACTTCTTCTTCTACTGTAATGAGTTCTTCCTTACCAATTTCCTGCAAATACTTATCGAGCGATGCACTCTCACGATTGGTGATGGACTTTGTTATTTTTAGCTGCCTCATAAAATGATTTTCCTGAAAAAAACGTGCGCAAAGATAGACCTTTAACGTCTATATTCCAAAAAGGTTTCAAACCAATACAATTAGCCCAAAAACAATAGCTGCCGGAGGATTTCCGGCAGCCATTATTCGTGATCAGATTAACCTATTTTCTGAAATAATAATCATTTTTACCATCGGTACCGACACCTTCGATGAAAACTCCACCGGTGATTCGCTCGATAATGGCTTTTACATCCTGAACATCATTAACCTCTGCCCTGTTAATATTGGTAATTACAAAACCTTCAGGGATGCCTGCTGATTTGAATTTACCCTCATGGATCTTGGTAACGCGGACTCCTCCATTGATATTGAGCTTTTCCAAATCTTTATCACTGACTTTTTCCAGATCTGCTCCCAGGTATGCCCAGAATTCCGATGCCCCCACCGTTTTGGATTCACCGGTAGCTGTTTTCAGGGTGATCTCAAAATCTTTTTCATCACCTTTGCGGTTTACGGTGACCATAACTTTTTCACCCGGACGGTGCGGTGCCAATTGCTCCTGCAGTTCTCCCATGGAATTTATTTTAACTCCATCCAATGCGACAATTACGTCACCTGATTTTAACCCTGCTTTCTGAGCTCCGCCATCCAGAGTAATATCGAGAACATATACGCCCTTATTAACTTTCAAATTTTCTTTTTCTACTGTTTCCGGAACCACCGTACCCCCCTGAATTCCAATGATAACACGTTTAACTTCACCAAATTCAATGATATCGCTAACAGCTTTTCTGGCAATGGTTGCAGGTATTGCAAAGGAATAACCGGTATAGGATCCGGTCTGGGAGGCTATAGCCGTGTTAATTCCGATCAGTTCCCCATTCAGGTTCACCAATGCTCCTCCACTGTTGCCCGGATTCACGGCAGCATCTGTCTGTATAAAGGATTCGATACCACTCTTTGGCTGATTCAGTGTCTGTCCCCGCGGATTTTGGCCTTGCCCCCGTAACTGATTTGGTGTTCTGCCATCCTTGCTCAAAATATCCAGCTCCCACCTTCCTTTTGCACTGACAATTCCGGCAGTAACTGTTGAAGTCAGGTTAAAAGGATTACCAACCGCCAAAACCCAGTCACCCACCTGCAAATCATTGGAATTACCAAATGCCAGGCTTTGCAGGTTATCCGCTTTAATTTTGATCACTGCAATATCCGTTTGGGGATCACGTCCAACGACTTCTGCCTTCAAAATCCGGCCGTCGTTTAAAGTTACCTCAATACTGTTCGAACCATCGATCACATGATTATTTGTGACGATATGCCCTTCCTGGTCGATGATTACACCGGAACCAAAGCCGGTCATCTCACGGTTGAAGGTTCTTGGATTTCCGAAAAAATAGTCCATTGGACTGTCATATCCTAACTGCTTTACCTGGCTCACTACTTTAACGTGTACCACGGCATGTACTGATTTCTCAGCCGCTAGCCTGAAATCAGGAGCTGAATAAGTCGGGGAATTCAAGCCCGTATTTTGTATAGGGGCTGAGGGTCCCTTTTGTACGATAATAGTTTTACCATGATCAAACCTGGAATAAATACCTATTCCGATCAGACTGCCAACAATTGCGATCAGCAATGTCCCTAAGATTCTTTTCGAGTTCATAATTTTTACAATTTTGTATTGTTGACTAAATTTTGTTCACTTTACCATGTTTTCAAAAACAATGCCTATTTGCATTTAGAACGTTCAAATATCGTGAAGAGTTGCATTGAGAGGCTGAACTTTAACAAAACTTAATTCTATTGTCGGATTTCCTTAACAGACGTTAACAGTATGACTACTATACATTTCCAAAAATGGCAGGGAGCCGGCAATGATTTCATCATTATTGACAATCTGATGAAACCCTTTGTAACCCTTAAGTCTGAACAGATCAGACTGTTATGCGACCGACATTTTGGCATAGGTGCTGATGGGCTGATGCTGGTCGGTCCATCAAAAGAATTCGATTTCGAAATGATTTATTACAATTCGGATGGCAACTCCGCGGAAATGTGCGGCAACGGTGGAAGATGCATTGCTGCAATGACCTCAAAATCTGGCTTATTCTCAAATAAAACAACATTTCTGACCACTGATGGCCCACATGAAGCAATCGTTGTCCGGGAAGATTGGATCAGGCTCCACATGGTTGATGTTGATCAGATCAAATTAGTCAGTATCCCTGCATTCCAGCCATCAGTAACTGATAAAGCCTGTTTCCTGAACACAGGAGTTCCTCATCTGGTGGTATTTGTTGAAGATCTGGAATCCATTGATATTGAAACTGCCGGAAGAATGCTGCGGTACCATGAGCAATTTGCACCTGCCGGCACTAATGTTAATTTTTGCAAAGTTACCGGGCAGGTCTTACACGTAAGAACCTATGAACGGGGAGTGGAAGGTGAAACACTTGCCTGCGGAACTGGCAATGTTGCCTCAGCCCTCGCTGCCGAATGGACTTTCAAAAGTGATTTTTCCGGATATGACTGTGTAACGCTTGGCGGCCAGCTAAAAGTATCATACAAGCAACTGGAATCGGGTCACTTTACAGATGTTTGGCTCGAAGGTCCGGCAGTTAAGGTCTTCGAAGGAGAGGTAGAAGTACAAAGCTGACAGCTTTTCTTAGCTGACAGCTTTTCTTTCTTCAAGCTGTCAGCTTTAACCTTACTACTTAATACTTTTCTTTAAACATCAATCTTCGCGTACTTCGCATTTTTCTCAATGAATTCCCTACGAGGAGCCACTTCGTCACCCATCAGCATGGAGAATGTACGGTCGGCAGAAGCGGCATTATCTATGGTTACCTGACGTAATGTGCGGAACTCGGGATTCATAGTGGTTGACCAAAGTTGCTCGGCATTCATCTCTCCCAAACCTTTGTAACGCTGGATGTGAACTCCGCCCTCTTTGCCACCACCCAATTCCAGGGTGAGAGCTTCGCGTTCGGCATCCGTCCAGCAATAACGTTCCACCTTACCCCTTTTCACCAGGAATAACGGTGGAGTGGCAATGTAAACATGTCCTTGTTCAATCAGTGAATGCAAATACCTGAAAAAGAAGGTAAGTATAAGTGTGGTAATATGACTGCCGTCAACGTCAGCATCCGTCATAATAATTACCTTATTATACCTTAGTTTCTCGAGATTAACCTCTTTACTATCCTCGTCGGTGCCGATGCTGACACCCAGAGCGGTAAAAATATTCTTGATTTCTTCGTTTTCGTAAATCCGGTGCTGCATGGCTTTTTCAACGTTCAGGATTTTACCCCTGAGCGGCAGAATAGCCTGAAACTGACGGTCGCGGCCCTGTTTAGCCGTACCACCGGCGGAATCTCCCTCCACCAGGTAAAGCTCGCATGTCTCGGGGTCATTATTCGAACAGTCGGCCAGTTTTCCGGGCAATCCAGATCCGGTTAACACATTCTTCCTCTGAACGAGTTCACGGGCCTTACGGGCAGCGTGACGGGCCGTAGCGGCCAGAATTACCTTGTTAACAATC
>CAIXHD010000054.1 GCA_903919065.1 uncultured Bacteroidota bacterium
GATGGCAGCTTAGGGGTAAAATCCATCAAGGAACAAAACGGTCTCGTCTTGGTGCAGTCCCCCGAATCAGCCAAATTCGACGGCATGCCAAGGAGTGCTATCGCTGCCGTTATGGCCAATATTATAGCACCGGCAGATCAGTTGCCAATAAAGCTGGTGGATTGCCTGAGGCTCTACCCGTCGGGTAAAACTGAATCTGAATTGGAGGATAAAGCCAAAAGTAGTCTCGATAAAATCATCATTCTCCTTCGGCAGCAAACCGGGCATGACTTTTCCCTGTACAAAAAGAACACGCTTATTCGCCGGATCGAAAGGCGAAAAAGCATCCATCAGCTCGACCGGATTCAGGATTATGTTCGATTTTTACAGGAAAACCCTAAAGAAATCGAACTGCTTTTCAAAGAATTATTGATCGGCGTCACCAATTTTTTTCGCGATCCTAACGTATGGAATGAACTCCTTAATAAAACTCTTCCTGAATTATTGGACCAATTACCCCAGGGTTATGTGCTGCGTGCCTGGGTAACAGGCTGCTCAACGGGTGAAGAGGCCTATTCGCTGGCGATAATTTTCAGGGAAGCTTATGAAAAATTAAGGAAACCCAAGAATTTATCATTACAGATATTCGCCACGGATCTCGATCAGGAAGCAATCGAACGGGCCCGAAAGGGGGTATACTCCAAAAATATTGTTGCTGATGTTAATGAAGAACGGATTACCCGATTTTTCACCGCTGTGGGTGATTCCTTCCAAATCACTTCCTCCATCCGGGAAATGGTGGTATTTGCGCCTCAGAATGTGATTAAAGATGCACCATTTACGAAACTCGACATTTTGTCGTGCCGGAATATGCTGATATACATGGAAGCGGAGCTGCAGAACAAACTGATCGATCTTTTCCATTACAGTCTCAATTCCGAGGGTTTGTTAATCTTGGGTACCTCCGAAACTATAGGCATTGATAAAAATGGATTCCTGGCCGTGGAACCCCGGTTGAAAATTTACAAACGGGACCCGGCACCTGTTAGCGTTGGGAAAATAGAGCTGCCAACGTCCTATTTTGCGCCGAAAACACCTGGGACAGAGAAAAAATCCTTTAAGACTGCCGAAAACATACAAACACTTACTGACCAGATAGTTATCCAGCGTTATTCTCCAGCCAGCATGCTGGTAAACCAGCAGGGCGATATAATTTACATCACCGGCCGAACGGGAAAATATATTGACCCGGTCGCGGGAAAAGCCAATCTGAATATTTTTGCCATGCTTCGCGATGAATTTCGTCAGGCAATCCCGGGTGCATTCCGAAAAGCACTGCAAAATTTCGATCCGGTGATCCTGCATGGCATAAAAGTCGGGACAGGCGGAGGCACCCAATATGTGAATATAACTGTTCAGCGTATCGATAGTCCTCAGTCTTTAAAAGGAATGATTATGATCGTCTTTACAGATGTCGCCGCACCTTTTGCCCCTGATTCAGAGAATATCAAAAAAGGGAAGACCTATTATTCTGCAAAAACAAAAATGGCAGAAGACGAACTGCACGGCAAAGAAGAAGAAATCCAGGCCATGCGCGAAGAGATGCAAACCTCACAGGAAGAACTAAAATCGACCAACGAGGAACTGCAATCAACCAATGAGGAGCTCCAGTCGACCAATGAGGAGCTGACCACCTCGAAAGAAGAAATGCAAAGCCTGAATGAGGAATTGCAAACGGTAAATATTGAGTTGCAAAGCAAGATAAATGATTATCTCCGGGCCTCGGACGATATGAAGAATCTACTCAACAGCACTGAGATTGCCACATTGTTCCTCGACCGCAATTTGAATATCCGCCGGTTCACCGATCAGATTACCGATATCTTTAAGCTTCGTCAATCGGATATCGGACGACCGTTTACCGATCAGGTAAACGATTTGAATTACCCCGAGATAGGCATTCATGCCAGCCAGGTTTTAAGATCCCTGACTTCCATTGAAACAGCTATTTCCACCAGGGACGGAAGATGGTATAGTGTTCGTATCATGCCATACCGGACTTTGGATGACCGCATTGACGGTTTGGTCATTACGTTTAATGATATCACCATTGCAAAAAAGCTGGAGCTGGAATTAAAAAAGGCCAATGAGGCTCTACGGAAAACGTCTTAAATTTTCAATCGCGTATAACGGGTACACTTCAATGGGATCATAAGAGGAAAAATTTTCATTTGAGATGCGTATCCCTTTGCTGATCTCTTTTTCTTTTAAAAACAAAAAGAGGCTCTGCATGGAACCTTTTGTTCCCGCTTTAACTTCGATCGGTACAATTTGCTGTGCAATAGAAGTAACATAGTCAACTTCAGCATTGCTACTTTTTGCCTCCCGATGCCAAAAATACAGCACGGGATCCTCATAGCAGGATTCGGATTTCAACAACTCAAGCCCGACAAACTGCTCAGCTACATTTCCTTTATTTATAGCATCGAATTTCTTCGACAGCAGGAAATCTGCCAGATCAAGACCAAGAAGGCGTTGAAAAATTCCGATATCAAATAGGAGCATTTTTTGTTTACTGTCTTTCTTTCCAGCGCCCAATGGCAACCCATTGGAAGGGCTATGAGTGACCGGAATAACAAGTCCGGCCATTATCAGTATTTGAAGTGCCTCCTTCACCTGATAATGATTAGCCTGAACACATGCTTTTGAATAAACAAACTTTGTACCTGCCTGCATCACAACTGATTGAAACACTTCTTGCAACCGTGAAGCAGGAACTTTCTTCCTGTATTTAGCAAAATCCCTTTGGATCGATATAACAAGGTCGTTAAGCAACTGCTGACAATAATTAAGGTCGCCGGTTTCAATAAAACCGGCAATAACTTCAGGCATACCTCCAAGACAAATAAATTTTTGGATCAGCTCAATCAACCTGGCATGAAGCGCTTCATTCATTGGCTGGGTGGGACCCGCAGCCCTTACTAAATCGAGAAGCCTGGACTCCCCCATTCCGATAAGAAATTCCGAAAAACTCAACGGATACATGAACATCGACCGGATCCTGCCTACGCCAAACGTCGGAATTTCAGCCAAAGCAAATTCGAGTAATGAGCCTGCAGCAATGACATGCAATCCAGGCATCTTTTCATAAAAAAAACGCAACGAAGATATAGCTTCCTTACATTCCTGAACCTCATCGAAGAAGAGCAGGGTTTTCCCCTGAATGACACTGGTTTTAAAAATGGCAGCTATTTTCTCACAAATGGATAGCGGATTCAAGTCATCTGCGAAGAGCGATTTTAGCCGGGGTGTTTCTTCGAAATTGATTTCTATATAATTATCAAATTTCTCACTGAACTTTCTGATGGCACCGGTTTTCCCCACCTGTCGGGCGCCCCTGATCAGCAGTGGCTTGTGCTTATCCCCCATCCTCCACTTTTCAAGCTCAGTATCAACTTTTCTTGGAATATACATGACCTTTTTTCATAAATACAAGGCAATATTACACATTATTTTATAATAATACAAGGCAATAATAGCACCTAAATTGAAAAATTACAAGGCAATACCATAGATTCAGCTGGCAGGATTGACCAGTGGAAAAGGGTCAGTTCAGTTTCCGCTCAGCGAACCAATTCCTTACGATCTTATCAGGATGATAACAGAGTTTCGGGTGGCCGAAACTCTGGATAAGGTAAAATCAAAAAAGAAATAAGGGAATTTTATTTCTTGATAGTAAACGCAAGTCCCAGTCCGAACAGTTCTTTAAACTGAACCCGGGGTTTGAAACTGTCCATGGTACCATCAGCGTTGGTATCCTTCCCGATAATAATATCATGGTCGTAAATCAGGAGGGTGTTGATGTTCACCGAGAAATACTTATTGATTCTCATATTAACCAGCACTTCCCAGTTTACATCGATGTATTGCGGATCTTTCAAATAATTGGAGAACAGGTCGAGCTTGGTTTGAAGCCCAACATTTTTCATCAGCTCATGCTTCCACATCATTCGAATGTAACCCCCGAGTTCAGCCCTGAAATTTTTACCGGGATCAACGCCAAATGAGCCGGCCTTGGAAAGACTATCGTTTAAGACGAAGGTCATTTTTGTGGTTATCGGAGAAGCGAAAAGCGTAAAATTATCTCCCTTTTTCAGGTCGACCCCCACCGCTCCCAGAAAATAGGCGGGAGAAAAAAGATCAGAAATTCGTGTTCCCCCTTCCGGCTTACTATATCCCGGAGCAAATTGCGATTTGAAGTTGGCCAGGCCAGCCAGGTTGAGTGATTCTGACAGCCGATAACCCAATTTCGACATTAATTCAAAGCGATCGTCGGTCTTTTGCCAGATAGTTTTACCTTGTTTCAGGAGGCCATATCCGAGATCAACCTGGTTGTCCCAGGCCATTCTCTCTTTTTTATAATTGTAAAAACCATTAAACCGGCCATTCACGGACATGGAGTTTTGTCCGCCAGCCGACCAGTTCGTCAAAGAAACCTGAGAAAATGAAATGGTGAGGTTATTCTCTGTTTTCCAACCGGTTGTTCCATCGAGACTAATATTTCTCAAATGTTTTTCTCCATCGGTAACCTGAGCCTGCGTTTTGGGGAGAGCGAAAAACCATAGGCCTGGTAATAAAACTGCGAGGATTGCATTCCGGATTTCCATGGCATGAATCTGTTTGTGATGTGGCAATATTAGCAAAATTCATCGTATCTTGCATAACCACCCATACTTAGTAGTCCATCGATGAGGACAAAAAAGAAAATTAGTAAAGAAACAACTGAAAAAGAGCCTTCGGCCGACCCAAGCGAATCCGCAGGCTTTCCGATAGTTGGCATTGGAGCGTCGGCTGGCGGGCTGGCAGCTTTCGAAGCTTTTTTCAGGGGAATGCCTGAAGATGGAATTACAGGAATGGCATATATATCCTGATCCAGCATCTGGCTCCTGACCATAAAAGCATGCTGGCAGAGATTATCAGCCGGTTTACGAAAATGAAGGTTTTTGAGGTTGTGGACGGTATGAAAGTCGCTCCAGGCTGTGTATATATAATTCCCCCCGATCGCGACATGGCTCTGCTCAATGGCAGTCTCCAGTTGATTGAGCCTTCCGGCAACAGGCATCAGCGCCTTCCCATCGATTTCTTTTTCCGGTCGCTTGCGCAGGACCAGGGAAGCAATGCCATCTGCATTATTCTTTCAGGAACCGGAACTGATGGGACACTTGGCTTGAAACTCATCAAGGGGGAAGGAGGGCTGGCCATTGTTCAGTCGCCGGAATCTGCTGAATATCAAGGAATGCCGTCCAGCGCAACGTCCACCGGTCTCGTTGATTTTATTCTGCCCCCAAGTGAGATGGCTGAAAAGCTGATATCCTATGTCACGCATACCTCCGAACGGTTACCTCAGGACCCCGATTCTCATATTCAGTTAGGAGAGAATCTGCGGAACAAGATCTTTGTCCTGCTGCGTGCACAAACCGGTCACGACTTTTCACAATACAAACCCGGGACTATCAGCCGGCGTATTGAGCGGAGGATGGCTGTTCAGCAAATAAATTCGCTCGACCGATATGTTCGGTATCTGCAGCAATATGATGAAGAGGTAAAGATTCTGTTTCGCGATCTGCTGATCGGAGTAACCAGTTTTTTCCGCGACCCTGAGTTTTTTTCAACATTTGCAAACAAGGTCATCCCCGGCCTTTTCGGGAACAAACCACCAGGATCTTTGATCAGGGTATGGGTAGCGGGCTGCTCTACCGGTGAGGAGGCCTATTCCATTGCCATCCTTCTGCATGAATACATGGAGGTTGTAAAGGAAAGTTACCTGTTTCAGGTATTCGCCACCGATATCGACAGTAATGCTATTTCTATCGCCCGGGCGGGGATTTATCCGTCAAGCATAATTGCAGATGTTACCCCTGAACGGCTGAGCCGGTTCTTCGTGGCAAATACGGAGACCAGCACCTATCGCATCAATAAAACCATTCGTGACACCCTGGTATTTTCCGAACAGGACCTGATAAAGGATCCTCCATTTTCCAGGATTGATCTGATCAGCTGCCGCAACCTTCTGATATATATGAGCGGCAATTTGCAGAAAAAGCTTATTCCACTATTCCATTATGCACTTAATCCCGGAGGAATACTTTTTCTCGGGAGTTCAGAATCCATAGGTGATTTTAGTGAGATATTTTCAGTTATCGACCGCAAAGTGAAATTATACAAGCGCAAAGAAGATTTCAACAGGAAATCAATTGAATCTCCCGGCCAGTTTCTTTCGTCGCGCACATTGCCAGGACTGACAGATATCAGGACTCCGGGAAAGTCCGCAATGACCATCAAGGTACCATTGCGTGAAATTACCGAGCAAACCCTTCTCCAGCAGATCGAGGTGGCCGGCATCCTGGTTAACAGCCGGGGAGATATTATTTACCTGCATGGACATACCGGGAAATTTCTGGAGTTATCGCAGGGCGAAGCCGGCATAAATAATATTCTTAAAATGGCCCGAACGGGGCTCAGGCATGACTTGACAGTATCACTTCATAAGGCCGTTGTATCAAATCAGCTGGTACAATCAAAAGGAATCCGTATCAGCGATGGCGACAACCTTACCTTGGTTAATTTAAAGGTTTGCCCGGTGCAGAAAGGAGTGTCGACAGATATACTGCCAGGAATTAATCCGTTTGCCGATTCGCCATTATTTCTGATTATCCTTGAGGAATCAATGCCTCAGATTGTTGAAGCCAAAAACCTGCCGACCTCAACACTGCATAAAAATCTGGATACTGATGCACAGATCCTGGCATTGAACCAGGAGTTACTGGCAAAAGAGGAATACCTGCAATCGGCTAATGAGGAACTGGAAACATCCAACGAAGATTTAAAATCCTCCTACGAAGAGATGCAGTCCATTAATGAAGAACTGCAATCTTCCAATGAAGAACTCGAAACATCAAAAGAGGAACTTCAGTCGATCAATGAAGAGCTGGCCACCGTTAATGCTGAATTACATAATAAGGTTGTCGATTTATCGAGGGTTAATAACGATATGAACAACCTTCTTGCCGGAACTGGTATCGGCACTGTATTTATCGATCACCAGCTTCGGATATTAAGGTATACCCCTGCAGCTACCCATATTATCAACCTTATTCCCGGCGATGTCAACAGGCCTGTTGCCCATGTGGTTTCAAACCTCATCGGTTATAACAACATGGCAAAAGACGCTGAGACAGTGCTAGATACTCTAATTCCCAAAGAGGTAGAAGTTCAGACCTCCGTCGGTAAATTTTACATGATGAGAATTCTGCCCTACAGGACTCTCGACAATGTAATTGAAGGTGCAGTCATTACATTTACTGATATCACCGAGGTTAAGATGGCACATAAAATCCAGAAAGAGAGCGAAATTGCTCTTAACCGCCTGGGTATTATTGTTAATGAATCTGACGATGCACTCACAGTAATAGACCTCACCGGAAGATTCTTAGCCTGGAATCCGGCTGCAACCCGGATTTACGGATGGACCGAATCAGAAGCTTTATCCATGAATATCCGCGACATGCTTCCCCTTCAGCAACAAAGTATTTGGCAGAACCAGGTTCAGGAACTAAGGGAAGGCAGAATAATGAAAACATATGAAGCCGGGAGGCTTGATAAAGATGGTAGCATGATCAGTCTTTGGATTACTTCCACTGCCCTTATAAACAAGGACGGCGAGATTTATGCCATAGCGACAAAAGAAAAAACGGAAGATAAATAAACACAGAATTGATGAATCCTAAGTCGCACCACCCGCTAAGGCACCATGCCGAACAAATAGTGCTGGAGCAGAAATTAGTGCTTCCCCAGAATCTGGACAGCATGTCGGCTGAAGAAATCCGGGCGGTTATTCATGAGTTGTATGTGCACGAGATAGAGCTTGAACTGCAGAACGACGAACTTCAAAAAACACAGCTGGAACTGGAAAAAACACAGGAGCGTTACATGGATCTTTATGACTTCGCGCCTGTTGGATATGTTACTTTAGATGAAAAAGGAATAATCAGGGAAGCAAACCTCACAGCCGGAATCATCCTGAGCAGAGACCGAAACCTCTTGATCAATTAGTCCATACAAAACCTGATCACTCATGATGATCAGGACATATACTATCTGCACAGGAAAGAGCTTTTTGAGTCAGGAAACGCGCAGGTTTTTGAATTAAAAATGAAATATGGCCATAGTGATCTCATCTGGATCAGGCTGATTGCAACGTTGCTTCCGGTTGAAAACGGACCTCCGGAATGCCGCATTATAATGAGTGATATTTCCGCTCGAAAAAAGACCGAGGAGGAGCTTCAGCAAAGTTTCGACCTGCTCAATAATTTAACCGAACAGGTTCCTGGCATGGTTTATCAGTATCGCCTTTATCCCGATGGTCATTCTAATTTTCCTTATGTCAGTTCAGGATTGTCTGTTATGTTCGAGTTGACTGCCGACCAGGTCAAAGTGGACCCATCGCCTTCTTTTAACCGGATCCATCCTGCAGATTTAGATAAAGTGGTGGATTTAATAAAAGAATCTGCCCTGAAACAAACACTATTTGAAAGTGAATTCCGGGTAATTCTTCCCAAACAGGGACTACGATGGCGTCATTGTCATTCACGACCTTCCAGGCTGGAAGATGGAAGCACATTGTGGTATGGGATTGTCACCGATATTACCGACAGGAAGCATGCTGAGCAGGAACTTCGGGAAGCCAAAGAGGCGGCAGAGGAAAGCAGTATTCTTAAATCAGCTTTTCTGGCCAATATGAGCCATGAAATCCGGACACCCATGAATGGAATTCTGGGGTTTGCTGAACTGTTAAAAGAACCGGGCCTGGTGGGTGAAGAGCACGATAAGTATCTTCAGATCATTGAAAAAAGCGGTATACGAATGCTTAATCTGATCAACAATATTATCAGCATTTCTAAAATAGAATCGGGACAGGTTGAATTATTCCGTTCAGAAATAAATGTCAATGAGCAGCTCGAATTTCTGCTGAATTTCTTCAAACCAGAGGCTGAGCAGAAAGGTCTTCAGATAAGGACGGGAAATCCTTTACCGGCAAAATTCAATTTAGTAACCACTGACCGGGAAAAAGTTAATGCGATCATGATCAACCTGATCAAGAATGCAATCAAATTTACTGATCATGGCTATATTGAATTCGGATGTAAAATTGTAGAGACGGATAATTATCGGACCACACAGACGGATAATTATCCGTCTCTACTGGAATTTTATGTTCAGGATACCGGTTCCGGAATTAGCAAAAATAAACAAAAGGTGATTTTTGAAAGGTTCATACAGGGAACCACCTTTTCGGACAAGAATAAAGAGGGTGCCGGTTTGGGACTTTCAATTTCGAAGGCTTATGTGGAGATGCTCGGAGGACGGATCTGGGTCGAAAGCGAAGAAGGAAAAGGCTCAACCTTTCAATTCACGATACCAAATCTGCCTGTCATTTCGTAAGGGCAATCACCTTAATTGCATTGCCGTTAATCTCAAAAACATCATGACCAGTTAACGATTGGGAAGTTCCTTCCCTGACATTCACCAGCAGGATTTTAAAATCAGCCGTTACCCGGTTACCATCGATCGTAAGCTTTAATCTGTCGAGGATTTTTTGCGAGGTGGCTGTATAAGGTATCAGGTAACAATTATCAATGATTTCAAGTATTTCCTCATTTCCGGCAAACCACTTTTTCATCAGCTTTTTATGCATATCAGAACATTGTAAACCCAGGCCGAGTGCAGTGGTCAGCTGGCATGACAAATTGGTATAATCTTCGTTTGGCTTATCGTTTTCCCACCAGCAGTCGGTTCCGGCATAGGAACTGATTAAGGCAA
>CAIXHD010000055.1 GCA_903919065.1 uncultured Bacteroidota bacterium
AGCTTCACCAGCATCGGAGGTGCCATAAACAGGGCATCGCACCACCACCAGCAAATCTTCTGAATACCTTTTGTCTTATACGGAACAGCCATCATTCTATTTACCGAATCAATGGTGGGCTGAATCATTTTTTGATCCTTTTCCATGCGGTATATATCGATATACGTCTGGCAAATGGCATAGTCATCGGCATGATGCAGACGGTCGGCCGGCTTCCATTTATTGGTTTCGCCCATATCCACCATCGCCTTATAAAGCTTTTTCGATCCGGTGGTTTCCCAGGCAGCCATCACACCCGCAAAAAAGGCCCCGTTGGTCCAGTCGTTCTGTTCATGTTTAGGATGCTCCAGTTGCCACAAAGCTGCGGTCTCCATCCTTTTCTTAATCACACTTTTCTTAAATATCTTATCGGGTTTCTCTAATGAAAAACATGGAATAACCAGGAAAATCATTAAAACCAGGGTTGCGAATTTCTTCATAATTGCTCTGTTCTTATCTGTGTCATCTGTGTTATCTGTGGATAGTTATTCTTTCGAAATGCTAATCGGCCTGCTCAGTTTCTCAGCCTCCTCACGGATATAATTCTTTACGGAATCCACCTCGTTCCACTTCGGATTTTCCAATCCCCACATCGCAAAGAAATAGTGAAAAGAAGGACTTTCGCTCTTAATTTTCTGACTCAGATACCAGGTGTCGGAAATCACCTGACTGAAGCTTTTCACGGGTACTGTCTGATATCCAAGCTTATAAAAATCGGTATTCGTGGTACGGGCAATTTTGCCAATTTCATTGGTTGGAGCCAGTACCGCCATGGCGAGGATATCGTTATTGAGCGACTGCTTACCGTGGGTGAGAATAGCTGTATAATCAGCATTTGCCTGAAACTGTAGCGGGTCGCGATCGAGCTTGGTGGTGGTGATCCCGGTGACCACCTGCTTTTCGCCGATGAAATCGTGGATCCTCACTTCCGACTGAAACCAATATTTTCCAATCCATAGCGTGATTCTTTCACTGGCTTCATATTTATGGCCATTAACTTCCCAGCCTTGGTAAGTGAGCTCGAAAATAGTGCGTACCGGTCCCTCAGTAATCTTTTTGTAATGATATCCAGGTGTGGATCCCAGACGGTACAGGGAGTCGCCCTCCAGCATTGCCAGACTGCCAGCTCCGAGCGAGCTGCCGCAATGAAGGATATCCATGCCCCAGGGAGCCAGCTCGTGGTAGGTAGGTTCGGTGGGTGATCCGGCCTTTTTTAGGATCAGGCCGGGAGTGAGTTTTCCGAACAGGTCCTTGGTGTTGCGGCAATCAAAATAGATGCGAAAGGCCATCCGGTCATTTTCCCAACCAACACCTTCCGCCTGATAATGAGTCGGAAACCCGGCCAGGCCCAGCGGGGCATCAGCCTCGGTAACTTCCGTAAAACCACCGGTTTTATTTTCTTCGCCCAGATATACCTGTGTTCTTTTCTCAAATACCGGCGCCTTTTTTGCCTCTATCCATACAGCATATAATTTCAGGCTCGAGCCCGGTTTCATATCCACTGTGAACGCCAGCTCGTCCCACTTTCCATCCCCATTTAAATCATCGGTTTGGGTGGGGATCGGCTTCCCTTTTACGAACAAAAACGGTACCTCCCCGGCCTTGCCCACACCAAAACGGTGCTCAAATTCCCCGCGGCTGAAAACAAAGGGTTCATTGGTCCGGTTAATGGCTAAATCGTTCTTCAGAATAAAGGATGATTTTGCCTCACAAGTCAATAAAGAGCCTACGCACAGAGCGAGGAGGACAATCAGTTTATACATTATTTTCCCCTTTAACATATCCGAAGTTGGCGAGTATGCCCCCATCAACATACAATATATGGCCGTTCACAAAATCGCTTGCTTTGGAGGCGAGAAACAGGGCTGCATTTCCTACATCCTCGGGTTCGCCCCAGCGCCCGGCCGGTGTTCGCGTCATTACCAGGTCGTTGAACGGATGGTTCCCCTCACGGATGGCGGCCGTTATATCGGTGGCGATATATCCCGGACCGATGCCGTTAATCTGCACATTATATTTTGCCCACTCGCAGCACATATTCTGGGTCAGAAGTTTCAGTCCGCCCTTTGCCGAAGCGTAGGCCGATACGGTATTCCGGCCATACACGCTCATCATGGAGCAAATGTTGATGATTTTCCCGCTTCGCCGGGCAATCATCCCCGGAGCCACTCTCTTTGCAAGTATCAGCGGAGCCACCAGGTCAACGTCAATAACCTCCTTAAATGTGGAGATCTCCATTTCGAGTATCGGGATACGCTTGATAATTCCGGCATTATTCACGAGAATATCTACCGGGCCCATCTCCTTCTCGATACGGGAAATACCCTGATCGACTGCCATTTCATCGCATACATCGAATTTCAGGGTAAAAACATCCAGACCCGCAACTTTGTAAGCTTCGCGGCAGGCTGCCAGCTTCTCCTCCGAACGCCCGTTCACACATACTCTGGCACCGGCTTTTGCCAGTGTTTTACCTATGGCCAGACCGATACCGTGAGTACCGCCGGTGACGAGAGCAATCTTACCGCTCAAATCAAATAATTCCGTAATCATAATCCAGATAGTTTAATCCAATTACTAATAATCAGGTATTTACCGGAGCTCATATGCAGGCGCCTGATCCATATCGGTATAGTCAAGATTCTCCCCGGCCATCCCCCAGATAAAGCAGTAATTAGCAGTGCCGGCAGCGCTGTGAATGCTCCAGGATGGGGAAATCACCGCCTCTTCATTTTTCAGGAAGAGGTGGCGGGTCTCATTTGGTTGTCCCATAAAATGGCATACGGTCTGCCAGTCGGGGACTTCGAAATAAAAATAGGTCTCCATGCGCCGCTCATGGGTATGGGCCGGCATGGTGTTCCATACACTTCCCGGCTTCAGCTCGGTGAGGCCCATCTGCAGCTGGCAGGTCTGAACCACTTCCTGTATCAGCAATTGATTAACAATCCTCTCATTGGCGGTTTTTGTGCTGCCCAATTTTAAAACCGTTGCCGCTGACTGCCGGATCAATTTTGAGGGATATGCATGGTGAGCCGGTACGGAATTCAGGTAAAAGCGGGCAGGACGCAAGGAGTCGGCCGATTCAAAAACCACCTTCGTGGTGCCACGGCCCAGATACAGTGCCTCCTTATATTGAAGTTCAAAAGTCTCTTTTTCTGTAATCACCCTTCCCAGGCCGCCAACATTGATAATTCCCATTTCGCGGCGCTCCAGAAAGTATTCCGACTTAAGGTGGTCAACCGATTCCAGGGTCAGTGGTTGGGTTGCCGGAACGGCCCCACCAACAATAAACCGGTCGAAATGAGAGTATACCAGATTAATATGGTCATCTTCCATCACCTTTTCAACTAGAAATTCATCACGGATGCGCTGGGTATCATAAGTTTTAAAATCATTGGGATGAACAGCGTATCGGGTTGTACAACGGATTGTCATTGTGTATTTATTAGAGAATCAATATTAGTATTTGCGTGTTGTAAGTGCAGGGAGGTCTGATGCATCTGGTACATCATCATGCCATAAAAAAGACCCATATCAAGGTATTTGTAATTATGGCGCACCAGCCAAAACAGCAGTTTCCAGAAGTATTGCCGGTGAGGGTCAGTTATCCCCAGCAGAAATAATACCCTCACCACCATGGTAAGATCCCTGAAACTAATCTTTGAGGGAACTTTTATAAATGGTCTTGGATACCGGTAGGTGCTGAAAAACGTGATGAGCCTTTTATAGGAATTCTTTGGGAGGTAAATATTGTCGAGGAGTTCCATGAATCCCTCCTGTAAAACTTTTTCCTCCATTAAGGGCTTGATATTGCTCAGAGCTTCCGAAAAGGCAAACTGGTTTTTCAGACGGCCCTCCTTCTCCATGCGCTTATATAATTCAGTGCCGGGAGGTGCTTTCAGCAGGTTTACAATGGGCAATGGGATGCCGCTCTGCTGAATAAAATCCGCCTGTCGCTGAAATATCGATGGAGTATCGGTATCAAATCCAACTATAAAACCACCGGCGACATAAAATCCGGATCTATGTAACTTGTGTATATCTGCCAGATCAATGGTAAGCTGAGTGGCGAAAAGGAAAGATGGCAATTTTTCACGCCTCCAGGCGATTAAGGCGGGGAGCAGTTCTTCCTTAAGCACCCGCTTATTTCCGATCAGGTTATCGTCGGCAAACAGCACGAGCCTGACCCGTCCCTGATCAATAATTTCATTGAGTTCTTCGATAATGCGCGATGTACTTTTGATGCGTGGCCGCCGGCCATACAGCGTAGTAACATCACAAAAATCGCACATATGAGGGCATCCCCTGGAATACTGCAAAATAGAATAGAGGTAATCATCAATATTTACCAGGTCGAAAGAAGGTATGGGTGATTGGGTTATTTCTGCAAAGTCAGGTGATCGGTAAATGGGCTTTAACTCACCCCTGGCTAAATCTTCCAAAAACAGGGGAAGCGTAATTTCAGCCTCATTCAGTACAAAAATATCGATACCCGGAAACCGTGAATGCTCATGGGTAAAAAGCGTACCGCCGGCAACAATTCTGACTCCTGATTTCCTGCAAAGCTCAATGATTTCCCTCACTGAGTTTTCCTGAACGTTCATGGCCGAAAGGAATACAAAATCGGCCCATTCCAAATCCTTTTGCGATAGTGGGGATACATTCAGATCGACCAGTTTCCTTGGCCAGTCACCGGGCAATAAAGAAGCCACAGTCATCAAGCCCAAAGGCGGATATACCGCTTTTTTACCTGACATGCGGAGCATATGCTTCATCGCATAAAAGGTATCGGGCATCTCAGGATATACAAGAAGGATGTTCATCTGATAAAGACAAATATAAGGTGATTTAGTCTTAACTTTGGCTTTAATCTTTTACCCATCGATATGAAACTGGTAATTTTTGGAGCAAGTGGACAGACTGGCAGGTTGCTGGTTAACCAGGCATTGGAATCAGGTCATGAAGTTACTGTTTATGTAAGGCGTGAAGGTGCTTTTGAGACCGGCCGCAAAGGATTGACTATAGTCGCAGGACAACTGGATGATCCGGCTAAACTTGAGCAGGCAATCACCGGTGCCGATGTTTGCATCTCCACCCTGGGCGGTGGTTCACTGAGCAAGCGCTCACCTGAGCTTACCACAGGGATCGACCGGATAGTCAGTGTAATGGAGCGTGCAGGAGTTAAGCGGTTTATCTATATGTCGAGTGTGGGAGCCGGCGACAGCCGATATTACATGGGCCCGATCATCAGGCTGTTCATTGTGGGGATTTTTCTCCGCGTGCCTTTAGCCGATCACACTTTTAACGAAAAACGCATCGCCTCCTCCGGCTTGCAATGGACGATAATCAGGCCGGGAGGACTATCCAACGGCTCTAAAACAGGGAAGCTCAGGCATGGAAGTGACTTCACTAAAATAACCGGGAACATACAGATCTCCAGAGCCGATGTTGCCGCATTCATACTGGAACAAGCCTTATCAACAACATACATTAATAAGGCTGTCTGGCTGTTTTAGTTGCTTGTATTAATTTTTTAGTCAACGATTTACGATATCAATGAAACGAAGAATTATAGCCCTCTCGGTATTCCTTCTGCTGGCTCTCAATATCCTGGCTCAGGGTTTATCACCAAAAGATTCCCTGTCTGTTCGCTTTTTCAAGTCGAACTTTCCAGCTCAGTCGGGGTCGCTGGATCTTTTGCAGATCGATACCAGTTTTACTTACCGGAACCTTACGTTTTACAATTTCTCCACGCCAAAAGGCTTTGTCATTTTGCGTGATCTGGGAAGTAAATATGATGTGGTCGGATATGATTACAATGATAATTTCTCTTTCGAGGCTGATACCACAGGATTCCTGAAAGTTTTGGCGAATGCGCTTGTCACCGCCAATGAATCTGCTGGTTATGCTCCCGAAAAAATCCACGCGCTGAAGACCGGGAGGTATGCCATTGAACCGCTGATCAAGACCCTCTGGAACCAAGGTTGGCCCTATAATTACCTGTGTCCCGTGGATCCGGGTGTTGCCGAGCAGAATAACCGCACTCTGGTCGGATGCGTGGCCGTGGCTATGGCTCAGATCATCCGTTACTGGGATAAATGGAATGACTGGTCAATTTATTATTCCTATACCCATGCTACATACGGATTGCTTACCTGCAATGCCGGCAATTACAATTGGGGAGTCATGGAGAATTCATGTTATTCCATAAATACGGAAGTTGCGATGCTCCTGTCAGATTGCGGAATCCTGGTAAATATGGGATACAGCCGTACCGGGTCGGGAGCCCAATCAGCTGATGCTGCCAAGCGGTTCAATGAAATGTATAAAACCGGCTACCTGAATACCACTCTCCAGAATGAAGAGGAATTTTTCAATAATATCAGCAATTATCAGCCTATATATGCCACTTATCCGGGCCATGCATTTGTCTGCGACGGATACGACGGCAACGGTTTTTACCATTTCAATCTCGGCTGGGGAGGATCATCAAACGGTTATTATTCTTTATCGAGTGTAGTGGGCAAAGCGCTCACCAGTGCCATTTTTAACGTTTATCCAGTTTTAGCCAACAAGCCACCGCGGAAATTGCAGAAATCAGCAGTGGAAGGTGGCAAGGTACAGATTTCCTGGACGGGTCCCGACCAGGATCGCACCGGCCTTACCGGGTATAAAATCTATCTGGATGATAAATATCTTACTGATTCACAAGATACTACATTTACTCACGATTGCGTTTTCGGCGATCATTATGTAAAAGTTTCCGCACAGTTTGCCAGCGGCGAATCGCGTTGGATAGGGCCGGTAAGTTATTACTTCGAAGGCAATCCTATCACCATTCCCGATGCCACCTTAAAGCGCGCATTAAACACAGCGATCGGCATTTCATCATCTCAGGTAAATACGCATGTGCCTACCGAAGGGGAGCTCTGCAAAATCACAAGGCTAAACGTAACTAACGCTGCCAGTCTCTCCGGGCTCGACCATTGCCCCAACCTCACCCAGCTTTACCTCTATTCAACCACAACGACAAAAACACTCGATATGGAGCAGATCATGTTGTGCACTGATCTGGCTATCCTGACCGTTGAAAAATATATCCTCCAAAATCCGGTGGCTCTTGCCAACCTTAAAAAACTCAACGAACTGCGGCTGGTCAATAACAAACTCACGGATCCTGAGTTTTTAAAATCGCTCACGCTGATCACCCGTCTGGAGATTGTCGATAATTCAATTAGTGATCCCGCTTTCCTGAACAGCATGCCACGTGTGGAGTGGCTGACATTAAAAAACTGCAACATTTCCGATTTCAGCGTTCTGGAAAACACCTATGGATTCCGTACAGTGGATGTATCCTTTAATCACCTCACCTCACTCGACTGGATCAATAAGAACAGGTCACTGCAAACCCTGAACGCGGCCTCGAATAGCATTACCGGAACTGTTGCTCTGAGCGATTTATCTATACTGCTTACCATTGATCTGACCAATAACACAATAAGCAACTTTCAGCTTACCGGATCACCCACCGCAGAGTCTTTGTATCTCGGAAACAATTCCCTTACTGATATTCAACAATTACTTTCGGATAATCCCGATCTGGGAACCCTTTCGGTCCATCATAATAAAATTGCAGTGCTGCCTGATCTGGCACCTAAGCTTACAAAACTGGAACTCAATTATAACCTGATCAAGGATATTTCATCGATAACAAGATATACCTATCTGACCTATCTCAATTTATCTTCCAATCAGATTGTTGATATACAGGATCTTATTGAGAATGATTACCACACAAAGCTCACCTATCTGAACTTGCAGAGCAATCCCATCGGAAAGGAATCCTTTACCGAAATTATTCCGGTGATCAAGGCATCCGGCATTACCTCCAATCTGCCGTCGCAGTACCATCCGGGAAGTCCATGCTATCTGGGTCCGGTTAACGACAAGACTCTAATAAATAAAAATGTCCATTTTGAATGGCAGGCAGATTTCAACAATGAAGGATATAAATACCGCGTTTTCCTGAGCCGGGAAAGCGAACCTTATGCAGAAATGGCCGCAAGTGATACCAATCGTTTTCTTGATTATCAGTTCACTCAAACCGGAAAATACAGCTGGTATGTCATCTCTGAAAAGGACAGTCTGGCTTTGCAGAGCAGGATAAATTCATTCAAGATCATGCAAGGGTTTGCTATCCCGTTTATCGATGATTTTGAGTTATATACGGCTAACAGCGCGCTCTGCGCCCAGTCGCCATACTGGAGAATCAACGATGTTGCGCAGGATCCGAACAAGGATGCATTCATCAATACCACCAGGGCTTTTGATGGCAATCAATCGCTCAAGATATCAGGAACTGTGGATATTATTTTTCCCGTATCTGAATATCTTCAGGGATCGAGCAGCATCGAAATGAAGGTGATGGTTGAGAAAAGTCGTAAAGCATATATTCAGGCTACCCTGAGCAATAAAACAGCCATAAACCTCTATTTCTATTCTGAAGGGGTGGTTGATCTGTATTCAGATGCCACCTTCATCAAAACGCTTAGTTACAAAAGCAGGGAGTGGCTCACTGTTTCGGTGAACTTTACCGATCCGTCGGCCTACAAAGTGATGATCGATAATGTGGTTGCTGCGGAAGGAACCATAGTCAATACCGCACCATCGGGCCTCAATTCCATTCGGTTAGGGACACTTGACGGGCCCGGTTATCATGCTTCTGCGCCGACCGTTTTCTATGTCGATAATTTCGCTGTGAAGAGCGGAATGCTTTTATCAGATGACAGCCGGATATTAACCCCTGAATTCCCCGGTCTGATAACCGTACAGCAGGGAAATATCCATATTACGAATATTGATACGTCGATTAAGCAGATCCGTGTATTTTCAATTGATGGCCGGCTACTTTATGATCAGCATTTTTTATATGAAAATCCCGGCGACCTCTTTATAAGGACCGCCGGGAAGGGAAATATGCTTATTATTCAACTTTATGATAATCAGGGACGGGCTTTTACATGTAAGGTTGTTCAATGAAAAAAAGGTTGTTTCGTTTTCTCTTCGTCATTATTCTCACCGGGATTCTTCTTTTCGTTGCGTTGATCCTGTTAATCAACTATGGAGCTTTCGGATCGTTGCCGAATAAAGCCGATCTGCAGAATTACAAAAATAAATCCGCCGCCCTGATACTTGCTGACGGAGGGGAACTGATTGGAAAAATCTTTGCCGAAAACCGGACTAATATTGTATATAACCAGGTGCCCGAGCATGTTATCAATGCTTTGGTGGCAACGGAAGATGCCCGGTTTTTCAGGCACGAAGGAATCGATTCGCGGAGTGTGCTGCGTGTGGTTTTTAAAACCCTTCTGCTCAGCAACCGGGAATCCGGAGGAGGAAGCACCATCTCTCAGCAGCTGGCAAAAAACATGTACGGCAGGCAGAAACATGGATGGCTCACCATGCCCATCACGAAAATCAGGGAAGCACTGATTGCCCGTCAGCTGGAAAAGATTTATACTAAAGATGAGATACTGGTGCTTTATCTGAATACCGTTGCTTTCGGGGAAAATATCTATGGCATTGAAGCTGCAGCGAGGCGGTACTTTAATAAAACAGCCATGCAGCTGAATATTCAGGAAACTGCTGTGCTCATTGGAATGCTTAAAGGCAATACTTTATACAATCCCCACCGGAACCCGGAAAATGCCCTTGCCAGGAGAAATGTGGTGCTGGCGCAAATGGAAAAATACAAATACCTGAAGCCCGGTGAAGCCGAAGAATTAAGCAAATTACCATTGATCATCGACTATGCCAATCCTGAATCTGAAGGTCCGGCTGCCTATTTCATTGTCAGGGTAAAAGCCGAAGTGAAGAAAATTCTTAAGGATCTCGCGCGACCTGATGGCGGTGTGTGGAATCTGGAAGAAGACGGCCTGATTGTTAAGACCACGATGAATCTTCGGTTGCAGAAACAAGTACTGCAAGCATACAAAGAGCATCTGGGCGTGATGCAGAAACGGCTCCGGAGTCAGTATAACAATCCCGACGGGCTGCGAAGCCTGAAGGCGATCAATGACAGCCTTGACCTTGCCGATGTTGTCCTGCATGCCGGACTGATGGCTATGGATCCTTCCACCGGGGCGATTAAAGCCTGGGCCGGAGGTATCAACTATCAAACCAATCCTTATGATCAGATCATGGCCAGGCGGCAGTTAGCCTCCGCGTTTAAGCCGATTTTATATACAACCGCCATCGAAACAGGAATAAGTCCATGCCATTACCTCGATAATAAACCCATTGAAATTCCGGGTTTCGACGACTGGAGTCCGGGCAATTACGACAATTCCACCGGAGGATGGTATTCCCTGTCGGGTGCCCTGGCCAAATCAATGAATATTCCCACGGTAAATCTCTACCGGGAAGTTGGTTTCAGTTCACTTTCGGATATCTGGGAAAAAATGGGATTTTCTTTTGACATTGACGATAATCCGTCGCTGGCGCTGGGCACGGCTGAGGCCAGTGTTTATGAGCTAACCATAGCCTATGCCTCGTTGGCAAACGGAGGGTATAAAATTGATCCTAAAAGCATTATTTCTATATCTACTGCCGAAGGAAAAACGATTTACGAGAACACATTCTCACCGCCTGCCGATAGAATTATCAGTGAAAACACAAGTATCCTGATGAGTGCCATGCTTCAGAAAGCCGTTCGCGAAGGTACCGGAGCGACAATGGCAAGCGTGTATGGAGTAACATCGGCCTGGGCAGGAAAAACTGGTACTTCCCAGAATTACTCTGATGCCTGGTTCGGCGCCTTCAATCCCGGACTGGTGATTGTAACCCGGGTAGGAGCAGCAGTGCCTGCCATTCATTTTAACCAGGGATCCAATGGCGCCGGAAGCACGCTGGCCTTACCGCTGGTTGCAATGACTCTTAACAGGCTTGAATCAAATCCTGTGGAGGCGGCTGACTTCATTAAACCATTTACTCCATTGCCCGAGGATCTGATTGGCGCACTTGACTGCCCGGATTTCAGGCAAGGTGATCTTCTGGATAAGATGCGATCGATATTCGACAAAAAGGTCAAGGTTGACACCGAGGTTAAGAAACTTGCTGAACCAAAACCGGCTGCTGAGGCTCCGAAAGCCGTTGAAAAAAGAAGATCGATCTTCGATATCTTCAAGCGTAAAAAATGAGCAGGATTACTTAGTCATCAGAATCTTGGGCATGTAATCATACGGCAGCATACTCTTGATTTTAATGGTATTGTGAAGATTCGTCCAGCTGAAGTTTCCGTTAGGCACCCAGTAATTTCCCTCTTTATCGAAGGTCATGCCATCGGGTGACAGGCGCAAACTGGAAATCCAGTCATCACGCAAGTCCGGGGTCTTTTGGTAGTCGCTGAACACCAGCAGGAATGAGTCC
>CAIXHD010000056.1 GCA_903919065.1 uncultured Bacteroidota bacterium
AATCTCGGTCCGCAGGGCAAGGAAACGGTTATGATAAAATACCTGGCCGATGGCTCCGGCCGTCAGCAGGGTGGTGAAACGATGACCGAAAAGGCAGAACCGGGGGTTATCACCGAAAAGATTGAGTACGACGTGAGGGGGCTGGAGGAGCATGAGGCCATCGAAGTATCGCGTTGTGCCTATAAAACGCACGGTTATACCTTCTTTGATGATCATATATACTATCCTGAGCGGCTGGTCAAGATGAACAGGACCAATGAGCTGATCTCCGGTGTGGCAGTTACCAAGGACAACGTTTTCATGGGCCATTCCGCCCTGCTTTACCAATATCCCGATGACACGAGCGCTGAACTCACATTCGTTTTCGTGAATGTGGAGTTCAGGGGACAGGGAGCGCTTAACCGTCTGGTGGATTACCTGTTTCAGGTACCCAAAAAGAGGGAGCTCCGGGGAATCTATGCTTATGCAGTAACCAATCACCCGTTCACGCAGAAATCGATGATCAAATTCCAGATCAATGATTGCGGATTGTTGCTGGCTACCAGTCCGGCTTCGTGGAAATTTAAGGGAATCTCCGGTGAAGAGTCGCAACGGATCAGCGTAGCCCTCTGCTACCGGTACACCATGCCTCCGGCAGTTCACAACCTTTATGCTCCGGCACATCATAAAGATATGATTGCCAAATTATTCAGTCACGTTGGCGCCAGTCATAATTATCTTGTACCGGCAACCTTTTCAATAGAGAAGCTTACCAATGAAACAGTTATCGATTCTGGGGCAAATGAACTGGAAGGTTGTGCCGAAATCTTTGTCGAATCATACGGATCCGACGTGATCAGGCAGATCCGGAAAACGCTGCAGGGATTCTGCAATCAGCATGTTGCCGCCATTAATCTCTTTTTGAAACTCGAAGATCCGGCAACATACAGCCTGACCGCGGAATTTGAAAAGCTCGGGTTCTTTTTTGCCGGTATTTTGCCTGAATCAAGGATCGGAGATGCTCTTATATTGCAATATCTGAACAATGTGGAGCTCGATTACAGCAAGATTATCCTCGTGAGTGATATAGCCAAAGAGATGCTTACTTACATTCAGAAGCTGGATCCGAATATCATCGATTAATGTTTCCTGAGATATGATCGCTGTTTATTCGCTTCATCAGATTCTGCATAATCCTCCTAAAGAATTCAATTCGAACCAGGTGGAGGCTTACGGGGAATCACCTGAACGCGCAGAGCTTATTCTGGAAGCGCTGATGGATATTCCGGGGGTGGAACTCAAAAAGCCGGAAATTTTCGAGACCGGTCACTTCCAAAAAGTCCACGAATCCGATTATCTGCTCTATCTGGAGACCGCTTTCGACGAGTGGATAGCCGATGGACTCTGGAGCGAGGGCATCATGCCGGAGTTTTTCGCAATCGGTCACCTCCGCACGGGTACACTACCCGCTAATCCGCTCGGAAAGGCCGGATATTACATGACCGACAGCTGCACCATGATTGTTAAGGGTACCTGGCAGGCGGTGCGTTATTCGGCCTTTACGGCTTTAACCGGGGCCCGCTACCTGCTAAACGGCGAACCGGCCGTTTTTTCGCTTTGCCGTCCGCCCGGTCACCATGCGGGCTATAATTTTACAGGGGGTTACTGCTTCATCAATAATTCGGTCCTGGCAGCCAAATACCTGCAGGACAATGGCAGCCTTACTTCCGGAGGGACACGGAAAGTGGGTATTCTGGATATCGATTTTCATCATGGAAACGGCACCCAGGATATTGTGCAGCGATTGGAAAACATTTTGCTGGTGTCTATTCACGGCGATCCGCGGTATAATTACCCGTATATTTCAGGATACACAGCTGAAAACTCTGCGAAAAGTATCAACTTTCCTTTACCGGCAGGGATTACCGACGAAATTTATTTTGAGACTTTCCGTGAGGCGGTATCGCAGATTAAAACCTACGGGGCCGAATACCTGATTCTCTCTTTGGGAGTGGATACCTTTGAAAAGGACGTGCTCGGGGATTTCAGACTGTCGACTCGAATCTACAGTAAACTTGCTGAATATCTGATTAGTGACCTGAAGATTCCCATACTGATCATCATGGAAGGGGGGTACAATATCGAATATCTTTCCACTAACGTGATATCCTTTCTCACACCGTTCATCAATCGCTGAATTTTCCTGAGCTTTAATCAGAACTTAACCCGCAATTGCAAGGTCAGGTTTCGCGGCGCACCGATATCTCCCGGCCGCCCGATATATTCTTTATTCAGAAGGTTTCTGGCAATCAGATTTAATCTTACGGTCTTGCTGATATTCACAGCAAAGCGCACATCCATCAGTAGATAAGCGGAATTATTATTCTTTCGGTAGGCAGGATATCCGGGGAGAAAAAGGTTGCCGGTGAATGAATCGGTAAATACCTTATCCACATTCACCATTTTGCTGTTATAGTTGAAGCTGGCGCCGATCAGAAACCGGTCCATTTCTGCTTCAACATCGGTTTTGAATGCATGCTTGTGCCGGTACTTGAGAATATATGCCTCCGGATCGGTGCCACCAGCGGCCAGTTTATCCAGGTCGATTGGCTGCATGAATGTGTATCCTGATATAATCCGGAGCTGGACCGGTCCGTACGTGGCTTCGCCGGAAAGTGTGAGCTCGGCTCCGGTGATGCGGGCATTCCCGATATTCAGGGCTTTAAATCCAAGATATTTGAAGCTTGGAACCTTAATGGAATCCGGCAGATACATACCGAAAGTGTATTCTATCATTTCGCTGTACCGCGTCTGGAACAGAGCCAGATCCGCCAATCCCTTCCATCTTCCCAATGAAATCCCTTGCTTCACGCCTATTTCGGTGCTCCAGCCTTTTTCGGGCTGCAGATCGTGGTTCGGAAAAATCTGCAAAGCTCCCAGTTCGGCGCTGGCATATTTCTCGGCAAGCGACGGGAAACGATAGCCCTGTCCGATTGATCCCCGCAGGAAAGTAGCTTTGGCAACGTGGTAGTTTACCCCGGCGCGCAATACCGGTTGGGCATTGTAGAATATCGCATCGAGCATGTTCATTTCCCAGCGGACACCCCCGGAAAGCTTGATTTTTTCACCCACACGGGCATCGACCTGGGAATAAACCGCATAGTTTGCCGAATTATGGTTGGCGAAAAAGTTGGCCTCCACTTTCGAGCTGGTCAGTGAGGTGCCGCTCGACCAGACAATCCCTTTAGTGAAATTTTTCTGATATCGGTAATCGGCATAAAGGGTTCTGGAGTAACTGCTTTTTGTGGAATCGGCATTAACATTTCCGAGGGTGAATATCCTGGTTTTCAGGGTATGCTTACCTCCATGTTTTGTTACGTATTCAAGGTAAGGATCAACATTATACCGAAGGCCGGTGTAAGGAACATAGGAAACCGGGTTCAGCCGGTAAGCGCCGGAATCGGCATTTTGCCAGAGTAAGAAATCGGAGGCATCGATAAACATGATACTGCTGGATAAACCCGCCGATAGCCCATCGAGCTTTTTAAACCGATAACGCAAATTCAGGTTAACCCGACCCCGTTTTTCCCATTCTTTTTCGCGGAATCCGTTATCCTGAAAATAATTGCCGCTGAGCATGACATCCAATTTCCCGAATTTCTGGAGATGCGAGAAGGTGGCACCGCCAAAAATCGGGGTCTTATTCCACCAGATCAGCTCTTTTCGCTGTGGATTCATGTATCCGCCACCGAAGAGGGTAATCTCCGTTTCCGGTTGATCGCCCGGGAAGCGGTTCCGCAAATGGATCACCCCGTTTAATGCTGATGAACCGTATAAAACCGACGAGGCGCCTTTAACTACCTCCACCTGGTTGATGTTTTCAACCGGCAGGTAGTTCCACTTGATATCTCCTGCATCACCTGAAATCATGGGCATATCGTCGACCAGCATAAGTACCCGGCTGCCGGCTCCGTAACTATAACCACTGCCACCGCGGATGCTGGGCTGTCCATCAAGAATATTTATTCCCGATGTTTTTTCAAGAATCTGATCGAGCGAAGTAATATTCTGGTTCGATAACTGCCGTGCTTTTACCACCTCCATCGATACAGTTATATCCGATAATTTCTGTTCAAACCGACCGGCGCTCACCACTACTTCGTCGAGGACTTTGGTTCCTGCGGTCACTGGCAATCCCGTTTTAGGATCGATAACCACCTTCTCTTTAGTCGCAACCTTTTCCTGCCCGAACAACGGAAATATCAGAAAGAGTAAAAGCAGGGTGGTGTATATTCTCATGGGAATCCTCACTTTATTTCTTCGGGATATAGGTCAGGTGAAACAGGTATTCCGGGATCGACCATGCGGTTGGATCGGATTCATAAGCGCAGATAAACAGGCACACGTTTATCTTATCGGGAGTGATTTCCTTGATAATGAACTTGCGGGTGGTCGGAAAGTCGAGGATTCCAAAATAGGCATCACCGGAAAGGGAAATCCAGGCTTTGTTAGTAATGGTGACCATTCCGTGAGGGGCCGGAACCTCTGTGGACATCGGGTTAGTGATGGCATCCAGGACGAGGTCCTCCTCATGAAGGGTCCAGGTTGCACTTGCCGGGGCCGTATAGCTGGCTCCGGAGACGCCAAGGTTATTGGCATCATTGCCGTAGGTTACATTGGTGTTGGTGAACTTGCCGTACAGGGCGGTTGCCAGGGCCATGCCATTTTTTACATCTACCTTGTA
>CAIXHD010000057.1 GCA_903919065.1 uncultured Bacteroidota bacterium
ATTGTGGGAACTGAGTCCTATCGATGGATCATCTTTACTTCAGCAAAAGGCCTGGTCGATGGATCTTCATACAGATTGCCGGGTTGGGGTTGTTATACTCTTGACGGACAGGATCTTGAAAAGACAGGTGTGAAGCCTGACGTATATGTCAAAAATACCTTCCTCGACTTATTGAACGATAAGGATCCTCAGCTGGAAAAGGCGGTGGAGGTGATAAGGCTCGCTAATGCTCACTAATTGAAGAGGGGTTCTGGCGGATGATTAACCGTAATGATTGGTCGTAGGTGAGGTAGTTCCAGGCCCAGTTGATAAAGATGAAGAACCGGTTTTTGGTGCCGACAATGGCCATCAGGTGAACAAGTATCCAAATCAGCCAGGCAATGAAGCCACTGATATGGATGCGGCCGATATCCACAACAGCTTTATTGCGGCCAATGGTGGCCATCGATCCTTTATCGTGATACTTAAATGGTACCATTGCCTGATTTTTCGATTTTCTGATTAAGTTCTCAGCCAACAGGCTGGCTTGCTGAATGGCAGGCTGGGCAACTTGCGGATGCCCGTTAGGAAATGCCTCCTCCGTCATGATAGATTGGTCACCAACCACATAGATGTCCTCATGGTTGGATAGTGCACTGAATCGGTCGACAACCATTCTGCCAGCACGTCCCCGTGAAGCTTTTTCCAGGCCAATAATATCCGGTACTTTCACTCCGGCTGCCCAAAGCAAAGTGCGGCAGGAGATCTTTTCTCCGTTGCTGAGCGTGGCAGTTGATCCATCATACCCTTGCACAGCCGTGCCGGTTTTTACCGTTACACCCATATCTGTCAGGTATTTTGTTGCCCTTTTTGAGGCTGATTCTGACATGGGTGAAAGCAATCTGGCAGCTGATTCAATGATGAAAATATTCATCCGTGAAAAATCGAGTTCGGGATAATCTGAAGGAAAAACAAATTGCTTCATATCTGCAATGGATCCGGCCAGTTCAACGCCGGTTGGGCCACCGCCGACAACAGCGATATTCATAATCGGTTCCTGAACAGATCCTGAAGCAAGATTTAATGCCTCTTCATAATTTTCGAGTAATAAATTTCTTAGCCTGATCGCCTCAGAAACTGACTTCATCGGTAAACTGTTTGCTTCAAGTTCCTTGTTGCCGAAAAAGTTGTTGGTTGCACCCAAGGCCAATATCAGGATGTCATATCCCAGACTACCGATCGAAGTTACAATCACCTTTTTTCCCGGATCCACTTTTTTCAGTTCGGCCATTCGAAAATGAAAATCCGGTATCCCCTGAAAAAGCTTTCGCAGAGGAAAAGCAATGGAGCTCGGTTCAAGCCCTGATGTGGCAACCTGATAGTATAGAGGCTGAAATTGATGGTAATTGTTCCGGTCGATCAGAATAACCTGAAAATTTTTCTTGATCAGGCTACGAACCAGTCGAAGTCCGGCAAAACCGGCTCCAACAACAACCACTCGGGGTTTATCGGATTCTGGTATATTTGGCAGGGAATGCATGTAGGTATTGGAATGTGTGATATGGTTAACAGATAGATATAGCCCTTGTAACAAAATTTCAGTGTTGATTGTTGCGTTATTATAGTCAATAAAATTATTTAAAATGAGAATCATTAGAGGATTTTTAGTTGCAATTGCCTTATTAGCTGGGGGCACAGTCTGGTTTTCCTGTGAGAATGAAGGCGACGAAAATGAGGGAGCCTTACATAATGCTGGTAATAATTGCATGGTTTGCCATAAATCGGGTGGGGACGGTGAAGGTGTCTTTACCGCTGGCGGGACAGTCTATAAAACAGGAACAACTACAGGAGTGTCTGGTATATCTGTAAAACTATTTTCAAATGCTGAAGGAACGGGAACTCCGGTAG
>CAIXHD010000058.1 GCA_903919065.1 uncultured Bacteroidota bacterium
CCCTGTTTGACGAGGTACCTGGTTCTTAAAAGAATACTCATCACCACCATCCCCAAAAACAATAAAACCAAGAGCAACTTTACTGCCAAGGTTTGATAAAAAAATGGTTTAACTTTTATAGTCAGCGGCTTATCCGTTTTTATCCATTCCCTTTCATTATTACTGACCATCAGGTTAAGATGGTAGGTACCGGGACCCAGACCGGTAAAATGAATTGTTCTTTCCGTCCCCCGATCAATCCATGCATCAGAGTTTTCAGGGATCGAATACATGAAATGGTTTTTTTCGTCGAGGATATTATCCATTCCTGTGACTTCAACAGAGAAATGCTTAATCCCTGCACCAATTATGATTTCATTCGTATAGGGAAGGACAGTGTCCAACTTCATGTCGACGTTGTAGGTTTTGCAACCAATTATGTAGGGTATGGGTTCCGGAAATTTTATTGCCTGCATTTCAGAACTCACGGCTACGACTCCGTTGGGCCCGCCAAAATAAAGTGTTTCATCCGGTCCTATATAACCGGCTCCCTTGTTAAACTCTTTTCCCGGCAAACCATGAAGTGTCCCAAAGCTTTCAACCTCCTCCCTTTCAGGATCAATCCGAAATATTCCATCTCCACAGCTACACCACAAATGGTTATTTTTGTCAGCCTCAATCGCCAGGATATTAGCATCCGGCAGACCATCCTTCTTGTTAAAAGTCTTTTTTAATCCAGTCTCAGGATCAAATAAAGAGAGCCCTTTGTCGGTTCCTATCCAAAATCTATTTAACCGATCGATTCCAAAACTGAAAATCTTATCGCTGGGTAATTCTGCGAATCCATTTTCCTTAACAGCTCTGACAAACTTCCCGGATTCAGGCAGGAACTTCGCCAGCCCCCCTGTTGCAGATCCAACCCAGATGGTCCCGCCAGGTTCTCTGACCAGGCATTTAATTTCACCACTCACAATCGAATGAGGATCATCACTATGTACGTAACTTTCAATTAACTTCTCTTTTGCCAGGTCATAAACAATTAACCCGTTACTGTGCCCGAGCAGATACTTATTGCCCTCTAAATGAATAATATCAAAAATAAAACGGGTATATTCCGATCCTGCTGATAACTGATTACTTTCAATCAGGGAGATTTTATGGATTTTACCGGATTTCTTATCTATGGTATAAATAAAATCACCCTCCGTTCCGATAATCAGTTTATCGGGATTTCCGGCCACCTCACAAATGGAATATCCAACATATGCAGAATCAATAAGATTGACAGAGCGAGTACGTTTGTTAATTCTGTTCAGCCCATTGTATCCGCCGATAAATACCCAGTCATTATCAGCATAAATAGACCGTATGCTGATTAAATCCAACTTGAACCGACTTTTCAGTTTCTTGCTGAAAATGGTAAAATGGTTGAATCCGGGATGGTTATATGACAGGCCCTTTCCATTGGTCCCGACCCAAAGGATTTTATTTCTTGCGAGATAAAGGTCATTTATCGAATTGTATGCAATCCCGGTAACATCTTCGGCTGAAGATGCCTTTTCGATACGCCCCTCTTTCACGTGGAAAAGAAGCAAGCCGCTCATTGTTGTAGCTAACCAAAGTGAATCGGGCCCCTGAAAAACAAGATCAGATACCCATCGAGGATTATAAGAGTTATTCTGAACATCATCATAAACTGTTGATTCCCCGGTCACACGGTTGACTTTATGAAAATAATTTCCGGCTGTACCCACCCAGATATCAGGGAATTGACCGGGAATTATTCTCCATGCATTATTAAAATTCAATCCATTGGGTTGATTTTTTTCCCAATGATGCCTGAGGATACCTTTTCCCCGGTCAAAGAGAATTAATCCTTCCTTATTCACACCAACCCATAATTCTCCGCGATCCATGAATATATCATTGATCTTCAATAATTCACCAGCATTTTCAGCGCTATAAATCGGATAAACACTGGTGATCCTTGTCTTCAGATCAATATGAAACAAGCCAAAATTATAAGCTGCGGCCCAAAGATCATTACCGTCAATAATAATCCGGTTGATTAAAGCCCCGGAAACATCCTTTCCATCCTTGTCAAAGAATTTAAATGTTCTGAATTTATTGGTTTTGATGCTATAACTGGCAATGCCGGATTCACCGGTACCAATCCATAAATTATCAAGCGAATCAACAGTCAGGCATTTAATATCATCAGCCGGCAGGGAGATGGAATCTTCGTCTGAATGTAAAAAGACAGTGACATGTTTTCCAACCAGTCTGTTTAAGCCGATATCAGTTCCAACCCAGATACTGCCTTTGGAGTCTTCAGTAATGGCTCTGATGGTTCCCTGAGATAATCCTTCGTCCACAGAAAGAGATCGGAATACCAATCCGGAGTTCTGCGAAAAGCCACATACACAGACTATTAAAAGAAAAGCAATAAGCCCTGCCCTGAATTTCAAGGAATGAAAGAGATTAATTGGTACTGGAAATTAAAAGTATCAAAAAACAACCAGCGCTCACCAACGAATTTCAGTTATTCGTCAAAAAGTATTTACCTCCATCCTCTAAGAACAGCCGGACATTTTTCACAGGCGGTCAATGGTAGATCATCAGCGTGAACTTTCCCTCAATCGGATGACTTTCGGAAGTTGTACATGATTCCCAGAAGCTCAATTTATCTTCATACAAAACACCTGAAAACGTGCCTGTTACAATGGAGCCAAAGGTCCCTTCAAAGGAGGTAAGTTTAAAGGACATCTCCCCGCAGGTTGATTCCGTGTTGCATCCGCCATCGGGAAAGCGGGTCCGTTTGTAATAGGTGTTGTGATAATTCGCATCGTCATAAACAAATACCATGTTATCCTGGTAAGTTTTACAATCGTATACCCGGGTTCCGACTGAAGGATTTTCAACTCCGCCCACAAATGTTGTGTGATTGTCATCGCCGGCATAAATTACCAGACTATTGTCCTCGAAAACACATCTGGCGGTGCCCGGATTTTGAGGGTCGTCGGGAGGAATTATACCGTCGATTCCATATTGGTAATAAGTGAATGTTTTACCATCGATTTTAATTGTGAGTGAAAGGTCTTCTCCAACCCGGATATTGGAAACCAGCTCATAAGAGGATTTCTTTCCCTCCTTATTTGTGGTTTCAAGGCTGGCAGAAACAGCTACAGGATTTGTATCGGGAATATTGTTGGGAGCTTTGTAGGTAGCGCTGTTGGCCTGTGCCGACAGCGAGCCGTTCTGATTGTTAACCGGCGCTGGTGAACCATTCATGTTCCACCGCTTAACCTTGAATTGCATGATTCTCGATTCAACCGGCGGTATAGGGGTTAATGGCGTCAACACATCACCATCGGAAGTTATGGGCAACAGG
>CAIXHD010000059.1 GCA_903919065.1 uncultured Bacteroidota bacterium
ATGAAATCAATTCTTTTTACCTGTTTCGTTTTGCTGATCGGAGTGTTGTCCGCTGAGGCTCAAACTGCTGCACCCAAAGCTATTGCACCGTACACCCCTGCAGTAATGGCTAACGGAACGCTGTATATTTCGGGTCAGATACCCATTGTGCCCGAAACCAGTACTTTGATAACCGGCGATATTGCCAAGGCCACCGAACAGTGCATGAAAAATATCGGCGCCCTGCTGAAGCAAAATAATATGGATTTTGAAGATCTGGTTATGGTGAATATCTATATGACCAATATGGATAATTACAAAGCCATCAATGACGCTTATGCTCCGTTCTTTAAAAACAAGAAATTTCCTGCCCGCGCAGCTATTCAGATTGTCCGCCTTCCCAAGGATGCGGAGGTGGAGATTTCGGGCATAGCGGTGAAACACTAAGATCGTGACACGAAACGCGTGACGCGTGACACGAAAGACGAAGAAGAAGATCGATAGACGAAGAAGAAGATCGAAACGCGTGACGCGGAAGAAGGCGCCCTCGGAGAGTTATTTTTAGCGCGCAGCGCCAATTAGTTCGCGCAAGCGAACCAATTAGGAGGCGCAGCCGACCTATTAGTGAGGCGCAGCCGAGCCCATTAGGAGCGAAGCGACCTTTTGCCTATCTTTGCGCAAAATTTAGCCCCTGTCGAAACGCATGAAGAACCTTCGTAATTTTTGTATCATTGCCCATATTGACCATGGGAAAAGCACCCTGGCCGATCGTCTCCTGGAAGTCACGAAAACGGTGACTGGCAAGGAAATGCAGGAGCAGGTCCTTGATAATATGGATCTGGAGCGCGAACGGGGTATAACCATAAAGAGTCATGCCATCCAGATGAATTACCGCAAGGATGGTCAGGATTATATTCTCAACCTGATTGATACCCCCGGACATGTCGATTTTTCATACGAAGTTTCCAGGGCAATTGCTGCCTGCGAAGGTGCATTGCTGATTGTCGACGCCACTCAGGGTATCCAGGCCCAGTCGATATCCGTGCTTTATCAGGCGCTGGATCATAACCTGACGATTATTCCGGTTTTAAATAAAATGGACCTGCCGGCTGCCATGCCGGAGGAGGTAACAGAGCAGATTGTCGACCTCGTAGGTTGTAAACGAGAGGATATCATTCATGCCAGCGGAAAAACCGGTATCGGCGTGGAGGAAATACTGGAGCAGATAGTTGCTAAGATTCCGGCGCCATCCGGCGATCCTGAAGCACCGCTTCAGGCACTGATTTTTGATTCGCTGTTTAATTCATACCGTGGGGTTCTTGCCTATTTTAAGATCCTCAACGGACAGATCAAGACTGGTGACCATGTGAAATTTTTCAATACCGGTAAAGAATATGATGCTGATGAAATCGGCGTGCTGAAACTTGGCCTTTATCCAAAAGCCACACTCAGTACAGGGGATGTCGGTTATATCATTTCCGGTATCAAGGCATCGAAGGAAGTCAAGGTGGGAGATACCATTACGCATGTCGACCGGCCCTGTACGGAAGCTATTTCCGGTTTCGAAAACGTTAAGCCGATGGTGTTCGCGGGATTGTACCCGATTGATACTGATGATTATGAAGATCTTAGAGATGCCCTGGAAAAACTCGTTTTAAACGATGCCTCCCTTTCCTATGAGCCGGAATCATCCGCTGCCCTGGGCTTCGGATTTCGTTGCGGTTTTCTGGGATTGCTGCATATGGAGATTGTTCAGGAACGTCTCGACCGTGAATTTGATATGGCCGTGATCTCCACGGTGCCAAACGTATTTTATCATGTATTCGGACGAAAAGGCGACCGGCTCGATGTATATAACCCATCGGGACTGCCTGATCCTAACGAAATAGAGCGTATTGAAGAACCATACATACAGGCGCAGATTATCACCATGCCTGAATATATTGGTGCCATCATGAAACTGTGCCTTGATAAGCGCGGTGAGCTAAAGCACCAGATTTATCTTACTCCCGACCGCGTGGAGCTCTCCTTCGAAATGCCTCTCGCCGAAATCGTTTTCGATTTTTATGATAAGCTGAAATCCATTTCCCGCGGATATGCCTCGTTCGATTATTTCCAGACAGTATTCAAACCGGGCAAACTGGTTAAGCTGGATGTTATGCTCAACGGCGAATCAGTAGATGCTCTTTCCACCCTGATCCATGTTGACAATGCTTATCGTTTTGGTCGCAGAATGTGCGAAAAGCTCAGGGAGCTGATCCCGCGGCAGCAATTCGATATCGCCATCCAGGCCGCTATCGGTGCGAAAATCATTGCGCGCGAAACTATTAAGGCTTATCGCAAGGACGTTACTGCAAAATGCTATGGTGGGGATATTACCAGGAAACGCAAACTTCTCGAAAAGCAGAAAAAAGGGAAGAAGAAGATGAAACAGATTGGTAATGTTGAAGTTCCACAATCAGCATTCCTTGCTGTCCTTAAACTGGATTAAAAACTTACTGCCAAAACAAGGATTCCGGGTTATTCGTTTTCCCTTAAAAGTTTGTAGCCTTTTCCGTGAACATTGATGATCTGGATAGCCGGCTCATCGCTCAAATGTTTTCTAATCTTTGTGATATATACATCCATACTCCTGGCATTGAAGTAATTATCATCTTTCCAGATAGCTTTTAGAGCATAATTGCGCTCCAGAACCTGGTTTGGATGCTGACAAAGCATTTTAAGCAGGTCAGATTCCTTGGTTGTCAGGTTTATTGTTTTCTCTTCACACACAAGAAGCTGCTTGTTGGCGTCAAAAGCATACTTTCCAAGCCGGAACGACTCAGAGTGCTCCGAACGTGAAGTGCGCCTTAAAACGGCCTCGATACGCAGCAGGAGCTCCTCCATGCTGAAAGGTTTTGTCATGTAATCATCGGCACCAGCCCTGAAACCTTCCAGAATATCTGTTTTCATGGATTTTGCCGTGAGGAAAATGATTGGCATTTCAGGATTCTGTATCCTGATCTCCTTAGCAAGCGTAAACCCATCCTTTAAAGGCAGCATGATATCCAGAATGCATAAGTCGTAATGGTCTTTTTTGAAAGCCCGGAATCCTTTTTCACCATCCGGTTCCAAAGTGGTCATAAAATCCTTGGCATTAAGATATTCTTTTAAAAGGCTGCCAAGGTTTACATCATCCTCAACCAGTAGGATTCTTCCGTTGCTTGTCATCATGACTTTTGTGTTTTAGGAATTATGAGGGTGAAAGTGGTGCCTGCATCGGGTTCGCTGGAAACCGAGATTGATCCGTGATGCTGTTCGACAACCTTTTTGACGTAGCTTAATCCGAGTCCGAAACCTTTGACGTCATGAACATTGCCGGTTGGAACCCTGAAGAACTTGTCGAAGATCTTATTGATGTATTCTTTGCCGATCCCAATGCCATTGTCGCTCACGATGATCTGAATGGTCCGTGTGGTGGAACGCGTTGTAATTTTTATTTCGGGCTCTTCGCGGCAATATTTCATGGCGTTATCTATCAGGTTGAATACCACATTCGTGAGATGTGTTTCGTCGCCTTGTATTGGCCCCTCACCACTGTTCAGGTCTGTATTGATGGATCCGTTTTTTTGTTTGATCTGGAGAGCAATTTTTTCCACTGCCCGTTTAACGAGATGATCAAAGTAGACGGGCTGTATCCTCAGGCTCATTTTGCCCTCCTCAAGTATCGACATTTGCAGAACTCTTTCCACCTGGTTGCCCAGACGCTTACTCTCTTCCTGAATCAATGTTGATATATATTCCAGGTTTTTCGAGTCGGGTTTCAGATTCTGATCGGCCAGCATTTGTGAGGCTAATGAAATCGTTGAAATTGGAGTCTTGAGCTCATGAGTCATATTGTTCACGAAATCATTTTTGATTTCAGAAAGTCGTTTTTGTCTGAAGATAACATAGATAGCCACTGAGGATATCACCAGTATGATCAGTGCCAGCGTAAGGGATGCTCCTGCCATGGTTCCGACGGAGCGGAAAAGGTAATTCTCGCGGGTGGGGAAATAGACTACCAGAAAATTGGGCGAGGTTCGCACATCATGAGGGAAAAGCAGCGATTTATACATCTGAAACTTTGCCATCGGACTGAATCCAGCGCTCCGCAAGGTATATCTTACGTTGCCCGTTCTTACCGCAAACTCAAATGGCAGGACAATCCCTTTTTCGTCGAAATCCTGTCGGATCAGGCTGTCGAGGGCCGTATAGTTCAACCGTTCCTCTATCCTCCCTTCATTTTGCATGATCTGGTTGATGACCTTTTCAATATAAACCTTCTTATTGGTCATCAGCAACCTGAAGTTCTGGTCGGGTTCGTTGGTTGCCCGGGTTGACTGCTCCTGAACACCCGAACGATTCTGGTACAATGAATTTTCAGAAATATTCAGGGCAGTATCGCCGTAGATCAGGTCGACACGCGTCTCTGCGTTGCCCGGATTCTGGTCCTGAAAAGTATAATAGCTCTGATCAATTTCCGGGGAATCATAGGCCTGATTCCGATCGGAGGCTGGGAGGGTTTTTGGGAGGTTCAGCTTTTTGAGGCCGAGGCTGTCGCCGGAACGTTCCATTTCGCCCTGGATCTGATTATAGGTTTCTTTTAGTTCAAGCTTCGAAGTGATTTGCGAAAGGCTTTTGTTGATCAGCAGGTTGAACTGTTGTTTCTGGACTTCAAAAGCATCCTGAACCCACATCAGCTGAATGAATATGAGGGAAATAACCGCAGCTGAGCTAACGAAAGATAAAATCCAGATAAAGGTACGCCTCATGCCATCAAAGATAGCAAAAGGATGGTAATGGTACTTTGAATAACCCTCTGATCTGCGGCACCTTTGTTGCTATCGAGGTTTTCAGGTTCTCGAGGTAACCGGTATCCTGACCGGCGGCAGGGATATAAAGCAGAAAATCGACCTGTCGGAATATGGTCAGCCATTGGCCCTCCTTCGATCGGTTGCCAATAAGTTTTACTGAAGGGTGAAGACTTGCGGTGCTTTCAAAACCGGAATAGGTTTGAGTGATGGGGCTTTCCTTGCCTGCAACGAGAATGTCGTCGGATTTAACAAGGTTCCATGGAAAGTGCTGATTGAGCAGCCAGCACAGCTTATATCCCGGTTCATCGGTCAGGATTCCAATTCCATACACCGGTGAACTGGTATTCTCCGAAAGGGAGAATTTCCTGATTTTGCTCATTTTTATACGTTTAGTTCCTGCAGAGTCTCAAGTGCGGCATTTTGTTCCGCTTCTTTTTTAGAACCGCCGGTGCCACTGCCAAACAATGTGTCAGCAATGCCGACAAATGAAATGAAGCGGGTAGGGTCGTAGGGTTCGATATCGGTATAGAATGTTACTTCCTTCCGGTTTTTCTGCGCCCATTCGATCAATAGACTTTTATAGTTGGTTTCGTTTTTTTCGAGGTCGGCGATATCAACAAATTTCTTTATCACTTTGTGGAGAACATACCTCTTGCATCTGCGATAGCCTTTATCGAGATATATTGCACCGATAAGAGCTTCGAAAGTATCCCCGAGGATATGGCGGTTGGCCTGTTCGTTCTGCAGCCGGTTATCGAGCAGTTGCTCCAGGCCGAGATGTTGTGTGAGTATGGAAAGATGTTCGCCGTTAACGATTTTCGACCTCATTTTGGTGAGGAAGCCTTCATTGCGGTCGGGGAATTTCAGGTAGAGGAATTCGGCAATAATGACACCAAGAACTGCGTCGCCCAGATATTCAAGACGTTCATAATTCAGGGGATTGCCTTTCGCATCGGAAACAGATGCTGATTTGTGTATGAACGCGAGCTCATACAATCCGATTTTACCGGGCAAAAAGCCAAGAATTCGGATCAAACGGTAATAGAAAGATTTTTTTGGGGAGCCCTTCACGGGTCAGGCATCCATTTTTTTAAAAATAACGGTGGCATTATGGCCGCCAAATCCGAAAGTATTGCTCAGTGCATATTTTACTTCGCGGTCTTTCGCTTTATTGAACGTGAAATCCAGCTTATTGTCAATTGCCGGATCGTCAGTAAAGTGATTGATTGTTGGCGGGATTTTGCTTTCTGTGATAGCAAGTATGCAGGCTATGGCTTCAACTGCACCAGCGGCACCCAGCAAGTGTCCATGCATCGATTTGGTTGAACTTATGCTGAGTTTATAGGCATGTTCTTTAAAAACAGTAAGAATAGCCAATGGTTCCACGATATCGCCTAATGGTGTAGAAGTACCGTGAACATTGATGTAATCAATCATCTCGGGTTTGATTCCGGCATCATGAATGGCATTCGCCATAACGAGGGCGGCACCTAATCCTTCAGGATGCGGGGCAGTCAGGTGATAGGCATCAGCTGACAGACCGCCACCGACGAGTTCGCAATAGATTTTGGCTCCACGTTTTATGGCGTGCTCGTATTCCTCCAGGATCAATGCACCACCGCCTTCACCCATAACGAATCCATCGCGATCGAGGTCAAACGGCCGGGATGCTGTTTTTGGATCGTCATTTCGGGTTGACAGTGCATGCAGGGCATTAAAACCTGCCAGTCCACCAGTGGTAACCGGGGCTTCAGATCCTCCGGCAACCATGATATCAGCTCTTCCGAGACGGATATGGTCGAAGCCGTTGATCAGGGAAACCGTGGACGATGCGCAGGCGGCAACTGTACAATAGTTGGGTCCGCGCAAGCCATATTTGATGGAAATTTGCCCGGATGCAATATCCGAGATCATCTTTGGAACGAAAAACGGATTAAACCGTGGTGTACCATCTCCCTTGGCAAAGTTGGCAATTTCATCTTCGAAGGTGCCCATGCCGCCGATACCGGATGACATGATTACCCCAACACGATCTTTGTCGACTTTTTCCAGATTGATGCCTGAATCCAGGATTGCCTCATCTGCGCTGATAATAGCGTACTGGCAATATGGATCCATTTTTCGTGCCTCTTTGCGATCGAAAAAATTCCCCGCATCGTAATTTCTTAACTCGCAGGCGAACTTCGTTTTGAAAAGGGAAGTATCAAAACGGGTAATCGGAACGGCTCCGCTTTCACCTTTAAACAATGAATCACGGAACTCATTCATCGAGCTCCCAATCGGTGCCAAAGCACCGAGACCTGTTACAACTACCCGTTTTAATGCCATATTCCTAACCCAAAGTTATGGTTAAGTTACCCTTTTGTGTTTTCCGAAACATACTTCACTGCGTCACCTACGGTTACGATAGTTTCAGCCTGATCATCCGGAATAGCAAGGTTAAATTCCTTTTCAAATTCCATAATCAGCTCAACCGTATCCAGTGAGTCAGCACCAAGGTCATTGGTAAAACTGGACTCAAGTGTAACTTCTGATTCGTCCACGCCCAGCTTATCTACAATGATCGCTTTTACTCTGGATTCAACGTCTGACATAGCTTTAAGTTTTTAATTAATAATAGTTTAAGCTTTATTCCTCACAATTTTTGCCTTGCAAATAAAGCACTTCTACTCCTTATTATCAAAAAAAAAGAGTTTTTTTTATTTTCGATGGGTAATTAGTCCCGAATTCCGCAATTTTAAAAATCATTCAAAACGGCGGAATTTATTCCGATAAAATTTTGTAATAATAACTCAATGAGCAATATAGCAATCTTTGCATCCGGGTCCGGATCTAATGCCGAACAGATCATTAAATATTTTTCGGGAATTTCAGAGCATGCTGTAAATCTCATTTTGTCGAATAATCCCCATGCATTTGTTCTCGAAAGGGCAAAAAATCTCTCAGTTCCAACTTTCGTTTTTGAGCGTCAAACCTTCTATAATACACGCCAGGTGCTGGATGTGCTGCTGGAAGCCGGAACAGATCTCATTGTTCTCGCCGGCTTTTTATGGCTGGTACCGGATTACCTGTTAACAACTTTTCCTCAGCGGATAATTAATATTCATCCGGCGTTGCTTCCCGACTTTGGCGGGAAGGGAATGTACGGAGCACGCGTACATGAAGCAGTGATCCGTGAAGGCCGTAAAAAATCAGGGATTACTATTCACCTTATCGATGAGGAGTATGACCGGGGCAAGGTTCTGTTTCAGGCCGAATGTCCGGTATTATCCACTGATACGCCGGACGATCTGGCCACCCGTATTCATCAGCTGGAACACCGGTACTTCCCTGAAACTATAGAAGCTTATCTGCAAACCCTGCATTCTCTTTAAAATTTGAGCCCTCTTTTTTATAGCGCTCAAATTCACCCCGGTAGAATTTAATTATTGAGTCAAAGGCTGGCCGTCTCTTTGGATCAACCGGCTCCACAGGAGGTGACTCCACTTTCAATGGATCAACTGGCTTACCACCCTGCCAAACACGGAAATCAAGATGCGGACCTGTCGAAAGGCCCGTCGTTCCTACATATCCGATAACCTGGCCCATGCTGACCGATGATCCGGTACTGATTCCGGCAGCAAAATTCCGCAAATGCATATATCCTGATGTAAAGGTGGAATTGTGCTTGATTTTTATGGTGTTGCCACCGCCGCCGGCAAAGCCTTTCTCAATAACTTTGCCATCTCCGATGCTTACCACAGGCGTTCCCGAGGGCATTGCATAATCAACTCCGTGATGCGGCCGGCGGATCCTCAATATTGGATGCATCCGGCTATTGGAGAAGAATGAACTGATGTGCAGGGAAGCTTCCGCAAAAAATGGCGCCATCAGGAAGGCACGACGGAGACTTTCCCCCTTTTCATTAAAATATTTCAGGATGCCGTTCTGTTCAAACTGGTATGCCTCAATCCACTTTTTACCATAAAGGCACTTGGCAGCAAAAAGTTTTCCTACGCCGATGCTTTCATTATTTATGGTCTGGTTCTCAAAAATCACCTGAAACCGGTCACCCTTGTTAAGAGAATAGAGATCGACCATCCACTGAAAAACATTGGTTATCTCAGCAATCATCTCGGTAGGTATTCCCTTATCATCCAAGGCATTCCAGAGATTCGACTTGATGACAACATCGATATATGCAGTCGAGATTTTAACTTCTTTATGCTTAAGGTTTACCTGCAGGGAATCTTTAAAATTATAGACAACATATTCTGATACGCTCTTTTCATAAATCATATACTGAAGCTGACGTAAAGAGTCGGGCGTATAATAAAAATGCATGCGGTTGTCGGCCTTGAGCTTGCGCAAGTCGAACACGAGGATGAATTCCTTGGCGAGGCGGTCGATGGTGGCCAGACTGACTCCCCGGTCGAGAAGAATTTCGGATGGAAGCTGATTCGGCCGTATCGTCATGGTCTCCACATCGAATGAGTCGATCGGCATATCAAACCCATCATACTTAATTTGCTGGATAACGATAGGAGCTGCAAGGGTATCCCGGTGAAAAACCACGTCCCAGTTGAGATTCCCGGCTACCCAGCCCACGAGAATCAGAAAAACGCTTACACTGGCAGTCCAGATGGCATGCTTTTTCTTCTTGAAGATTCTCTTCAGTAACTTATATTCCCGCTTAACTAATTTGATTTCCTTATCAACTAATCTTTCTGCCCTGCTTTTGCGCTTTCTGGGCTTTCTGGGTATTTTGGGTGTTGTAGGTATGGTGGGTATGGTGGGTATGGTGGACATTCGGTCTGGCATTTAGTATACAATATTAATTATCCGCTTCGGCACAACAACAACCTTTTTAGGAGTAGCCCCCTGAAGCTGTTTGCCGGTTGCTTCATGGCTCATGACCGCTGCTTCGATGTCCTTAACACTCATATCGGCCGGAAGTTCAATCTTGAACCTCGTTTTTCCGTTAAAGGAGACCGGATATTCAATGGTATCCTCAACAAGGTACGATTTATTCAATACCGGCCAATGGGCTGCTATAAGACTATCGGCATTTCCGCACCGGTTCCATAATTCTTCGGCAAAATGAGGAGCAAAAGGAGCCAG
>CAIXHD010000060.1 GCA_903919065.1 uncultured Bacteroidota bacterium
GCCAATCATTAAATGACTGCTTTGAGAGCGGATTATTTGCCAGTCCGAGAAAATCAACCTGTTTGTAGAGGTGGTTTTTCATCAATCCCGACAGGTCACTGATTCGGTTATGCTCCATATTGATCCTTTTAAGGGATGGCTGGTTCGAAATCCAGTCGGTTGAAATCAGTTCATTACCCGATACATCAAGAGCAGCAAGGTTCTGGCATCGTAGATTCCCCAGGGTCCGAATATTATTCCGGCTAAGGTCGAGCTCCTGAAGTGCAGGTGTATAGATAAAAAGCCGGCCCGGGGTCTTCAGTTTATTATCCGAAAGGTTCAGAATTGTAAGGGATTTCAGGTCCGATAAAACATTAATAGTGTTGATGGAATTATCGGAAACATCTAAAACACTGAGCGATTTTAACTGCTCCGATAACAGCAGACTGGCCAGGTGATTCCCTGAGAGGTCTGCACTCTTAAGGTTTGGCAATGAGAGCAGGAAAGAGGATTCTTCCAGATTATTTCCCGAAAGATCTAAACGGATCAGCTGATCCATTCCCGCAACAAAGCTGGCATCGGCAAGGCTGGCACCTGATAATTCCAGCTCTTCAAGCAATCGCATTCTTGAAATTCCTTCGTGCTCACCAATCGGGGCCCCTGAATACCCTAATTTCAAAAGATTCTTGTACTCCCTTAAAAAATCAAACGATTCCAGCGTAGTTCTTCGAAACCTCAATTCCGACAGTTTGCTCAGATCACCAAGAATTTCCGGATGAAGAATCTCACGGTCGTTCCATTCCAGGATTCTCAGTTGCGACAGGTCCTTCAGGGGCCCGGCATCAAGTGCGAGCCCCGAAGAACCATCAATGACCAGCCGCTTCAGGTGATTGCATAATCCTAGTCCTTCCATGCTTTTGACCGGCTGATCAATCTCGAGAGAAACGATCCGGCTCAGATCACCTTCGTAAACCGTACTAATCTCTGTATCGGACAATACTTTCCTCAGCCCATTTTTAATGACCTCATATAAAATAGGATCACTAAATATTAAAGGATTTCCACGCACCATAGATTCTACCGGACCAATCCACCTTGATTCCCCCTCCGGATAAACTGCAGAAACATGAACCTCATGAATTCCCGATCCAAGAATGCTGGTATTAATCAGTGTATCGGCAGTTTCCAAAATCAACCTCCCATCAGCATAAACTCTGCTGAAACTTGGTTTCTGGCCTTGCTCATAATTCCATGTCACTATTTCCTTTTGCAAGGAGATTTTTACATCGATATTCTTTGGCGGCTTTGGCCATGTTATCGGCTCCAATTCGGTGAAAGCCTCATTTACAGGCATAGTCAAAACTCCTGCAAGAGGATAATATCCATCGGCATAACCATCCCACCCTAGATTAAAATGAAAGAATCCATCCTTGGTATAACCGTCGCAAACAAAGGCATGACCTCCGCCGGTTACGAGTACAGGCTTATAATCTGTCAGGTTCTGATAAAATATTTCAGACCATGATTCCGCTGAAAACTTTGATTTCCGTAAAAGTATTCCATTTATATATCCGAGTTCATGGAACGCTTCAAGAGTGCGATGACTGATAGCGGTTGAACCCGATGCCCCAAAACTTGTGTTGATCAATATACCCACGTCTGCCAGGAATTTACTCGTTTCCATATCGACCGTGACAGGGGAATTCTCCATTGATTGCCAATCGTATGACCCAAGATTAGCGCTGAGATTTCCATAAAAACCGCTTTGATACGAATGCTGAATATTGAACGAATTAAACCCTTCAAAATATTTTAATATCTGCCCCATGGCAACAGCAACACATCCGACATAAACCCTTCCGTTCGGACCATTGGGATCGCGGGGACAATAAAAATTAAAATAATCTCCCTGGCCCCATTTTGTCAGAATAATGGGTCCAACAGAACCGGTCATTGAACGGCCACCCTTCAGTTTTCCGGGATCTGCGCGACCGGCTGCCTCCAGGGCTTCAACCAGCTCACTTTGTGCTGTCGGGCCGTCCGCATTCGCGAAAAACAGATTCTGAAATGAATACCCTGCGGGAATAAAACCTTCACTGGTCTTTACCAATATTATGAAAGAGGCGGGATTAAATTTTTCATAAATAGCAACCTCGCCTTGCCTGCTTATCCTATCAAACTGAAAATTTTGGTCCCCAATTTTCTGCGGATTCTTTTCCAGCCAGAATTTCACGGCAGCATTATCAATTGTAATATCTTGCGATTTAAGGCATGGACATATAAGAAGACATGCTAAAATTGCAAGAGCAAGTCCGATTCTGAATTCAGGTTTCATATTCTATTGTTATGACTCCTGAAACCCCCGAAGTATTACAGACAGAGTAGGACTACTTTGTAAATGATCCATTCTTCTTGGCAAAGGGGATTCTTCAGAATTATTTTCATAATCTGCATCAGATTTGGACAATTAAACTGGTTCTGATATACATTTGTCAGTTATTTAGAAAAACTATGACTGCACTTAAAATTGCCGTAATCGGATTGGGCCAGTTTGGTCGGGCTATAGCAACAGCATTGACTAAATGCGGTGCCGAAGTGCTCGCCATTGACAACCGCGAGGAGGTTGTTGACAACTTTGCCGACCAGGTGTCCGCGGCAGTCGCGCTTGATGCTACCGATAAAAAAGCTTTGCAATCAGTTAATATAACTGATATGGATGCCGTAGTCATCGCTATTGGCCAGGACATGGAACAACTGTTGCTCACCACGGTACTGGTAATGGAAATGGGATGTAAGCGGGTGGTTGCCAGGGCAACAGGAAAAAGGGTAAGAGTTATTCTGGAAAAAATCGGAGTTCATGATATCCTTAGTCCCGAGGTTGAAGTAGGCCAGATTGTTGCCGAACGATTGACAAACCCAAACCTGGTTTCTTACCTTCAGCTACCCGACAATTACAGGATTGCAGAAATCAAAACACCACGCCAGATTATCGGAAGAACATTAGGAAACGTAAATCTCCGTGAAAGATACCGGCTTTCCCTGGTAACGATAAAATCTATTAAAGAGGGCGAAAGTCATATCGAAGGGGTTGTTGATTAC
>CAIXHD010000061.1 GCA_903919065.1 uncultured Bacteroidota bacterium
ATCCACCGACTTGCGGATTTCACGGATTCTCCTCAAATCATCTTCCAAAGTGCCACCCACCTTGATTTTAATGGCAGGATATCCTTGCTCAACAATAGTGACGGCTTCGGCAACCATTTTCTCCACCGGACCAAAACTGACCGTATAATCAGTGACCAGCTGTTTGTTGTTCTGTCCTCCCAGAAAGGCGTACAAAGGCAATCCGGCCATCCGGGCAGCAATATCGTGAAGAGCAATATCAAAAGCGCTTTTTATGGAGCGATTACCGTAAATTACCAAATCCATTCTCGCAATACATCCCTCTATATCAACAGGATCCTGATCCATTAATGCATCCGACAGGTATTTTCCCACAATCATCGCCGTCTCCATGCTTTCCCCATTGATCGATCGGAATGGGCAGCATTCCCCAAACCCAATGATCCCCGAGCGGGTCGCTATCCTGACCGCCACATTTTCGGCATAATCCACCCTTCCCAGCGAAATCACAAAAGGTTTTTTCAGCTTAATCCTCAGCGGAATCAGCTCGATCTTGGCAATGGAATCCTGCATAAATTTCTCTTTTGGGTGGAATCCGACATCATCCATTCTGCCGGTTGAAACCGGCAGCTATTGATAAAAATAGGAAATAATTACCAATACATCATCCATTCCGCCGGTTGAAACCGGCGGCTATTGATATCGGTTTTCAATCCACAAATCAGCAAATCATCGCATCATCCTATCATCACATCATCAAATCAGCATATCATTTTATCTTTGTGCGATGGAGATAACGATTCACACTGATGGCGCAGCACGCGGCAATCCCGGCCCGGGAGGTTACGGGGCAGTTTTACAGGCACCGGGCCAACGGAAAGAATTATCAGGCGGTTACCGTCTGACGACCAATAACAGGATGGAATTGCTTGCTGTGATTGTGGCACTGGAAGCTCTGAAAATACAAGGAAGCAAGGTCACCGTATATACTGACTCCAGATATGTGGCCGATTCAGTTGAAAAAGGCTGGGTAAAAACCTGGGAATCAAAGAATTTTAAAAATAAAAAGAACCCCGATCTTTGGATACGGTTCCTGGAGATTTACCGAAAGCATCGTGTTTCATTCATCTGGATAAAAGGACATGCCAATCATCCCGAGAATGAACGGTGCGATCAACTGGCCGTAGAAGCCTCTTTTTGTAAAGAACTCCTGACAGATAGCGTTTATGAAGACTTACAGGCTACGGATAAGGGAAATCTTTTTTAACTTTCGCCCCTCAACAAATAGAATCAGAAAAAATTAAAAGACATACTATGAATTTCAACCGTCTTAATATCATAACCGGATGGATTATTTTCGCAATAGCATCAATAGTCTATCTTCTTACTATTGAGCCCACTGCTTCGTTCTGGGACTGCGGTGAATTTATTGCAACGGCTAAAAACATGGAAATTGGCCATCCTCCGGGAGCCTCTTTCTGGATGCTGATAAGCAAGTTCTTCTCGCTTTTTGCCGGTGGAAATGTTATGCTGATTGCTAAAAGCATGAATGTTATGTCGGCTCTGGCCTCTGGTTTTACCATTCTTTTCCTCTTTTGGTCGATTACCCACCTGGCAAAGAAAATAATCAGCAAAGATGGCGTACCGGGAACTGGCGAACTTTACGCTATTCTGGGTGCAGGCATCGTTGGTTCCCTGGCCTATTGCTTTTCTGATTCATTCTGGTTCAGTGCTGTTGAGGCTGAAGTTTACGCTATGTCATCGTTATTTACTGCCGCTGTTTTCTGGGCTATCCTAAAGTGGGAAAGTGTTGCTGATGAGCCTAAGAGCGACCGATGGCTGATCATGATCGCTTACCTCATGGGCTTATCTGTCGGCGTTCATATTCTTAACCTTCTGGCTATCCCGGCAATCGTACTGGTGTATTATTTTAAGAAATTTCCGGTTACGCGCAATGGTGTCATCGCTGCGATCCTGGGTTCTTTCGCCCTGCTTGCTGTGCTCATGATTGTTGTCATTCAGTTCACCTTGAAAGTTGCCTCATGGTTCGAACTTTTCTTTATTAATGTAGTTGGATTGCCGTTTAATTTCGGCGTCATCATTTTCGTTCTTGGCATAGCAGGTGGCCTGTTTTATGGCATCTGGTGGAGCAAGAAAAAAGGCAACGTACTCTGGAATACCATTTTCCTCAGTCTTACTTTTATCATGATTGGCTATTCCTCCATCATGATCCTTCCTATCCGTTCAGCTGCCAATCCTCCGCTAGATGAAAACAACCCGGATAATACACTGAGCCTCTTGTCTTATGTTAACCGCGAAGTTTACGGCCAGCGTCCACTGGTTTATGGCGAATATTACAATGCACCGGTTACCGCCTATAAGGATGGAAAGAACTTTTACTATAAAAAAGACGGTAAATATGTTGTTGGGGATACCCGCACTGATTATGTTTACGACAGTCGCTTTACCACAATTTTTCCCAGGATGTACAATGCCCAGGAGCCTAAATATGAGGCAGCTTACAAAGCCTGGGGCAGAATCAAGGGCCGGCCAATTACAGTGGAAGGTCAGGATGGTAAAAATGAAGTCCGCATGGTTCCGACTTTTACAGAAAACCTGAGATTCTTCTTCCGTTATCAGCTCGGGCACATGTATATCAGATACTTTATGTGGAACTTCTCAGGCCGCCAGAGTGATGAGCAGGGAGATGGCGGTATAAAAAGCGGCAACTGGATTACCGGTATAAAATTCATCGATGCCATGCGCCTCGGACCACAGAACGACCTCCCAAAATTCATTACAGCCAACAAGGGGAATAACAAATATTACGCTCTTCCACTGATACTTGGACTTCTGGGTGCCTGGTTTTATTATCAGAAGCATCGTAAGGATTTCTGGATCGTAACCCTGCTATTTATTATGACAGGAGCTGCTATCATCGTTTACCTGAACGAAGTGCCGATGACACCGAGGGAAAGGGATTATGTTTATGTCGGGTCATTTTATGCCTTTGCCATCTTTATCGGAGTTGGGGTATTGTTTCTATACGACCTGCTTAAAAAGAAACTCGATCCGAAAATTGCAGCAATAGCAGTTACTGGAGTCTGCCTCCTGGCTGTTCCTGCAGTCATGGCTTCGCAGAACTGGGATGATCACGATCGTTCCGGACGCAATACAGCTCATGATTTCGCCTATAATTATTTGATCGGTCTCGATAAAAACGCCCTGATTTTCACCAATGGTGATAACGACACTTTCCCGCTCTGGTATGTGCAGGAGGTGGAAGGTGTTCGCACCGATGTAAGGGTTTGCTGCATGCCTTTCCTCCCGCAGGATTGGTATATCGATCAGCTCAAGCGCACTTATTATGGCTCAAAAGCATTGCCGATTTCAATGAATTTCGAACAGTACCGGCAAGGTAAACGGGGTTATGTTCCGATCGTGGATAAGTTGAATGCCCCTACTGACCTCAAAAAACTGATAGAATTTGCCAATAATGATGATCCAAGGGCAATGGTCTCCTCTTCTACCGGAAGGTCATTCAACTATATACCTGCAGCAACATTTGTTCTTCCAGTTGATAAAAACAAAGTGATTCAGAACGGAACTGTTGATGCAAGCCGCGCCAACCAGATTGACTCCGCGATCGTATGGACAATGGGTCAGGATCAGGTATACAAGGATGAATTGGTGGTGCTGGACATACTTGCCAACAACAACTGGGAGCGCCCGATGTATTACACCACTCCGGGACAGTCCGGATCTGTTAAACTGGATAATTATCTTGAACTTCAGGGACTCAGTTATCGTCTGATACCAATTAAAGGGGTACGGCAGAATGGCATGGAAGGCATGGTAAATACTGATATCATGTATGAGAACATCGTCAATAAGTTTAAGTATACCAACCTGAATAATCCAAAGGTTTATCAGGATGAAACCTGCCGCCGGATGGAGCAGAACATGAAAAACAATTTCAACCGCCTGGCTGAAGCCCTGATCGCTGAAGGAAAATTGGAAAAAGCAGGCGCTGTACTGACAAAACTGGAACAAGCCATTCCGACGAAGGTTCTCGGTTATGTACCGCAGGATGTTGAGACTGTAAATCTTTGGTTCAAAGTTGGCAATAAGGAAAAAGGTCGTGATCTGGCTAAATTTGCTTTTGAAAACATTAAGGATGAGGCCGATTATTACCTGAGCCAGCCAGCCGACATTTTCCCGTCGGTCAGCGATGATCTCCAATACACTCTTTATACAATGCGCAGTCTGACCCAATGGGTAACGGAAAATAAAGAAGAGGATCTGGCTAAAGAAGTTGAAGCCAAATTCAACGAATACTACTCCCGTTTTGTAACCCGCAGCGGTGGACAGAGATAGCTTTACCATGAAGCGAATTACCGTTCTTTTAATTATGACAGCCGGCTTATTGGCCGGCTGCCACAAATCCGGTCTAAACCCCGGTGAAGCCAGGATTTCCGGTACCATTACCCCAACAGTATCTGGTTATGTGAACATTACCGCCGGACCGGTGCTTGACAGTGCAAGGATCGAAAAAAACGGTGAATTCTCAATAGATATTCCTTTGACTTCACCAGGCAAGGCGATGCTCTTTTTCGGAAATCGCCTTACCGATGTCTTTCTGGAACCAGGCAAGGAAGTCAAACTAACCATTAACTCGATAGTTTTTCCCGAAAACATAGCCTACGGAGGTTCACTGGGTCCAGTAAACCATTACCTCACTCTGGCACGAAAACTCGACCAGCAATCAGCCATTGATGCATCCACTCTTTTTTCGATGGAGCCTGACCGGTTTATCCGATTTACCGACTCGGTAAAAGAGCAAAAAATTAAACTTTTAAATGAATACGAAGCCAAATATAAAGAGATCGATCCGGGCTTCGTTTCTCGATCACGATCAGAAATTGAATTCTCATGGGCCGATCAGCACATTTTGTATCCCTCCCAGTATGCGATATTAAAAGGAAATTATCCTACCCTTCAAGCTGATTACCACATTGATTATCTGAACCTGCTGAACCTGAATTCTGCGATAAATCTCAGCAGCATCGTTTATAAAGATTTCATCCAGAAGTATTTGGATTACAGGCAATCGGTTTATCTGATCAATCATCCTGATATAGCTTCTCTGCTTTTTCCGGAATCGGTAGCAAGATTCAGGGTAATTCATGAGGAATTTACTGATCAGTCTGTAATCGATTATTTGTTGTTTACTGCAATGGATGATCATCTGGCCAACTTTGGAACTACGCGGGTCGAAACCTTTACCACTGATTTCAGGATCGGCTGCAAAAATCAGGAATATCTTAAGATCATTGACGAGATTGTTGCCAACATGGAAAAGGTTGGGTTGGGAAAACCCGCACCCGATTTCACTGCTTTTACCCCGGACGGGAAAAAGGTTAAGTTGAGCGATTATTTTGGTCAGCTGTTATACATTGGTTTCTGGGCCTCCTGGTCAGACTGGAGCACCCAGGAGATTCCATACTTTGAGCAGTTGCGCAGGGATTTTGCAGGTAAACCGGTAAAATTCATCATGGTTTCCCTCGATTTTGAGAAGGATAAAAACCGGTGGGCTGCCATAATCAGCAAGAATAATTTCGGAAGCATACAGCTGATGCAGGATCCCAAATCAACCGTATTGAAAGACAACTATTTCATGAATGATTTTCCTAGATATTTCCTGATCGATAAGGAAGGGAAAATCATTTCCGTTTACGCTCCGAGGCCAACAGAAAATATCGCCGAAACAATATCCCGGATTATTGGGGGAACCCGCTAAATATAGTTCGGGAATTCCAGATGCACAGGTCCGTTGGTTTGTTGTATTTCCCTGGCAAACTGAAGCGTATCTGTAAACAAATGAATTTCGCTGTAAACAGAAATTCCGGTTAACCCCCGTAAACGATCATTTATCGGATCATCCTCATGCACTTGCAGTTGAATGATTGAATACTCCCCTCCGATATTACTATTGTTTATATGTCGAAACAGCTCACCCAGTGCCTCTGTGGATTGATCGTGAGCATAAAGAACCAGTGTCAGCTGCTTTAGTGGCTCATTTATCCTGATGGGTTCCGGCATTTGGCCAAAAAGGGATAAGAACTTAACCAGTCCGGAGATCACCTTTACCCTGAAATTGGACTGGGTAACCATATATCTTTTGTTCGATCCCGCGTCCCAGGAAGCAATCACTGCTTTGATCACTCCATCCTCGGTGGCCACTAAAAACCGGTTGATCCCTAATCCATCGATTTGAGTAATATAGTGTCTGAACGTTTTTTCATCCAGTCGGGGGGCCAGTCTGTAAGTGCTGTAATATCTGTTATATAGATCGATGAGCTCAGGAATATCAGCCTCCGTTGCTACCCTTACCACGAAACGGTTGTTTGTTTTCAGAGTTCGGAAAGGGACAAAATTATATATCCGGTTGTCACCCAGATATAGGGATATCGGAAAGCCTCCTCTGCCCTTGGTAAAAACCATCGGAGCATCATTATTTTTTAATAGTGTCGCCAGCGCCATACGGATTCCGGCTTCCCTCTCGGTATCAATTGATACTTTCACCATCCGATAGGCTGTTAATCCCAGTCGAAAATCAGGATCCACCTTGAAATCCATGAAATACGCTGTTTTAATTGGCTCATCCTGAAAATAAAGGTCAGTATGGATAGTACCAAGCGTTCCAACAACCTTATTGCTGTTTAATGCGATCATGTGATAGGAACCGGAATCTAGCAGCTTGTGCAACTTGTTAAAAACCGGTGACCGATCCGGATACATGGTGATCATTCCATACTGGGCACATCGGGGTGATAGCTCCAGAACAGATTGATTATCTCCATCTTCTGCTTTCCTGACCTTAATCCGCTTATCAACCGGAATCTCTGGCATTATTTGTTTGTCGAAAATCAACTAAAAATAGAAAATCAAATCCGTATTTTAGTAAAAAATCATTACCATGAAACGGTTGCTACCATACACACTCACGATCCTCTCATTTCTCACCTTTATAAGCTATCTAACCTCCTCACCTTTATCCGCACAGAGTGCGTCGGTCCGCGAGTACAACCGAACTTTCCTGACCTACCCATTCGGCGACCCAAACCCGGTTGCAAGGACCGGAAAGGTCTATCCATATTTTCGATTCGAT
>CAIXHD010000062.1 GCA_903919065.1 uncultured Bacteroidota bacterium
ATTTTTTTTAAAATTGTCTATTCCCCTGCATCCACCACACATCGGAAGCCCAAAGTGCCGGCACGATCCTTGCTCGGTGCCATAAGTAGGAGTTTGCCGTGGGTGTGCAGTTCAAGTATTTCAATTCACCTCATTTTACAATCGTCGAGAACCGTAAATTTTGCACAAATTCGTTGGTTCGCAAATTCATTTCGGAAGCATTCGTAATAACTTTTCCATTAATTTTCAGGTTCTCGAAAGTGATATTTTCTATTTGATGTTCTGCGTCAAATCCTTCGATAAAATTCTTAGTACTTATACCTTGTAGCGAAATATTTCGGAAAGTAATACCGTTAATGGAACCCAATCCGGCATCCGGATCATATTTATGGTGGGTGATTTTTAGCCCAAACAAGGTATAAACATTACCTTCGATAAAAATATCTTCAAACCGCACACGCTGAATACGCGCTTCGCCGGCATGTAACGCCCTGAAAACAGGATTTGTGTTTTCTTTGTGAATAACATAACAGTTTTTTACCAGACAGGAGTCTACCTTATTATGTCCACCCCAACTGATACAAAATGAAGCACCGTTACCCTTATCCCAAATCACGCAGTCTTTCATTTCAGAATAGGAAACGCCGTCGCAAAGCAAAATAGCATCGTCGTTGGCCATTATAAAGCAGTTTTGAACATACAATCGGGTATTCGGGGCATTGCCTACTTTGGCATTATCTTTCCAGTCCATATCCGACACATGAATACCGTCGGTATTGCCGTTCCAGCCAATTAATTTGATACTTTTCAATTTGATAGTGGTGTTTTCGGCTTTCGATTGTATTTTCAACTGGAAATTACCGGCATTCAGACATGTAACGCCTTCGATTGTGATGTTTCGTCCATCTTCAAAGCAGATATTCGAAAGAATTCCTTTGGTGGGATGTTGCCATTGCTGGTCGCCTGAGTCAATAATTCCCAATCCTATAATCGATACATTTTCAACCGTACCTTTGCCGTAAAACGAACCTCTCAGATAAGCACCTTCTTCCAGATAATAAGTCGTATTGCTATTTAATAGATACTTATCCCCAATGTGATGGAAGCCTTTTTTAAAACAAACCAACTTTTCATTCGGTTTGGCACTGGGCTTTTTTAAAGGAATATCAGCAAACAACAACAAGGAATGATTTTTATCGCCATTTACCTCAATCGATAGTTGAATTGGTTTACTGATTTTTAAAAAAATGCATTTATGCTTTATAGTTGGTTTGATTCCATATGCCAATGGTCTTACAATCACGGAATCGATGGGCGGAAAGGAAGTTGTAATGCGAACTTCCAGCGGTTTTGAAAAGGATACGTTTGCCCATGATGCATCCTCAGTATTTTTATTTGGATTAATGCTATGATACACATATACTTTTTCCCATAACTTCTGTCCTGCTGTACGAACCTCAAGGGTAAAACGCTCTGATGCTTTGATTGTGTCAGCACCAAAAATAAAGAACTTGCTTTGCAGTGCAACTCCACCTGCGATGGGTGCGGTGCACACCGCCAGTCCGGCACTGGATGAGAATGACTGCTCAGGTTTATCACCGCAGGCTGGTCGCCCGATGACGCGCACCGAAAGGGTCGTCACCGGCGTGGCGAGAGTGCAGGCGAAACGGGCCTTGTCCTGAAGGTTTTTGTTGTCGGTGGCTGTGGTGGCGGGGTAGTCCGTAAGTTCGCCGACCATTGTCCAAAGGCCGTCTTTCACAGCCTGCACTTGAACCTGGGGTTTCCCTTGAGATGCATCGAACCAGCCGCCGTTGGGATATACTTGGCCGTGGGTAAAGACCACCCAGCCGACGGTCGAGGGCTGGGCTAACGTTACCGCATACCAATCATGATCCTGCCTGGAACCATCATAGGTAGTTATCAACTTGCCTTCAATCAGTGAACCTTTCACATTGCCCATGCGGGATTGGGTTTCGGAAATTGCAGGCAACTTGACTTCTGCCCCCCACACCTGCATTGTTGTGATCAGAATCAGAATGCTCAACCATAGATAGTTATTTATATGAATCTTCACCTTTTATTCTATTTATTACGTTTTCTATTCGGCTGCATCCACTACACATCTGAAACCGAGTGTTGCAGCGCGATCCTTGCTGGGTGCCATGAGCAAGAGTTTGCTTTGGGTGGACACCCAGGTTAGAGGAGACGATGCACGAGGGATCAGAAAGAGTCGCCTATAGGTGTTTCTCATTGCTTTATTTCTGAATAACCCCGCCGGTGGGGTAAATGGTACCATCAGCGGTAAAGTCGATGCCGGTGATCCAGAACTGGTGGCTGAAGCCTTTATCCCACATCCACATCGCCGTCCACCACTTGCCGTTCTTGTCCTGGAATTCGCCGTAGCCGAGATCGTCGGCGACCATGAAGATGACATTGTGGCGCTGCTCGGCCGACGCGGAAACTCCTGCGAATGTCAGGGAAGCGATGCCTGCTGTGAGCAAGTGGCGTATTGGTCTCATCGGTTCGTTCTTGGTTAGGTTGTCGTGAGCGCGGCATCACTGGCCCGAAGCAGGCACGCGGCCCACGGGGCGGCGGTTCTTGCCTTTCTGATTGGTGGCGGAGTCGCCAATGTCCTCGCGCATCCTCTCCGCTAGAGCAGACAGACGTTGCGCGACTTCAGGGTGTTGTCCGATCAAGTCTTTCGTCTCGCCCACGTCCGCCGCGAGATCGTAGAGCGCCTCGGGCAGAAGTGCCTCCTTCGCGGCTCCCTGCTTCCGCTCATACGGGGTGTCGTCCATTGCAGTGCGCGGGAAGACGAGCTTCCAGTTCGCGCTGCGGACCGCCTCTAGTTTCTCCC
>CAIXHD010000063.1 GCA_903919065.1 uncultured Bacteroidota bacterium
ATGATCTCCCTGCCAAGCGACTCCATGTTTGCCAGCCACTCAATCCTTTCTTTAAATCCGGCAGCCTCTTCCGGTTTAAGTATGAATTTTGTCAACCCTCCGGCGACCATCAGACTAACGAGAGCAGGAACCTGAAAATCAGGTATCTCATCATGCAAAACGGCATCCCTGATTTTTTTATGAATCTCAACGACACGGGTTAAATCAGGTGAAAAAAAATCCTGATTCTGAGAACCCGGCAGCACACTGCTCTTGCGGTATACCAGCGACCCCTTTTCCTGCAATGAATTCCATACCATCCGGCTCAGGGTATTCCCGTTGGCGGCAACCAGTGTCAGGGCGGTATTCAGGGGGATCGACCGTTCCAGGGCAAGCAGGCAGCGCAGGGCTCCGTCAACCGCACTGTTTCCCGATTCAGGGGCCTGAAGTACGGTCAGTTGTTCCCAGTCATCGTTTATTCGGCTATCGAATGAAGCATCTATGAGCAACGCACCTGCAAGGGTTAATTGAAGTACCTGGTCGGGAACCGGAAACATCCTTCCCGAAACAGGATCAACAGACAGGAGTAAAAACTGCTCAGAATAGGTGTGCATTCCAATAGAATTTATTAATTAAATTTAGAAACTTTAAAGATACACATCACCACGTTCATACATTAACAATCATTTATCCCACTAACAACTTTTACATGGCAGAATCCCCAGATGAAAAAGCGGACCGGATTATTGGCAAGGCGATATTTGCGGCAGCTGAATTTCAGCAATTCGACCAGGAACAAACCGATCGGATTGTGGAAGCGGTATACAAAGCAGGATTGAATGCAAGGATTTCGCTGGCAAAGCATGCTGTCGAGGAAACCGGTATGGGAATCTGGGAGCATAAGATGTGGAAGAATGTGATCGCCACACAGCTGGTATATGAAAGCATCAAGGATGTAAAGACTGTTGGTGTTATTTCGGCTGATCCTATAACCGGAATCACTGAAATTGCACAACCGCTCGGGCCGATATTCGCGGTTACGCCTGTCACCAATCCGACCTCCACTGCGATGTTCAAAATACTGATCTGCCTGAAAACCCGGAATCCTATCATTATAAGTTCACACCGCGGAGCAGCAAAATGCACCACCGAGGCCGTCCGCATTTGTTATGAGGCCGCATTGGCCGCCGGGGCTCCGGAAGATTGCATACAGCTAATTCCCAGTGGCTCACGCGACTTCACCCAATTGATCATGGCGCATCCGAAGATAGCCCTGATTCTGGCAACAGGAGGCACAGGACTTGTTAAGGCAGCATACAGTTCGGGGAACCCCGCGATTGGTGTGGGGCCGGGCAACGTTCCTGTTTTTATTGATGGCAGCGCAGATATTCCATTTGCCGTAAGCAATATCATAGCTTCCAAAACTTTCGATAACGGAACAATTTGTGCGAGTGAGCAGGCCATCGTAGTTGAGGAAAAAACAGAACAACTGGTTCGCGAAGAATTTGAGCGACAGAATTGTTATTTCCTGACTCCCGAAGAAATTGCCAAAGTTGAGAAGATTGCCATCACAGCAGAGATGTCGATGAGCCCGTTCATTGTAGGGCAATCGGTAGCTGTTATTGCTCAAAAAGCCGGGATCACGGTTCCCGAAGGCACCAAAATCCTGCTTGCCAAACTTAACGGAGTAGGTAAAGATTTTCCTCTCTCGCACGAAATTCTTGCTCCGATTTTAGCGTTTTATTCGGCAAAGGATCACAATGCCGCAATCAATTTATGCATCGACCTGAATTATCTCGGTGGGATCGGTCACAGTGCCGGAATATATGCCAATGATGAAAATACGATCATGAAATTCTCCCTGCTGATCAATGCCGGACGGATTGTTGTCAACACGCCAACCTCACAGGGAGCAGTTGGCGGCACATTTAATCTGCTGCCTCCGTCGCTTACCCTTGGATGCGGAACAGGCGGGAAAAACATCACCACGGAAAATATCACGGCCAAGCATCTGATCAACGTTCAGCGTGTATGTCGCCGGAGACTGAATCATAAGTTTATTGATGCCGACCAGAAAAGCTATTTCGATGAAAATTGTGAAGAAAGTGTCCTTACCTTAGAGTATCATAAAAACCACTAAAACGATCATCATGTTAAAGTTTAATTATCAAAAGGCGGAGAAGCAACTCACCTGCTATTTCGCAGGGCGCCTGGATACTATTGCGAGCTTTAATCTCAGTGATGAGCTTTACGCAAAGCTGAATACACTCAGGGGTACCGATGATCCAACGGTGATGCTCACTGATAAAATCAATTTCGATATGACAGAGGTGAATTATATAGCCTCCTCGTTCATTCGCATTTGTGTTACAGTAGCCAAGCAGGTTCCCAGAGGCAATCTCACGATCGTCAATTGCGATCCGTTCCTGAAAAAAACCTTCAAGATCGCAGGGCTGGATGAAATTATGATCGTAACCTAGCTTATTTCTTATGGAGAACCTCGATCTGGTTATGCGTGACAATGATTTTGTCATTTACCACCATGACCAACCGTTTTTAACCCCGGGTGGCGCCGAGATAGCCCATCAGGATTCTCGTCTGCTCAAGCACCTGATGATCAAGCTTACACTGGCACACCAGGCCGATGTGGGCACACTCAACAGTTTCAGCCTGTTTTCCTTTTGCAAGGATTTTCTCGAGAAAGGGACTGATCCGGTAAAAGAACATTTTGACGAGCTGGTTTCGAATGATCCTCTATTGAAAGCCAGACTAAATCCCGACCGGAGCGGCCGAATTTCTCATGCTCAGAAGGTTCTTGATGATCCGGATGGAAATCCCGGTATGCTAAACCTGATGTTCATGGGTGCATCGGTGATCACACGAGGCCTCCGGGATTTTTTGCCTGCAAGTACCGCCGACGAGACCATTGCGTTAATCAGGGAGAAATATGACAGCCTACGCAATGAAAAAAAGGCAGCGGTAAACCTGCTCTCTGCAGGGCACAGAAGTGGCATCCTTCTGCCGATGCTGCTGGTATTGTCGCAGATCTCAGCGTCGGAATATGCTCTCGCAGCACTGCCAGCTCAATCCGGCCCATCAGGAAAGAGCTTCAGCGAGGTCCACGAGCATGCGTTGAAGACTATGGAATTCCTCAGCTTTTCTGAAAGTCCGGATAAAAAAATGTCGGTAATTGCCGAACTTATCAATCAGGGGGAACATGACAAGCTGGAATTTAAAAGCACTTTCAGATGGGATATCCGCCAGGCTAAAAAGAATCCGGCCATTGAGCATGCAGCGTTGAAATCCATGACCGCATTTCTAAATTCCGATGGAGGCGACTTGCTTTTGGGTGTTGCCGATGATGGATCGATTATCGGAGTGGAAACAGATGCATTCGCCAATGATGACAAGTTTCTTCTACACGTTTGGAATTTAATCAAGACATCAATCGGGCAGGATGTGAGTCCATATATAAAGACCACTTTGGATAAGATCGATGGAAAAACTGTTTGCCGGGTAAGCTGCAAGCGAAGTCCGAAACCTGTATTCCTGCGCCAGAGCGGTTTCGACGAGATGTTTTATATCCGGATAGGCCCGAGCAGCGGAAATCTTGAAATCAGTGAAGCGCTGAAATATATCGGGGAACGATTCTGATTATTTCCAGCCCGTTGAGATAGTTCCGTTCTTTATCCCGCTTTTAATAGCCTGGATCTCATTCTTTATGGTGTTCGATATCTGCGATTCATAGTCGTGGTATGGTGCAAGATCCACTCCGTTATTTTCAAGATCTGAATGAAGGATCTGCCCGCCATGGTATTGGTTATTAAAAATGCTCTTTAACTCCATATAAACAGAATTATCGAGACGTTTCATGCAGGAGGTCAGGAGGATAGGGGCAATTGCCGGAATGGTGTAATACTGGTCGGAATCCACTCCTATCGCACTGATTCCATATTCCTTAGCTTTATACAGGGCTCCGTTTCCCATATGTCCGCCACAGGCAAATATCACTTTCGCACCCTTTTGAATCAGGCTGTCGGCCAGTCTTGCACCCTGGAGGGTATCATTGAAATCCGTGGCATTCACCCCAAGCAGATCCACTGATTTATGATATCTCGTGTTAAAGTATTCGATCCCTTTTGCAAAACTCACTGTAAACTGATCGATTTCAGGAATTTTCGGTCCGGCAACATATCCGACAACCGGATTAAGGGAATCTTTTTGGTTCGACCACCAGGCCGCCAGGTATCCGCAGGGAAATGAGGCCTCATCAACCTGATAAACCACGCTGGTAATATTTTCCGGCGTCGGCTCCAATGCATAATCAATAAGAATGAATTTTTTTCCCGGGTAGGCTTTAGCAGCATCAACAATGGGTGTTACCGCATTGAATCCGAGAGCGATAATGACATCAAAATCACCCCTTGCAAATAACCAGATATTGCTTTCTATATCCGCAATCGTATTGCATTCCTTAACATCCCAGGATATTGCAAGCTCATCATCTGCAGCCATCAGTCCGTTTAGAGCCATTTCATTAAATCCTCCGTCGTGCAGGGAGCCAAAACCACTAACAAGGCCCACTCTCAGTTCCGGCTCTTTTTTACAGGAATAATTGGCGTTTGCCAGCAGCAAAACGAGTAATATCAGGGGGATAGAAATTCTTTTCATAAGAGATTTATCAGTTCATTATTCAGGTTCCGTGATCCATCTCAAAGTTAATAAAATCAAGTGAGCTGTTGTTCGTGTAAATAATTGGCAACCCGCATTCCGGTTGCGTTATCTTTTGTATTTTTAGTTCCTCACGTTTCTACGCTCATTATTTATTTTCAATATTCCCTGCAATTTAAAGATCATGAAACAATTGTTACATCTGATGGTTCTTTTAGCCGCACTGTCTCTGACGGGCTGCAATAAAGAAACACAAATCACGGACCTGTCCGCACTGGAAGGGGGCAAAACCTTTGCCGTACCCACCGGGACCGTTGCTGACAAATTTGTACTCCAACGCTTTCCGGATGCGAAATTCAAGTATTTCAATTCGGTGCTTGACTGTGCTTTAGCCGTCAAGGGTGGCAAAGCCGATGCGGCTGTTTACGACAAGCCCGTGTTGCAGAATCTACTTGCAAAAAACGCCGGGCTAACCCTTTTGCCCGAGATGGTAGTGGATGACAATTACGGATTTGCCGTTCAGATGGCTAATACCGAATTGAAGAATACCATCGACCAGGTTCTTGCTGACTTGAAATCATCAGGTAAGTATGCAGATATGATGAATCGTTGGCTCCCGGAAAAAGGGAGTCCTGCTCCGATGCCGGTGCTGGAATTTCCCGGCACAAACGGAGTTTTGAAATTCGGTACCGCCGCAACCACTGAGCCGATGTCGTTTGTGGATGGCAGCCGGAATGTTGTGGGATTTGATGTTGAATTTGCCTCTTATATTGCGCAGAAGCTTGGTAAAAAGATCGAGGTGGTGAACATGGATTTCGGAGCCCTTCTGCCTGCACTCATGGCCGGTAAAGTTGATATCGTTGGTGCCGGTTTATCGATTACTGAGGAGCGGGCCAAGAGCGTTTTGTTCTCCAAGAGCTATTACCCGAGCGGTCTGGCTGCTGCAGTAAAAGCTTCAGGAAAAGCCATTGCAGTTGTCAAGAGCACAATAATGACCAAAGCTGATGATATTGCTGACAAGAAGATCGGAGTTTTGCTGGGGTCGGTATACGACGGATATTCATCAAAAACTTACCCTAACGCAAAAATTCTTCAATATCAAAACATTGCAGATCTATTGGTAGCCTTGCAAACCAGCAAGGTCGACGGACTGTTTCACGATCAGTCCGCCGTTCCCGACCTGCTCAAGTCGAACCCTGATTTCGGCATTCTGGCCAAGGATATATTTTTCGTACCCATCGGAGCAGGGTTCAACAGTGATAATGACGCTTTAAGAGAACAGTTCAATGTATTCCTGAAGGAGATAAAATCCAACGGTATATATAACGATATGATCGACCGATGGATGACCAGGGCGGTCGATTCCGTGCCAGCCATTCCGGTCACCACAACCAGCAACGGAACCCTGAAAGCAGGGGTTGTGAATGACCTGGGCCGACCCTACGGATTCATCCAGAATGGAGAGTTAAATGGGTTCGATATTGAACTGTCGAAACGTTTTGCAGCTTATTGCGGGAAAAAATATGAACCGGTAGCTCTCCCTTTCGGAAGCCTGATCGCCTCTCTTTCCACGAATAAAATTGATATGATCACTGCTTCCATGTTTATCACGGAAGAAAGGGAAAAGCAGATCGATTTCGGAGATCCTTACAGTGAATCCGGCGCCAGCCTGATTGTCAGAAAAGCAGATCTGGCAGTTTCGGAATCAGGAAAGATGAAGGTGCTTGATGACATTGCTGATAAGAAAGTGGGAGTATTCACGGGTACTGTGCACGATGGCTTCATTGCGCGAACCTGGCCAAAGGCACAGGTTTCCAGATTTGAAAGCACGGCCGATCTGATGTTATCAGTAAAAACAGGCAAGATTGACGCTGCGATGTTCGATCTGATCACTGCCAGACTTTTGCTCAAACACAATCCTGATCTGGGTTTGCTCAGCGACAAAGTTCTTGACATGCCTCTGGGGGTAGGATTCAGCAAAAAAAATCCGGAACTGACGCAGAACTTCAACGACTTTTTGAAAGAGATCAAGGGCGACGGCACCTATGATGTGATTTACAAACGCTGGTTTGTTGATGATGCAGAACAAGCGGTAATGCCGGTATTTGAGAATCCTAAATCGGGAAAAATTCTAAAGGTTGGCGTATCGGTTGATGACCTTCCCTATGTTGCCTTCATGAATGGTGATTATGTGGGGTTCGATATTGAGATGATCAAGACCTTTGCCAAGCGCAGAGGTTACCAGCTGGAGATTACCACCATGGAATTCCCATCGCTGGTTGCAGCGCTGGCAGCAGGAAAGGTGGAAATGGTCAGCGACGGGATAGCCATTTCGGAGGAGCGGGGCAAGCAGATCGACTTTTCAGATTCCTATGCCTTATTCCGTACCGCGGTTATTGCTACAAAATCCAATCTGGCAGAATTCTCGGGGGCGAAGGTTATCGTCGAGAAGAAAAGTTTCCTGACAAAACTTTCCGACAGCTTTTACAGTAACATTATCCTGGAGAAAAGGTACCTGTTGATTATCGATGGATTGATTCTTACTATTCTTATTTCCTTCTTTGCGGCAATTTTCGGAACCATGCTCGGGGGATTGATTTGCTTCATGAAGATGTCGAAAAACAAGTTGCTGTCAGGCATAGCCATCGTATACATATCGTTGCTCCGGGGCACGCCGGTGCTGGTTTTGCTGATGATCATCTATTATATTGTATTCGCTTCCGTCAACATCAATCCTGCTTTGGTGGCCGTGTTTGCTTTCGGGTTGAATTTCGCCGCTTATGTTTCGGAAATGTTCCGGACTTCCATCCAGAGTATCGACCCTGGCCAGAACGAGGCCGGAATTGCGGGGGGCTTTACCAAGGTCCAGACTTTTATCCACATCATTGCCCCGCAGGCGCTTCGCCATCTTCTTCCGGTTTACAAAGGCGAGTTTATCTCCCTGGTTAAGATGACCTCGATTGTGGGTTATATCGCAGTACAGGATCTGACGAAGGCAAGTGATATTATCAGGAGCCGGACTTTTGATGCATTTTTCCCGCTGATTATGGCTGCAGTGCTTTACCTTATCATATCGTGGCTGCTGACCTGGGCCTTGGGGTATGTTGAGGTTTCCGTAGATCCGAAAAGAAAACGTATTACCAGACAAGTGGAGGCAAACTGATGATTAAAGTTAGAAACTTAGCGAAACATTTTGGTGAACTGGTAGTTCTCAGAGATGTCAGTGTTGATATTAAAAAGGGTGAAATCATAACGGTAATTGGTCCGTCGGGAACTGGAAAATCTACTTTTCTCAGGTGCTTAAACCTTCTGGAGACACCAACAGGTGGCCAGATTTTCATTGATGATATTCCCCTTCTGGACAAGAACACGAATATTCCGAAACTTCGGCAGAAGATGGGAATGGTTTTTCAGGGATTCAACCTGTTTGCTCATCTTACTGTGCTGGAAAACCTGACTTTGGGACCAATCAAACTGCTGGGCAAGAAAAAGGAAGAAGCGAATAAAAAGGCCATGGAGCTGCTTAAGCTTGTGGGGCTGGCTGAGAAAGCCCATGCCTTTCCTGATGAACTTTCCGGCGGTCAGAAGCAGCGGGTTGCCATTGCACGTTGCATGGCGATGGAGCCTGAAATCCTTCTGTTTGATGAACCCACCTCAGCGCTTGACCCGACGATGGTCAGCGAGGTATTGGCGGTTATCCGCAGGCTGGCACGTGAGGGGATGACCATGATTATTGTTACTCACGAGATGGAGTTTGCACGTAATATATCGAGCCGGGTATTTTACATGGATGAAGGAATTATCTATGAAGAGGGGCCGCCCAATCAGATATTCGAGAATCCGCTTAAAGAGAAAACCAAGGCATTTATTAACCGTATTCGCAGCCTACACTACGCCATTACCAGCGAGAATTATGACTTATATGCCATGCAGGCCGAGATGGAAGCATTCTGCGAAAAGCATGGCCTCACGAAAAAGGTTGCCGGATTTGTTGCACTCATGGCCGAGGAGGTTCTGGGTTTGCAGAAAGACTTTGCAGATGTCAAACTTGGGCTTGCATATTCCGAAAAAGACGGCACTGTGGAAATGTTGTGTGAGAGTTCCGGGCTTCCGGAGAACCCATTTGATGAAGGTGTCATGGCCGATGATATCGGTATCAAGCTGATCAAGGGCAGATGCAAGAGTGTCGATTATGATTATAAGGACGGGAAGAATGTGCTGCTGCTGAAGGTTAAGGGGGAGTAGGAGAAGGCTCAAGGCACAAGGCTCAAGGCTCAAGGCAGTCTTCAGTCGGCAGAAATGGCCCTCGGAGAGTTGTCATCCCTGCGGAGGCACAGCCGTAAGCGGGGACCTTTACGCTGCCGTACCGGGACCATTGAGAGCACCTTTACGCTGCCGTAGAAATGTCAAGAATTCTTCAATTTTTAATGATCTTCTTTGTGAGAATGCCGTTGGGCCCCAAAATGCGAACTGTATAAACGCCAGGTTTGAGACCTGAGAGGTGCAGTTGACTTCCCGTAAATGTTTCATTGTGAACAATCTGGCCGGTATTCGACAGAACCTGAATATTGGATCCGGGTTCGGCGTTCATGATGGTGAGCCGGTCGGTAAAGGGATTTGGATATAAAACAGCCTCGGTAACCACCGGTTGTTCCCTGATTCCTGTAATCCGGGAATA
>CAIXHD010000064.1 GCA_903919065.1 uncultured Bacteroidota bacterium
ATTCCTGTAAATCCGATCCCAAAAATCCTTAATCTGCATCAGCATTGCTGTCCCGGCAAGCCAGCCTGTAGCAAAAACCGGTGCATTATCGCCTAATGATATCGCACTTGTCCACGCAAGGAATAAAATCCAGAGAACCGGTCTGATCCATCGCGGCAGCTGCCGATCACTCAAATAGATGAGAAATATATCGAGAATAAGAAGCCAGAAAAAGGCAAAGGAAATGGCAAAAAGAAATTCTGGTTTAAGAAATACAGCAAAGGCAAGGACAACTTTAACCAGAAAACTGGTGAACTTCTGAATCATAATGGCCAGGTCGATCCAACGGGTACTCTTACCTGATTCAGACTTCCACATCTTTATCAGCCCGGTTACCAAAGCCAGTCCAAATAAAATCAGCAGCGGGGAATCCCAGAATGTATGGGAAAATTTCAAAACCCCAGTCTCCCAAAGTTCAGTTCGGCCGCTGAGCTGTTGAATAAAATCAGTCCAGGACCGTGTAATCGTTAACATCAAAACATAAATCCATCCGGGTAAAGGCCCAAGAATAAAAGCTGGAACCATGCCGCGGATTACTTTTACCCAATTCTCATGGCCGAGGTTGATTTTCCAGATAACCATCCGAATCGCCAGCAAAAGCCCCGGAAGGGCAAAAGTCTGACGACAGAGCATTGATGCCGTGACCCCGAAAAGAATCATTATTTGCCACCCCAGATGTTTACCTGCGGGGTTATTCTTCAACTTGTACCAGCCAAATAAGGCAAGACTGAACCAGAATAGTGCATCTATCGTGGTCCAGGGAAACAGATTGTAATGATTCTGATTGAGAATAAACATTAAAACCACCGATCCGCAAATCGTTAAAAGAAAAAGCGATTTTCTCAGCCCTCTGAACCAGGAACCTGCAAGAATAAAAGAAATGAATAGAGCGCCTATCAGGTATTCCAGTAAAACCAACCAACGGGCGGAAAGCTCCAATGGAAGAGGAGAGAAAAAGTGGACTGAATGCATGACAGCAGACCCAACCGGCCGAATTGAAATAAAATCCCGGTGCGGCACTTCTCCATTAATAATCCTGTAAGATTGGGCAAGAATAACCCCATCATCGCTGGGATTGAACCCTTCGGTAGAAGGAATTCTCAAAAAAGCATAAATACACGTGAGTACAACAATCGTTATCAGAAGAAGAATAACAACCGGCTTATTTCGCAGAACTTTCATGATAATCCTCCTCGGTATTTACAGCCCATATAGCCTCTTTTCCCTTTTCACCGCTCAGAATCATGTCAACCGCAGTCATCGCAGTCAGCATACTATGATCCTGATTATTATAACGATGCATCCCGTTACGGCCAAGAAGAAAAAGATTATCAATTGAATCGGTAAAGCTCCTTATTTTATCAAACTGGTCATAAGAACCAAAATAAGCAGGATAGGTTTTAGGCATTCTGACGACAATACCATCCAAAAAATCTTCGGCCACACAAAATCCGATCTTCTCCAACTCTGCAATACCCTTATTTATCAAATCCTTATCTTCCATTACCCACAAGTCATCACCTTCCTGGCAAAAATACTCCAATCCAAGCCACACGGTTGCTGGATCACTGACCATATAAGGACTCCAGTTATTGAAAACCTGAATCCTGCCAACTTTTACATCTGCCTCCTGAATATAGATCCAATTATCGGGAACACGGTTGCCGTCAGTACAGTCAGGACGACAGACCAGCATTTTTCGAAATAAAAGTCCCAGTGTAATAAAATCGCGATACTGCAATCCATTTGCCACTGATTTTACGGATTCCGGAACCTCGTCACCCATTCCATTAATCAGGTCTTTCACCGGCATGGTCGAGAAAACAAAATCTGACTCCAGATATTCCTCCTGTTCAGTCAGCGTATTGAGAAACCACACACCCTTTACTATTCCTCTGAAATAATCAATTCGCACAACCTTGCATGCTTTCAGAATCTCTCCACCCATTCCGGTTACCCGATTTGCAACTTCTTCCCACAGCTGACCGGGACCGAATTTTGGGTAAAAGAAGCGTTCGATCAAACTTGTTTCAGTTGTTTTCTGATCTATTGAGCTCTCTTTTGGAAAGATGGACTTCAGTGCATGCCAGAGCGCTTTGGAAACGGAGAGTCCTTTTATACGCTGCGACCCCCACTCCGGCTCGATTTTTTTGCAAGGCACACCCCAAACCTTTTCAGTATAATCCTTAAAAAAAGTCAGGTACAGCACCTTTCCGAAACGATTTATGAAAAAATCCTCCAAACTTTTTTCCGGTTTGATGGGATTCAACATTGCCATTAGATATGACCAGCCGATAAGTGCGATCCTTCTCAGTCCAAGATTACGTATTGTATTAAAGTCCAATCTAATGGGGTAAGAATAAAATTTCCTGCCATAATAGATTCTGGACAACCGGTTCCTGATCAGCATAACTTTATCAGTATCAACGGGTTTGTCTGACAGGTCTTCTGTCTTTATTGTCTTTCTTTTAGTCTGATAAGTCAGGGTCAGGTCCTTCCCTTCCTCTTCTGTGGCATCAAAAGGCAAAATATTAAGCCACCAGTCCATAACACGGTCGGATTTTGAAAAGAAACGATGACCGCCAATATCCATCCTGTTTCCATTGTATTCAACGGTTTGGGAGATACCCCCGATTTGGCTGGTAGCCTCGATAACAACCACTTCAATATCAGTTCTGCCCAGCAATTCAAAAGCTGCAGTCAATCCCGCAGGACCGGCACCGATTATGATGGCTTTCTTCTTTTGGTTCATGGATGTATGCGAACAAATATCGAAAAAGATAGCCGATCGCCCAAATGGCAATTTGTCGTACCTTTGTGGGCCATAAAATCTAACAAAATCGGTCATGACCGGAATTCTGGATAAACGTTTAAAGGACATTGAACAAACTGTTTCTGAAGGTCGTCGAATCTCTTCGGAAGATGGATTATATCTATATGAAAATGCTGAACTCGGATATCTTTCGAGACTTGCATGCCTGGTAAAAGAGAGGAAAAGCGGGAAGCATGTTTATTTTAACCACAACTTCCATATTGAACCTACCAATATCTGTATACATAGTTGCAAGTTTTGTTCCTATTCACGTAAAGTCAACCAGGAAGGCGCCTGGGAGATGAGTCTCGAAGATATATTAAAGGAAATCAACAAGTTCAGAGACCTGAAGGCTACCGAGGTGCACATTGTCGGAGGAGTTCATCCGCACCGGACACTCGATTATTATGAAGATATGATCAGGCAGATCAGGGCGTTGAATCCTACACTTTTCATCAAGGCATTTACAGCCGTCGAACTCGATTTCATGTTCCGCAAAAGCCAGGTATCTGTCGAGGAAGGTTTATCCCGACTTAAGAAGGCAGGTTTGGATGCCATTCCCGGTGGAGGAGCTGAACTTTTTGATGAAGAATTGAGAAAGATGATTTGTCCGGATAAAACCGGATCTGAACTTTGGTTGTCGATACATGAGACAGCGCACAAAGTTGGAATACCTACAAATGCGACAATGCTTTACGGACATATTGAGAAGTATGAGCACAGGATTGATCATTTGAACCGGCTCAGGCTATTACAGGACCGGACCGGCGGATTTCAGGTATTCATTCCGCTGAAGTATAGAAAAGAGAACAATGCTTTGGGGATCATTGGTGAAGTCAGCACGATCGAGGACCTTCGCAATTATGCTGTCAGCCGGATTTACCTTGATAATTTCCCTCATTTGAAAGCCTACTGGCCGATGATCGGAAAGGAAATCGCAGGATTATCCCTTTCATTTGGTGTCGATGATCTTGACGGGACCATTGAGGATACTACAAGAATCTATTCCATGGCAGGGGCTGAGGACCAGAATCCAGCGATGACCACTGAGGGCCTGGTAACACTGATCCGCAGCAGCGGATTGGAGCCTGTAGAACGTGATACGCTATATAACACCTTGAAATCCTATTAACTCAATCCGTCATATAATTTTATCTTTGCCGCAACGTTGTTATCACAGCATTTATCAATTATGAAGTCACCTTTAATACAGTTCCTGCGAAGCCGGATATTTTGGAAAAATGTTCTGATAGCTCTGTCGGTAACTGTTGGGTTAGTCCTTTTGGTTCAGATCAGCCTGTATTTTTATACCGGACACGGAAAAAAAATCAAGGTTCCTGATTTCACCGGGATGTCGCTGCAGCAGGTTGACCGTCTGTGCGCCCAAAATAATTTAAAATGGGTTGTTCAGGACTCCACCTATTTTGAGGAATCCCCACGTGGTGCTGTTCTTGACCAATATCCTGAACCGGGTGCAGGAATAAAGGAAAACCGCAAAATCTTCGTCATTACAAATTGCTGGTTCCCGCAAATGATAAAAATGCCCAAGGCTTTCGATATGCCTTATCGGCAGGCTGAGAGGGTATTAGCCAGTGCAGGCCTGCGCATTGCCAATATTGAATACATCCCGCATTTCGCCCCGACTTATGTACTTGAGCAAAAGGTTGGTGGAAGGCAAATCACAGTGGGTAGCGATATTCCAAAGGGATCAGGTATAACGTTGGTTGTTGGTCAAGGATTGAGCGACGAACGCGCATCGGTACCAAATCTATTGAATATCAGCAAGGAAACTGCGCGAACAATTTCCATGAGTTATTACTTCAATATTGGTGCCATAAAATACGACACTACGGTTACCACTGCCCGAGACAGCATGCAGGCTAAAGTTTTCAAACAATTTCCTGCTTTCAATGATCAGGCAAGGCTGGGAACATCAATAGACATCTGGCTCACCATTGATTCAGTGATGATCATGATGATGGATTCCAGTAATATTGTCAATGACACAATTCTCAATGATCCCAATTTAATTCATTAACGATTTCATGAAGCTCAGATATATAATCCAAAGCATCTGTTTTCTTTTAGCCGGCATTGCTATACAGAGCCAGGCACAAGAGAGGCTTACGTCGGTTGCCTCCAATCCCGCCCTGCTGAAAGAAGCTAAAGCTGCTCCATATAAATCAGTTATACCGGAAGCGCTGAAACTTCCTGTAATTGATGACTTCAGCGGCTCATCGCACTCCCCCGACGCTTCTGCCTGGATAAATGGTCAGGTTTATATCAATAATACTTTCGGATTAAATCCCCCCACTTGCGGAGTAGCTACCTTTGATGCTATTGATTCAACCGGGAAGATTTACAGTAATGCTACTGTAGAATCTTTTATGGCTGATACGCTAACTTCCAGGCCAATCAATTTGTTCCTTCCACTGGACACAACAATTTACCTCAGCTTCTACTATCAGCCACAAGGATTAGGCGATGCTCCGGAACCCGGCGATTCCCTCCTGGTAGAATTCTACGCCCCCGACAGCAAGAGCTGGTTGAGGGTATGGAATATGCAAGGCTCTGCTGATACCGATTTTAAAATTGCCATGATCAACATTACGGATTCCCGGTTTCTTCAGAACGGGTTCAAGTTCCGGTTCAGAAATAAAGCATCTCTTTCCCCATCCTATGAACCCAGTCTAAAAGTCAATGCTGACCATTGGAATATTGATTACGTTTACCTGAATAGTGGTCGGCATCTCAATGATACTATCATGAAAGATGCTTCTCTGGTACAACCGGTGGGTTCTTTGCTCCTGAATTATACCGCCATGCCTTGGGAACACTTCAAGCTAGCCGGCATTTCTTCTGTCAAAGCCATTTTCCAGATAAGTCTGAACAATCTCTCGTCCGATCTTCGCGCATTCACCCCCGTTTTCAAAATTACGCCAGCGTGGGGTTCTGATCCCGGATTTGAGAAATCACTTCTATCAGATGAGGTGAAAGCTTATCAAACATTGAAGTACGATGCCACCTTCAACTACGGTTTCTCTTCCAGCCTGAAAGATTCAGCACTTTTTGACATATCGCTCGACATGAATCAAGCCATGCCGGACTGGATTCCGGGTAATGACAAATTAGTTACACAGCAACTTTTTTCTGATTACTATGCCTATGATGACGGATCAGCAGAAGCCGGTTATGGATTGGTTGGCGAAGGCTCTAAATCAGGAATGGTGGCCTATCGATTTAAAAACTTCAATGAAGGAGATTCTCTTTATGCAGTAGATCTTTATTTCAACCGAAGTTTTGCCGATGCGGGCAAGAAGTATTTCCAGCTAGCTATGTGGACTGACGATAATAACAAGCCCGGGACTCTCATCCATTCGCAGTCGGGTGTTGTGCCGGTGTATAACGGGATTAATGAATTCCAAAGAATTAAACTCGATACCGCTCAATTGGTTTCAGGCAATTATTATATCGGATGGATTCAGACCACCGCCGATTTTCTGAATGTCGGATTCGACCGTCAGAATAATCACGGGCAAGACATTTTTTACAAATTAAGTGGTGACTGGAAGCAGTCGGAATTTGAAGGATCTTTAATGATAAGGCCGGTTTTTGCTAATAAATCACGCAAGTCCGGTAATGATCCATCTGTCATAGCCTCAAGCATCAGCAACCAGGCTAAAATATATCCAAATCCGGCCAATAATTTTATTCTTATCGAGGGCGGAGATCAGTCCGCAATTATGCGGATAACGCTTACTGACCTGCAAGGGCGATTAGTCAGAAATTTCCTGAAATCCGGTCCATCATGTAAAGTTGGCATCTCTGATTTGCCAAAAGGAATTTATATTATCGGGGTTCAAACGGATTCCGGAATCAACACCCGACAAAAGCTGGTAATAATTCATGAATAAAATGTGGTTGCACCTCGACGAACTGGAGGAAAAAAAAGAACTCTTCGAACACTTCCGGTTTGTCTGCGATCCGGGGCAGTCGCTAATCCGAATAGATCGATTTCTTATTGACAGGCTTCAGGACACTTCCCGAACAAAAATAAAGGATGCCGCCGATGCCGGATGCATCATGGTAAATGACAATCCTGCCAAAGCCAGTTACAAGGTTAAGCCAGGCGATGTCATTGTTATTATGCTAACCTTTCCGCGTAAGGAGTTCGAACTTATTCCAGAAGACATTCCGCTCGATGTTGTTTATGAAGATGACACGCTGCTTGTTATTAATAAAAAGCCTGGCATGGTTGTTCACCCTGCACACGGAAATTACACAGGCACGCTGATTCATGCACTCGCCTGGCGTTACAGGGAGCTCGAAATGTTTACGAAGGAAGACATCAGGGCCGGTTTAGTGCACAGGATCGACAAGGACACATCAGGACTGCTGGTAATCGCAAAAACCGAGAAGGCTAAAACCCATCTTGGCAAGCAGTTTTATAATAAAACTTCTCATCGCATATATCAGGCATTGGTTTGGGGAATTCCCAAGGTAGGGGAAGGCACCATTACCGGATCAATCGGAAGAAATCCAAAAAACCGCCAGGTAATGACCGTTTTTCCAGATGATTCGCAAGGAAAAAAAGCAATCACCCATTACAAGATTCTTGAAGACCTGGGGTATATCTCCTTGATAGAGTGCCGCCTCGAAACCGGCAGAACTCACCAGATCAGAGCTCACATGAAATATATTGGGCATCCGCTTTTCAACGATTCCGACTATGGAGGCAATGTGATCCTGAAAGGCACCACCTTTACTAAATATAAGCAGTTTATTGAAAACTGTTTCAGGATACTTCCCCGGCAGGCATTACATGCCAAGGAACTGGGATTCATTCATCCTGAAACCAGGGAGTGGATGCAATTCAATTCGGAGCTGCCTGAAGACATTTCGGAAGTTATCCGCAAGTGGCGCGTTTACTTAGCTGGACGTACTCAGGAACTATAATCAATTGTGAAACAAATTACCGGAAAATCCGTACATAAAGTATGGATTAAACATAAATCCTGAATTTCTAAAACAATGAATTCTAATCCTTTAAATATTGCGATTGTTGCTGGCGGGGACTCTTCCGAATACGAGATTTCCATTAAGAGTGCAAATAACATTCTTAATCATCTCAATAAGGATCAGTTTGATGCCCGCTTAGTGGTTATTTCGCAGCAGGATTGGACAGTTCAGGACAGCGATGGTGCTTTTTATCCAATAAACCGCCATGATTTCAGCTGGCAGCCAAATGGTAAAGTCAGGCATTTTGATGCTGTTATTAATTCCATCCATGGAACTCCGGGTGAAAACGGACTCCTGCCGGCCTATTTCGAATTGATTGGTCTGCCTTTTACCGGCTGTCGTTCATTCACTGGCGCACTTACTTTCAACAAATATTATTGCAACCAATATCTAAAACAGAGAGGAGTTAATATTTCTCCGTCGATACTGATCCGGAAGGACCAGCCCATTGACATCAACAACATTATTGAAGCAATAGGGTTACCCTGTTTCATCAAACCAAACAACGGAGGTTCCAGTTGCGGGACTTCCAGGGTAAATCACCCAGGCGAAATCCTGCCTGCCCTCGAACGGGCTTTACATGAAGACCGGGAAGCTATTATCGAAAAGCTGCTGGTCGGAACCGAAGTCACATGCGGCCTTTTTAAGGCTGAAAAATCGAGTGAAGTCTTTCCTATAACTGAGATTGTCAGTAAAAAGGAATTTTTCGATTATGAAGCAAAGTATACTCCAGGAATGTCAGACGAAATAACGCCTGCAAGAATTTCCGCGGAGACTGCACGGTCCGTGCAAGACCTGTCATTGTTGATTTATGATTTATTAGATTGCCGGGGAGTAGTGCGAATGGACTATATTCTGGTTAACAAAATCCCCTGGTTCCTCGAAGTGAACACTGTTCCAGGAATGTCCCCGCACAGTATTGTCCCCAAACAGGCCTCATTGTCAGGCCTGAGCCTCAACGATCTTTTCAGCATCCTGATTAAGGATGCAATGTCACTTTAGGTCAACCAAAAAATTTATTCAGCCATGGTTAGAAAGACCGCCTTTCTGGCCCTGCTTCTGCTAGTAGGAGCAGCGTTTTTCTCTTCCTGTAAGAAGGAAGAATTATCCAGTAAAAAGGAGATCCTCTCCTTGATTTTTGAAGCCAGCAAAAATCCACAACTGGACAGGAACTTTCTTGGAGATATCAACGGAACAGTAGTCTCGGCCGAGGTTGCATTCGGTGTTGATATAAGCAAGCTTGTTCCTACGATAGAAATATCGCCACGGGCAACTTTAAGCCCATCAGCCGGTTCACTTACGGATTTTACCGGACCGGTTGTTTATACGGTTACTGCAGAGGATGGAACAACCAAGACTTTTACAGCAAATGTTGTAACAGCCGCGGCTCCATACATCGGGAAATGGGTAAGCGGGCCTATAGATTATGGGGCCGGGCTTATGAGGGTTAATGCGGATATTACTGCTGAAGGAGAGATTACCCTTGAATTTACCCTGATCATGACCGGAGATAAAGATGGTACATCACTCAAAGGTTTCTTTGAACCTCTTAGTCGTCAGGATACCGATATCAAGGTAACTCAAACGCACAGATGGTTTAATTCTGACTGGATCGGCGAAACATGCGACCGTACGGTCATGTATCATGTTAATAATGCTCAGAATATTAAACTCTACTATTGCCTTTGCTATCCACGTACCGAGTGGTGCTTTCAGGTTAATTTAAGTAAAGAATAATTGAATATGCTAAAATGAAAAAGGAGGCTCGAGGGCCTCCTTTTTTATTAGTATTCATCAAGTCCCTTACAGGAACATACCAGATTTCGGTCGCCATAGGCATTATCTATTTTACCTACATAAGGCCAGAATTTATTCTCAGCAATCCATGGCAGCGGAAAAGCCGCCTTAAGCCTGCCATACGGATGCTCCCAGGTATCATCACCGATATGGACTGCCGTATGCGGTGCATTCTTCACAACATTATTATCAGCATGGGTAATTCCCATTTCAACATCCGTGATCTCAAATAATATTGAAATCAGCGATTCAGCAAAACGATCCAGTTCCTGCTTCGATTCGCTTTCGGTAGGTTCAATCATCAAGGTTTCATGAACCGGAAAAGAGAGCGTCGGAGCATGGAACCCATAATCCATCAGCCGTCGTGCAATATCCCCTGTTTCAACACCTGTTTGAGCTTTAAAATTCCTGCAATCCAGGATGCATTCATGGGCAACACGACCGTTAGCACCGGTATAAAGTACCTCATAATGACCTTTCAAGCACTCCACCAGATAGTTGGCATTCAATATTGCCATCTCGGTCGCAGCTTTTAAGCCCTCACCGCCAAGCATCTGTACATAAGCATGAGAAATGGTGAGCACCAGAGCACTGCCATATGGGGCAGCGGAGATCACCCCACCCTTTTCGCCACCAACCTTAACAACAGGATGGCTTGGCAGAAATTCCACCAAATGCTTGGCAACTCCGATCGGCCCTACTCCAGGTCCGCCTCCACCATGAGGAATAGCAAAAGTCTTATGAAGATTCAGATGGCAAACGTCAGCACCAATCAGGGCTGGCTTCGTTAATCCAACCTGGGCATTCATGTTTGCTCCATCCATATAAACCAATCCACCATGAGCATGGATAATATCAGACATCTTTTTAACACCGGATTCAAAAACCCCGTGTGTCGAAGGATAAGTGATCATGAAGCCTGCAAGGTTTTGTGCATGCTCTGCCGCCTTTACCTTCAGGTCTTCAATATCAACATTGCCATGGTCATCACATTTGACAACCACTACTGTATTGCCGGCCATAACAGCGCTTGCAGGGTTGGTTCCATGTGCCGAAGCCGGAATCAGGATAACATTACGGTGACCTTCACCACGACTCCGGTGATATCCCTCGATAACCATCAGACCAGCATATTCGCCGGATGCACCGGAGTTTGGCTGGAATGAAATAGCTGGAAAACCAGTTACCTCAACCAAAGCTTTTTCCAGTTCACTGATTAGCTGGTGATATCCTTCAGCCTGATCATAGGGCACAAACGGATGGACACCGGCAAATTCATCCCATGACAATGCGAACATCGAATTGGCCGGGTTCAGTTTCATGGTACACGACCCAAGGGGGATCATGGAGTGAGTTAGTGAGATATCGCGATTCTCTAATTTCTTGATATAACGCATCATTTCTGTTTCCGACTGGTACTTGTTAAAACAAGATTGTGTCAAAAACTCAGAAGTTCGTGCAAACTCAGGATCAAAACCAGCGGAATCAACCAATTCCATCACCGG
>CAIXHD010000065.1 GCA_903919065.1 uncultured Bacteroidota bacterium
TAAGGCTGATACGGTGAAACCCACAAATAACCGGGCTGCCCTGATCGATTCCGCCAATACCGATGCGGCAGGGAAGTTTTCTTTTACTGCCCTACCTGAAGGGAATTATTCTGTGGTCCCGGTTCCTGCCAAAGTACTTTATAGGTTCCTTCCTGACTCACCAAATGGGGACCCATCCTTTTCAGTAACTACAGATGGTTCTGCCACCGAAATCAATTTCACGGCACCCATTCCCGATTCGAATAACGATGAATCAAGATTTCACATCACTATCAAGCAAATCAATCGTCCTGCTAACGCATATCTTGGATTTAATCGCGATATATATATCACTTTTTTTCCAAATATGCTTGAGCTTCCTGACCTTACCATGGATGATTATCTGTATGAAGATGAGTACGGATGGACCTGTATATTTTACACTCTTGATGATGGTTGGGAAATTGTGACTCGTAAAATGGTTGATGGAAAGTACGAAAACATTAAGTGGTACTATTTTGGTTGGAATATTGGCTACATGCCCCACACTGCCACGGTTACCTTTGACTGGGCTACTGAGAGATTAACGGTGGTTGACGGACAATAGAAGCAAACGTCATGAACAACAAAAATTTATTCCGAATTTCTTTAGCAGTTATATTGACTTTTACCGCCATTTCAGGCTGCAAAAAGGAACCCGTCGGGTCGGTTAGCGGAACCATCACTATTTACGATCCTGCCAGCCCATTGGTTAAAATACCCGTTGACAGCATGTTTGTTTACCTTATAGAGGTGCCATCCAAGCCCGATACGATGCATAAAGACGTACGCACTTTAGCCATGGACTCTGTTCTGACGGGTGCCGATGGAAGCTACTCTTTTACCGCTATTCCTGCAGGTAATTATGCGGTATATCCTTATCCGGGCAGGCATTCTTATCAGTTTGCTCCCGATAACTCTGGTAATACATTCACTTTTTCCATTACCGACGATGTTCAGGTTTGCGAAATCAATTTCTCCTCAGCTATTCCGGGATCCGATAATAGCAGTGATCCTTATGAGATCAAGGTACAATCGTTAAATCGTCAGGGAGGCCAATATTTTGACGTTTATCGCGTGTCGCAGTGTTCGTTTCTAGGTATATGGGAGTGGGAGGATATTGATTATTATAGCGACCATTGTTCAGGGCTAGATACGGATCTGATAACTATTACCGCCAGTCATGAGTCTGGATTTCTTGGAAAATGGAATTCCAATGATTTTTATCTGTATGCCTCCGATGTAAACAACAATTTAGCTAATTATGGGTATATTGCTATGTACAGGGTCTGGCAAATTGATGGATCACAGCCCACCAGCACGTGGTATGTAAATTGGGAAACACAGTCCTGCTACAGATACCATTGATAATTCGAAATTCACCCTGATAAACCCTTATGTCCCGATTTTCCAAACACCAGATTATTGTTCTTCTCCTTGCCGGTTTCCTGATAACAGGATGCACAAAGGATGAAGTCACCTTTACCGGACCTCCGCTGAAGATCGGGGTAATGCTGCCTTTCAGCGGCCCGTATTCTTTCGGATTTGAGGATCCGCTGGACTGGGCTGTGGAGAATATCAACCGGACGGGCGGCGTGGCGGGGCGAAAAATTGAACTGGAAAAACATGACCTGGCAACCGGCGACCTGCTTGCCATTACCAATGCACTGATAGCCGATACGGCAATAAAAGCTGTTATTGGTCCGGCTACATCCTCTGAGGTATTTAAGGTTGCTCCGCTATTTATTGGCGGCCAAAAGGTGTTTATCGCTCCGGATGCGTCAGCGGCTAGCTTGTCACGGGCTTTCAGCGGCTATGATTATTTCTGGCGGCTGACGGAGCCTGATATTTCCCAAACCAAGACATTGCTTCTGCTTGCCCAGAAAGGCGGCGCACGAAAAGTGGGGCTTATTACGGAGGAGTCAGAATACGGAGCTTCTTTCGAGGATTGGTTCGGATATTTTGCGACTGAGCTCGGGTTGGAGGTATCTGCCATCCGGGTCGTTAATCCGGGTGATACCCTTGCCTGCAGGCAGGCCTGGAAAGATCTGGCCGACTCCAATCCGGATGCGGTAATCTCTTCTATAAATCTTCCCACACAGACTATTGCGCTGATACGTGCCTACCGGGCCGACAGCCGTCAGATCCGGCTCCTCCTTACCGATACCGGCTGTTTTCCTATCATTATAGACCAGCTGGGATCGTTGGCCGAGAATCTTGAGGGGGTCTCTTTTGCTTCAGATCCGGCTTCAGGTTTCGATGTTTCCTACAAGACGCGGTATAATAAAAATCCAGCCCCTTTACAGGCTAACAAGTATGATGCAGTGATGCTGATTGCCCTGGCCCTGGAATCTTCTCAGGGTGAGGGTGGGGCAGCATTGGCGGAAGCATTGAAAAGGGTGGTATCCGGTAGGGATGGTGAATGCCGGTGGAATCGCGACGATTTGCGGAAAGCACTGAACCTGATCAAGGCCGGAACCTATCCTGATATTTTAGGTGCCAGCGGACAACTGAACTTCGACGAAATAAAATATACGGATGTCAGCTCATCCACTTACGGACACTGGAGGGTAGATGCTGCAGAATTTGTAGTTACCGATTATTATACATCGGATGGAAGCGGAAGAATCAGTTCCACAGCTTCTGCTTATCAGGTTATCGCCAGCAAACGGCAGGAATTCTCAGGCACAGGCACCTGGCCTATACCGGAACCCAAAACCGGGCTGAAGGCATTCCTGATGGCCGGATCACAGGGATTTACCAATTACAGGCACCAGTCGGATGTGCTGAAAGCCTATCAAACCCTTAAATCCAGAGGGGTAAGCGACGATGACATCATACTGATTCTCGCTGATGATATCGCCGGATCAGCCAGCAATAAATCACCGGGAAACGTATTTAACGATCCGAATGGTGAAAACCTTTATAAAGATGTTCATGTGGATTACCGGTTGGGTGAACTTACCAGTGAAATCCTCGCTGATATTTTACTTGGAAAGCAGAATGCTTCCGCCCCGGTGGTTCTGCAGACCTCCTCCACGGACAATATTTTCTTTTTTACTTCCGGGCATGGGGCCCCTGATGGGATGGTGTTTTCAGGCAGAGATGAGGAACACCTGACCCCTGAATACTGGACCAGTATTTTCGGACAAATGCATGATAATAAACGCTTTCGCCGGATATTCTGGTCGATGGAGTCCTGCTATTCCGGCAAGATCGGGGAAGCAGTTACCACTCCGGGAGTTTTAATCATGACCGGCGCCAATCCATACGAAACCTCAAAAGCTTACCTGTATGATGACGTACTGGGTATATGGCTGGCCGATAAATTTGCCTACTCCATTAACCGGGCCATGTTAAATACTCCGGAGATTGACTTCAGCCAGCTGTATGAACAAATTTTTTCGTTTGTAAACGGATCTCATATCTCTTTCTATAATTATCAGAATTTTGGAAATATTTTCCAGATACAGCTGAAGGAATTTATCACACCATGAAAAAAGTATTACTGCCGTTGACTTTGTTACTTTTCCTGGTGTCGTGCAAAAAGACAGAGGAACTGGTTCCTTTCAAACCATTTTTCGAGGTATATGCCCTCTTTCCGGAAAGCGGTTTCGGCGACCGGGGCTTCATGGATCTGGTGTATCAGGGTATCGAGGAGGCCTCTTTAGTCAATGACTTCAGGATTAATTACATTATTCCGGAAAGCACAGAAGCCGGGATTGCATGGATCAGGAAGATATCGGTTATGAAATCGTATTATCGTCCTTCAACACTGATCATAATCTCAGGAAGCGAATACGGACCTGCGATCAATGCCCTCAACGGCAGCTACGGACCGCATAAGATCCTCTACCTGGATGCAGGGGTATTGGAGCAGGAGGGATTGGCCACCCTGACTTATCGGGCCTATGCTCCGTCCTACCTGGCCGGATACCTGTCGGCAAGCAAGGTGAAGAACTGCAGGGCTATCATGATCGAACCTTTTGATTCACCTTTCCTGAAGGACCATCAGCTTGGTTTTATCGAAGGAGTTAAGGATGCCGGAGGAACGGTTTCTCCTACTGTTTTTCTGAGCACCGGTTATGAAGGTTATGAAATGATCGACTCGGCTTATGTTCTTGCCGGATCCTTACTTAAAGATCACGAGCTGATCTATGCCATGTCATCCGGTTCAAACATCGGGATCATTAACGCAGTGCGTGGTTACCCTGAAAAAAGATACGTAATTGGAATAGATTCGGATCAAAGCTGGATGGGACTTTCCGTAGTTACCGGATCGGTTGTCTTTCGCATAGAAGAAGATGTGAAAGACTTTATATCGCTTTTTGCAGCGAGCAATTTCTTTTCCGGGGTACACCAAAGAACTCTCGCAGATGGGAGAACGGAATTTCTGATAAATACGAGAGTGCTGGGTACCACGCCGATACCCCAGGCGCTGATTGATACCGCTATCAAGAAGGAGAGAGGATATTAATAATAATACTATCAAATCAAAATAACAACATCATGATCAACAAACACCTATTCCGATTATTTATCATCGCTTCGATAGTTGCTATAGCACTACCAGGCTGCAAGAAAGAGACTGTCGGTTCAGTTACTGGTACAATTACCGCGTACGATCCGTCAAACCCACTCCAAAAGAATCCATTAGCCAGTATCAGGGTTTATCTGGTCAACATGGATTTCAATTTGGATATGGTAAATAAGGGCAATAACAAAGCTGCCCTTATCGATTCAATTTACACGGATGTGAATGGCAAGTATTCTTTTACTTCCCTTCCCGAAGGAGCTTATTCGGTTCACCCTTTTTCCTCTGTGTACACTTATCTGTTCGCAATTGATAATACCTGGCAGAGCACTGAATTTTCCATAGCTGCCGGCCAAACTACTCACGAAATCAATTTCACAGCCCCCATACCGGGTGGAGATAATAACACCGATAGTTTCACTATGACCATTATCTCCGAAAATCGTCCCACTGGCGCTTACATTAAAATTTTTAGGCAAACCTGGATGTACTTCGCCATTTTCCTGCCCAAAGAAGTCTATAAGGTAACCCTGGACAGTGAATCTTACTCGGATCAGTTTGGCTTCACCTCAGGCGTTTATTCCTATGATAATGTCTGGTCGATGGAAGCTTGGGAAAACAAAAGCGGGCAAATGACTCTGGTGCACACTTACGCGCTCAGCTGGGATCTGGTCGGAATGCCTTATAAACCACAGATCTATATTGACTGGAAGACCCAGGGAATGAGAATAGTGGAATAGGTTTTATAAGCCGTTAAGACCATTAATGGGAGAAAGATCCGGTCATTACGCCGTATTTTTCTCCCATTAATATATGTTTATAGGATTGGGCGCTATTCTCCTCTGTCGCTGCCTGCAATACAAATCCGGCTCTCTTTTGGAATATCATTACAAAATCAGAACCACCAAAGAGGAAATATCCTAACATATCCCCCTTTTTCACTCTCGTACCCACCTGAACGTTGTTCTCGAAATTTACCGAGCATATCTGCGACATGCCTATGGGGAGTAATGCTACCAAACCAAATTGTTCTGTTTCTATAATTACACACCCCCTGGTTTCAATCGCTTGCCAGCCAGGTACAGTGGCATCAAACATGTACCTTTCAATAGTCTTATCCCAGGTAAGAATTCCCCCAACAGCATCTTGCTCAGCAATGTTTCTGACTTCCTTTATTATTCCGCTCACCGGAAAATGGTACCGATGATAGTCGTGAACATCCAAAAAAGTGTGAGTCATTATTCCATCAGCAAATTCATTTTCATACTGGCTCTCTTCCCCGATTATTTTAGCAATCGATGTTAAGGTTCCGGATTTTATTGGCACCCCTTCTTTTAAAACAATGTGCGACGTGGAATCTATCTGCCATACGCCCTGTGGTTTAGCATCAGCCGGTGTTATGACAACAGTATTATCATCAGGAGAATCAATCGGGCGCATATCCGGAGATTTAAGATATCTGGCAAAAAACTGATTAAAAGTTTTCCAGTTAGACGGATCTTCATACCAACCCATTGTCAACCCGAATTTAGAGTCGGCCAGAGCCATCTGGTAGTACTCTTCTTTCCACGACTCCGGCTTATCCAGAAACAAGCCCCAGGCTTTATTGAAACTTATCAGCCAGTCACTGTAAGGCTTAACATATTGAAGGGAATTATTGTAAAATCCCTGACCTTCCAACTCGGTAAGCGGTTGGTCGTTGATGAAATAGAAATAGTCTAAACTCTGATCTATTTTATCGTACAATGATGAGTATTTCGGTGTTGGAATTATACTGAAGGGCATTGCTTTCTCTGCCCAGGTAACAAAATCATAATATTCTTCCAAAGTTTGCGCCGGATTTGTTGTTCTATCCGGATTGATATTCTTTGCCTGCTCTATCGATTTGATCAGCATTGATTTAATGTTTGGATTGTCATTAACAATACTAACCAGGGCTGCTGTTTGTTCCCCATATTTATCGGCAGGATCATCGCGACGGCAAGATATCTGGACTGCTGTAATAAAGGTAAAACACAGAATAAATAATAGGGCCGATATTTTTCTCATCATCTGTTTGATTTAGATCTGTTGAAGCAAAATAAAAGAGCCAGGCTAGAGTAACCCAGCCTGGCTCTTTTATTAATGACGAATTTATTACTTTTTTCCTTTGCAGGTACCGGTACAGGCACTTTTATCGCAGGTTTTTCCGTCTTTGCAGCAAGCCATGTCTTTGCATTTGGTTGGGTCGCAGGTTCCTGCTCCCTTGCAGCCTGCCATGTCCTTGCATTTTGCGGGATCGCATGTTGCACCTTTGGCGCAGGTGGCAGCATTGCAGGCAGTGCCGCACTGGCCCTGGCACATCTCTGTTTTAGCCCCTTTTTTAACTTTTTTATTCGTGTCTTGTCCATTGGCGTTGACATTAACGAACAGAACCATTACTGCGGCCAGAAACAGGACGCTACCGAATTTGATCAATAAATTTTTCATTCCGTTTGGATTTGGATTAACTGAGGCAAAGATATAGATCTAATAAAGTACTGAATGTTAAGCGTCTGTTAAAACATTAACGACAAGAAGGAATCCGATACAGACCATTGGAGGATCCGGTAAAAAAGCGCACTTTAGGTGAAGTAAACCTATGTAAAGTGTATATCGATGAAAAGCTGGAAATTCGTACTTATTATTCTTTGTTTTGGTTTTTTTCAAATCAATTGCCAGGTATCGGCCGAAGTGGAAAATGGAGACAAGACAGCGGTAATTGTTAATGTCAGCAACCCGGCAATGCCAGGAAAACTTTCGGTAATCGTGGGTGACGGATGGGATGTAAATGCTCCGGTTATTAAGCTCATGAAAGTGGGAAACAGTGCCGTAAAGAATCCCTCTGGCCTGTCCGAATTTAAGCTTGTGGAGAAAGAATTAAAAGCACTTCGGATCGTCAGGAACGAACCGCAAGTGCTGACCTGTGATTTTCCGAATGACCCGTTTTCGGTTTATGCGATAGTTGCCATGGGGAATAAAGGTTTTAGTAAGCCGCTACTTGTTAATGCAGCAAGAACTGAATGGTTGTCCAAAGCAGTGGCTACTGGCGGTGATACGGTACGTGTTTTTGGAAGAAACTTGGTGAATCTCGACCTGTATCCGGCAGCCCGCGTGTTTGAGCAAGCCGCTGGTTATGGTTCCTATCTTTTGGCCCCGGAAACTAAAATATCGATTGAAGCCGCCGACGGAACTTTCCATTCCTGCAAGGTGGTTAAAGCAAGTGCCTATGATGTTCACTTCATCGTTCCTTCGGAGGTGGGCGATGGCAGCTGTAAAATTTACGCGCACAACGGCCTTGGCGGAAAATACGGATGGAGCGACCCGGTTGGGCTTGTTATTCAGGTGCAGAAAGCCTGGCCAACCAAAGTTTTTAATGTTAAGGATTTCGGTGCTACCGGCTATGCGGTAGATAATGAAGCTGGCTGGAACGATGATGCTCCAGCCATTCAAAAAGCCCTGGATGCCGCAGGTGCTAATGGTGGTGGGATAGTATATTTTCCCGCCGGCAGTTATTATGTTGCCAAAACACTGGCGATCCCAAAATTTACCGTATTAAGGGGCGAGAGCCGGGAGCGCAGCTGGATATTCTTTCCAAATGGACAAGGACATGGGAAGAGCCAGGATTTTGCGGCGGCAAGCAAGGTTACTGTGGGTCTCCGGGGAATGTCGGATTTTTCACTGGAAAATCTCAGCATACATTCCGTATATACCAACATGCTGATTGCGGCACCTTTCGCAAAGGATAATGCCAGTGAATATACCGAGATTGATATCACCCAAAGGGCAGATAATATCACGATTGACAATTGTAACATTGTCCACGAGCCATTCATGGATTATCATACCCGACGAGGAGACCCCCTCCTCGAAAAGAGCACCCAGTTTGATGAATCGTGGGGAATGAAGGCCACCGTTGCCTTGCATGGCGATAATATCAAAATTGTAAACAGCCGGATACGAGGAGGGGGAATGGCCGTGGTGCTTATTTCCTGCAGATTTGTCCGTATTGCCGGTAATGAATTGATCATCGGCAGGTCGGCAAATGCTATAGCTTCGAGAGAATTCGGATATCCCAAATTGCCGCGTCCGCAGAAAATCATTATCGAGGACAACAACATCTGGCCTGCTACCCCGGTAAGTCACAGCGGCATCTGGACGCACGCCACCAGTCAGGATATGTATCTTGCACGCAACACTGTGCAACTCACCTGGGGCTGCGATTCTGAGGGATTACTCTGGCATGGATGGGGTCCGGAACAGGCTTATGAAACCCAAACTGCAACTGGCAATACGATCACACTGAAAGACGTTGAAAAGGTGGACGCTTTGGGTTGGTTATGCGTAATTTCAAAAGGGAAGGGCATCGGACAGAAACGAATCGTGAAAGAGATAAAAGGCAATACGCTGGTGCTGGATAAGCCCTGGGATCTGATCCCAGGGGAAGGCAGTAAATTGGCATTGGTTTATTACAACGTTCATGAAAACATTACCATTGTGCAAAACAAGCTTTCTGATACGGGAGCCGGCATCTTTTGCTGGGGAGAAGCCTGGGGCTGGATCGTCGACGGGAATTCCATGACACGCGGAGGTGGTGTGATGTTCGATCAGTGTGCCTATACTCCTGACCGGGCCTGGAGCGGAAATTTTTTCAACCAGATCCTGAATAACCATCTCGACCAGGGACGATTCCTGAGCAATTACGTTGGGGGAGTGTGGACGCTCGGATACACGGGAACCGGTTATTGCCGTGAATTCAACAAGGGACAGATCGGAAATCTCAGTCATATCTACCGGAACAATTTATCTACCAACGATGCGGCCCTATCCTTCTGGGACAGGGTTTGTGATAACACCCGCCTTAATTATACCGGTCCGCTGGTTGATGTGGGATTGGTTGTGGAGGACAACTGGTTTAAAAACTGCAGGATCGGAATCAGCGCCGGCGATGGCGTTAGCGGCGTAATACGGGGGAATCAGTTCCAGAATGTCGACACTCATGTTCGCCTGTCAAAAGGCGCCGGAATGCTGGAAGATGGGAAAGCCAAATAACAACCCCGTTTTTATGAAAAAGCCTTTTGCCAGGAATTTTGTCCCGATTTTTGTTGCCGCATTATTGGTTCTGCCGATATCAAACCAGGTAATTGCGCAAACAACTTTTGCCAGGAATGGAAATTTCGTTGTGCTGCAAAACGAACTCGTAAAAATCGAGTATGACCTTTCGAAGGGAACTTATTCTGCTTATAACCGCAACGACAAAACATCGAATATCATCGGTGCGGCACTTCAGATAAACGATTATACTACCGATGCCGAGGGCCTTTCCCGGACTTTCGACAATGCAGCCGTTGCTGATGAACTCGGTTCCGGCAGGAAATTAACGGTTACGACTTCCGGGAAAGGTAATCCCGACCTTATACTGGAACTCAGCCTGTACAATGGGAAAAGTTTTGTGGTGATAAACGGAGGTTTAAAGAATACGATAATTCATGATATCAGCATAAAGACAATCAATCCTGTTTATCATGCCGTTGCCTTTGAAGGCATCAGTCCGAAAACCGACCTCCGCATGCTCAACGGACCCGGGGGTGCCGGGCATTTCGAAGGGACCGGCGCTGATACCCGCGTGGCAGGTTGTGAAACCCGGGTGTATCAGACCAACAGTTTGGAGAGTCCGAATAATATCCTGGCCACCTTTATCAACAATGGAAAGCGTAAATCGATTGTTTTAGGGGGGCTTACCTATCACGAATTCTCAAAATACGCGAGTGTTAAACGGGCAGGGGAAAATAATCTATCCGTGGAGGTCTTTAGCTGGGATCCGGTGGGAAAGCTGGTTGAAATGGGCAAAACCTGGTTATCTGATGAGCGGTATTACATTGATTTTTGCACCGAAAACCCCTTTGAAACCCTTGAGCAATATGGACTGTGTGTAAAAGCTGCGCAGAATGTCAATCTGAAGATACATAACTTCCCAACCGTATGTGCCTGGTATGTTGCTGCTTTCAGCAATGGCGGAACGGCATCGGAACCCAACAATACTGCGGGCACAGTGGTCATGATGGATGCCATTGTTAAATCGGGATTCCTGCGATACAGCAAAGTGGCTGTGCGGCTGGTACCTGATGATTATGGCGAAAACAATGAGCAGGGCTGGTGGAATGATGAGTACTGGCAGAAATACGGGCACTATGTAAAACCCTACGAAACGACTAAAAAATGGGGGCAGGCAATTCTCGATCGTGGAGGCATACCGCTTACCTATAGTCAGACCGGTTCAACTTCCCGAGATTTCATTGCAGCACATCCGGATTGGTATCTGTTCAATGATACCCGTTTGCTTTTTGATAAGGAGGGTAATAAGAGTTACAAAACTACCCTGGATTATTCCGATACCAGCCTGCAGGAGCATCTGGCAAAAGTGTACCAGAACCTTAAGGATGGAGGCATTGAAGGGCTGATGTTTGATTATCCGGAAAGTGCATTTCAGCCAAACGGGGGTTTCGACGATAAATATGCCACGGCGGCATCGGTATACCGGACGATATTTGAAATACCAAAAAAAGTGCTGGGACCGGATTCATACATCGATGAGCGGAATGTGTGGGGACAGCCTGATGGCCGTGGGTGCTTTATGGACCTTACTGCCGGGGTGGTGGATAACCAGCGGGTATGGGGCGATAATGACATTGTGACTCCTGAAATGGTTTCGCGGTGCGGGCAGCGGTGGTATAAAAACAGGGTGATCTATTGCTACGACATGGATGCAAAAAACCTGTTCAAGCCTAAAAACAGGGATGGAGTAAGGCAGTTGCTTACCATGGTGTATGTGGCGGCACCCCGGCTCGTTCTGGCGAATAGTTTCAGCAGGATGACTCCTGAAATGATCCATGACTTATCGAGGATTTATCCGATTCACTCCACTCCCAAAAGTGCCCGCCCGCTGGATGCTTTCACGCGCAATGACGGCATTCCTCACATCTACGATTACGAAATCGATAAATCCTGGCATCAGCTCACTTTTTACAATCCCGATGCCGACTCCGAAACCCTGATAGAAGTTGAGCCCGGCAAGAGCACCAGCTATGGCGGCATGGGACTGGATCCTTCAAAAAGCTATTATGCTTATGACTTCTGGAATAATGTTTTTGTCGGAAAATTCGCAGGTACCGGCAAAATACAGCAAACATTAAGGAAAGGGGAAGCCAGAATGATGTCGGTACATGCAGTGGAAAAGAATCCACAGGTTATTTCGTCCGACCGGCATGTGATGCAGGGTTATATTGATCTCTCAAATGTAACATGGGATGCTGCGGGTAAGGTGCTGAAAGGAACGTCAAAAGTGATTGGCGGTGAAACCACCAAACTGGTTATTGCTGTCAACGGCTTCAAGGCTGTTTCAAGCAAAGCTGCTGATGCAAAGGCGGAATTGATAAAAGGCGACGTTGCGGGTCTTATCGTTCTGGCTATCGACAAAAAGGAAAATGGGATGGTTGAATGGAGTATCGCGTTTTCTAATTGATTACTGGTAATAATGAAACAAATGATCTGGCAATAGCCTCATCCGGTATACTTCTGCCGTATTTGCCACCTCAGTTTCTTACATCATCCCGATATTTACCATCAACCGGGTTACCGTTTAGTTGCCTACCTTTGACCTCTTAAAATTACATGCCATAGCCGATGAAGACTGTTGATGCAAAGGGGCTGAAATGCCCGATGCCGCTGATCATGACGAAGAGGGCCCTGTTGGAAACCAATCAGGACGAAACACTGGAAATTCTGATCGACAATGATATTTCTGTTAAAAATGTCACCCGGTTTCTGGACGAGCACCAGATGAAAGTCAGTACGGTAAAACAAGGTGGATTGTACCGGCTTACCGTTAGCAAGACCGGTGTGATCACTGAGCAGACCCGGACCGAGGAGTATTGCGAGGTTGCCCCGGCGAATGCTTCCGATTATCTGGTCAGCTTTCAGAAAAACATAAACGGAGAAACCGATGAACTCGGACCTCGACTGATGCAGCTGTTTATCAATACGCTTCCGGATATTGATCATAAGCCCGGCACTATGGTTTTCCTGAACAGCAGTATTTTCCTTACGCTTAAGGATTCGCCTGTTCTGGAGTCATTGAAAAAGCTGGAAAATTCAGGAGTTAAAATACTGGTTTGCGGTACCTGTCTCGATTTTTTCGGGAAGCAGGAGGAACTGGCGGTCGGTATCGTATCTAATATGTATACCATCATGGACCTGATGTCGAAAGCATCTAAGGTTCTTTATCCCTGATTTATGATGGAAACGTTCGATCTTTTAAGTACGGTGGAATACGGCGGTTGCTCGGCCAAGCTTCCGGCCGCTGAGCTGAGCCGGGTATTGACCGGTCTGCCGGCCACCCCGCATGAGAATATTTTGGTGGGCATAGATACCCATGATGATGCCGGTGTATATCGTATCAGTGATGAGCTGGCCCTTATTCAGACCACAGATTTCTTTTCCCCGGTGTGCTCCGATCCTTACGATTTTGGCCAGATCGCTGCCGCCAATGCGCTGAGCGATGTGTATGCCATGGGAGGCGAAGTTCTTACTGCATTAAATATTGTTGCCTTTCCGGCAAATGTGCCGCTGGAGATCCTCCGGGAGATTCTGCGGGGAGGCATTGAAAAAGTAAAGGAAGCGGGTGGAGTGATTCTGGGTGGACATACCATTGTTGATGAGGTGCCCAAATACGGACTGGCGGTCACCGGTACGATTCATCCCGACAGGATTGCCACCAACGCCGGGGCAAAAGCCGGTGATGTACTGATTCTGACGAAACCCATCGGTGCAGGTATTATCATGGCGGGTAAACGAATCGGTGAGGTGGAAGAAGAACCGTATCAGACCGTTCTCACCAGCATGAAGCAACTCAATAAAGCGGGTGCGGAGGTGATGCGTAAATATGACGTTCGATGTGCTACCGACATCACCGGGTTCGGTCTGGCCGGGCATGCCCTGAAAATGGGCAGCGCATCAGGAGTTACGATAGAATTATATGCCGATCAGGTGCCAACTTTTGAGGGCACGATGGAATTGCTGAATCTGGGTTGTATTCCGGGAGCCTGCTTTCGAAACCTCGAATATGTGGAGACCGATGCCACTTTCAGCGACCAGCTGGACTACGAACGTAAAATGCTGGTGATGGATGCCCAGACATCCGGCGGCCTGCTGATCTGCTGCAATCGCCAAAAGGTGACAGAGATGCTTCAGGATCTTACTACCGCCGGATATTTGAGTTCCGTCGTGGTTGGAGAGGTGGAGCCGTTCTCAGGCAAACATCTCCACGTTACCAATCTATTGCTTTAGCAGGTAGGCCACAACATCAGCCGTAAGGGCCGTTGAAATTACGTATGGCAGGACCGGGGTATCCTGGTAACCATTCCACATGATCGATAACTCCTGGTCACCATCAAGTAATGTTGAAATATCAGCATAAGTCCCCGCTGATGGAGTAGGAAGATCAACCTTAACTCCATTTTTAAGTGTAGTTGCAGGCAATATCCAAACTATTTTATAGTCTTCCGGCATCCCACCAAGTCCGGCTTTTATGGCTAATGCTGCACTCTGAATGGTAACATCTCCGGTAAGGCCGGTCGGAGTAAAGGAAATACCATTAATTGTGATATCTTTTATTTTCTGTTTATATTTTATAATGGTAGGATCGGTGGATGGATTAAATGTAACCACTCCCATGAATTCATATTCAAGGGAAGATTTCAGACCGGATGTGCCGGCCTTAACTTGGATATCGTTGGTAAATTCAACAGGCACCTTAACGGTGAGAGATTCCTTAATTTTCGAACAGCTGCTGAACGAAATCAGGACCAGGGCGAGAGCCAATAAAATTGAACGAGTTTTCATGAAATTTAATGATTAGATGTGTTTGGTATCGTAAAGATACATTCAGTTCTCGTTGGCTAATTATCGATTGGTCAAATAGTGTTTTCCGGATCCTACCTGAATGCCCTTCAGGGATCCGGGCATATAAATGGTGGCTGTTGTATTTGCCGGGATTTCCACATTGAGGATGAACCGGCCGTTTTCTTTTTTCCATTCCGATTTAATCGTTCCGTAAACCGACTGGTATTGCCCTTTTACCCAGGACAGGTCACTCACCATATCAGGTTTGATGATAATGTTTTTAAATCCCGGGGCGGCCGGATCGGGCCGGATGCCTGCCAGGGAGTAGTAAAACCAGTAACCCAGACTGCCTCCGAGGGGTGGCATCTGAACCATGCCTCCGCTCCAGTCTTCCTTGAATATCATTGATCCATGATTAAACACCATATCGTACCAGGAGGGATAGGTTCTCTGGTTGGCCATGGTATAGGCGAGTTCACCCTGACCGAGATCCGACAGGCCGGTGAGAATAAGGGGTGTTGAAACGAATCCTGTACCAATATGATCCGAGGAGGCTGCTATTTTCTCCAGTAGCTTGCCGAGTACCAGAGGACGCTTATCAGGAGGAACCATGTTGAAATAGAGCGGCATCAGCTGCGAAGCCTGGCTCTGCTTTGCATACACTCCGGTTTCGGGATTGAAAAAATGCCGGTTGAAGGCGTCCTTTATTTTTGCAGCCAGATCGGAATAGTAAGTGGCATCTGTTTGATAACCCAGGATGGCTGCGGTTTTTGAGGTGATCACCGCATAATTGTAAAACCCAATCGTTGAGGTTACCGGCACCGGCGTCATCTTTGGCCTGGCTCCGTCATTTTCCGTGCCGGGTTCCAGCCAGTCGCCGAGCCCCCACTTGATAATGTAGCTGCTGTCTATCGTCTGTAAGTATCCGGTGTACTTTTTCATGGCTCCGAAACTCTCTTCCAGTATTCTTTTATCGCCGAAATATTGATAGAGTTTCCAGGGCAGGTAAACAATCATGCCTCCCCACCAGGGACCATTGATCGTTGGCCCGTCGAACCGGCCGGGCGCCACCGGCGGAACATAGCCATTATCGTGAATGATATCCAGAAAATCGTGCTGCCACTTTACATACATGCTTTCGCAATCGAGGGAATAGGCGTAAACATCGAAGGCGGTTTCCACGTCCTGGGTCCATCCCGCCTTTTCGCGTACGGGATCGTTGGGTATATGCACCACATAATTCCGCATCGTGTGAAGCAGGATGGCATACATCTCGTTAAAAACCTCATTCGAGCAGGAGAATTTTCCAGTCTGAGCGAAATCGGTATTTACGATAATCCCGGTAATATCTGAAAGATCAGGCTTATAGGTCAGTCCCGATATTTCCACGGTTTTGATCCCGTTGTAGCTGAAACGGGCATCGAAAGTCTCCGGGGCTCCTCCTTTAAGAATGTACTCGTAAGTCTGGTACCTGCCCAGAGTATGCGTGCCCATACCGGGGTAGCTGACCGTGATTTTATCGCCTTTCGCCCCTTTTACCCTGATACGGCACCACCCCGTGATTTCCTTCTCCAGATCGACGGAGAATCCGTTCTCCGTTGCTTTGATGTTTATCGCCTTCACGGTGCCGATCACCCGAACCGGGTTTAATTGCTGTGCTTCCAGCTTGCCCTCCGGAGCATCAGCTGTCAGCGCCAGTTTCCAGGAGGTATCGTTGTAGCCGGTGGTATTCCATCCGGGCATCTCTTTGTTAGCATCATAAGTTTCACCGCTCAAAAGATTATTAAAGCGGATGGGCCCATCAGTAGTGAATTTCCAGGTATTGTCGGATACAATCGTTTTATGGCTGCCATCGGAATAGAAAATATCGAGCTGAAAAAGCAGTCTAGGAGTATTGATATAATCGGCCGTGTAATAACGGAGTGCATGCGGGATCACCAGGTTAAACCAGCCGTTGCCCAACAGCACCCCCAGCGTATTCTCCCCATCTTTTATCAAACGGGTTACCTCATACGTCTGATAAAATATCCGCTTTTGGTAATCCGAGGAGGCTGGATTCAGTAATTCATCGCTTACCTTTTCGCCATTGATATACAGCTCGTTTAATCCCAGTCCGCATACATTGGCAACTGCGCGGGTGACGGTTTTTTCAGCAGTAAATTCCTTTCTGAGCCAGACTGCCGGAGCCGAGGTGATATCCCCGGTTTTCTTTCTGATTTCTGAATTTAAACTCCACATCTCACTTTCCGGCTCCATGCCAAAATCAGTGAGAGCCTTCAATTCCTTTTGCAGGGCTGTTAACTCCAGGTCGGAGGTAATCCATTTCCCTTTCCAGTCGCCGGGATGTATCATTGCCATGGTCCAATGGGATGGGGAGCTCCAGCCGGACTCTGTGCCCCGGTTATCCCAGACTTTCACTTTCCACCAGTATTTCTGAAGGGACTTCAGCGGATTTCCCGCATAGGTAATATTCAGGCATTCCGA
>CAIXHD010000066.1 GCA_903919065.1 uncultured Bacteroidota bacterium
AAAATCAATTCTTGAGGGCATTCCTGAGATGGTGCCTGATGCGAAGCCATATAATTCTGAAATAAACCACGCTCCAAAGCGCAAAGACATCCTGACGCCGGATGAGAAGAGGCTGGCATTAAAAAATGCTTTGCGCTATTTTCATCCAAAACATCATCCTGTATTGGCACAGGAGTTTATGGATGAATTGCTGACTTTTGGCAGGATTTATATGTATCGGTTCCGCCCTGACTATGAAATTCGTGCCAGGCATCTGGATGAATTTCCACATAAATCTGTTCAGGCAGCGGCTATTATGCTGATGATCAGTAATAACCTGGATATCCGCGTTGCTCAGCACCCCTATGAGTTAATTACCTATGGAGGCAATGGAGCAGTTTTCCAAAACTGGGCGCAATACAGGCTTACCATGAAGTATCTGGCTGAAATGACAGATGAGCAAACCCTGGTTATGTATTCCGGCCACCCGATGGGACTCTTTCCATCGCATAAGGAAGCACCCCGGGCGGTGGTCACGAATGGTATGGTTATTCCAAACTATTCATCACCCGATGACTGGGAGCGAATGAATGCTCTGGGTGTATCGCAGTACGGACAAATGACAGCAGGCTCCTATATGTATATCGGACCCCAGGGAATTGTTCATGGTACCACCATCACGCTCCTCAATGCGGGAAGGATGAAAGCCAGGACGCCATCGCAGGACCTCAGGGGTAAGGTTTTCGTTACATCCGGCCTTGGGGGTATGTCGGGAGCCCAGCCTAAAGCCACGGTCATTTCAGGCGGTATCTGTCTCGTTGCAGAGGTTAACCCCAAAGCTACCCGCGTGCGTCATGAACAGGGCTGGGTGGATGAAGTATTTTCTGATACTGACAAGCTGCTTGTGAGAATGAACCGGGCAAAGCAGTCGAAGGAAGCGGTATCGCTGGCTTACCAGGGAAATATCGTCGATCTGTGGGAATATCTGGCAGCCAAAGATGTTGAGATTGATCTGGGATCCGACCAGACCTCGCTTCATAATCCATGGGCAGGCGGTTATTATCCGGCAGGTATCGGTTTCGATAAGGCAAATGAGATGATTGCCAAAGAACCGGATCTGTTTAAATCTTTTGTACGTGAATCTCTTAAGAGGCAGGTTAAGGCAATCAATTCGCTCACAAAAGGTGGAATGTATTTCTGGGATTATGGTAATGCATTTTTACTGGAAGCGGGCAGGGCAGGGGCGGATGTTTTTGCCGGGAGTGGCAACTATCGTTATCCTTCCTACGTCCAGGACATTATGGGACCCTTGTTCTTTGATTATGGATTCGGTCCTTTCCGGTGGGTATGCTGTTCGAACAATCCTGATGACCTGGTAAAGACAGACCGTATTGCCGCAGAGGTTCTTGAAAAGCTGATGCTGGAGGCTCCGGCGGAGATCCGGCTACAGATGGCAGATAACCTGCATTGGATCCGGGAAGCCGGTGCGAATAATATGGTAGTAGGTTCTCAGGCAAGGATACTGTATGCTGACGCTGTTGGCCGGATTTGTATCGCAGATGCTTTTAACCGGGCGATAGCATCTGGTGAAATCAGTGCTCCGATAGTTATCGGGCGCGATCACCATGATGTATCAGGCACCGATTCGCCTTTCCGTGAAACATCGAATATCTATGATGGATCGGCGTTTACGGCAGATATGGCGGTTCAGAATGCCATTGGCGATAGTTTCAGGGGTGCAACCTGGGTGTCGCTTCATAATGGCGGAGGAGTAGGCTGGGGTGAGGTGATCAATGGCGGTTTTGGAATGGTGATAGATGGCAGCTCAGATTCAGAACGCCGTTTGAGCCAAATGCTTCACTGGGATGTTAATAATGGTATTGCCCGCCGGAGCTGGGCACGGAATCCTTCAGCCATGTCGGCAATTACCCGGGCGGTT
>CAIXHD010000067.1 GCA_903919065.1 uncultured Bacteroidota bacterium
AATCTGCAACACCGGATCAACAGGCAGCATCAACCTCACGATATCAGGTGGTACACCCGGTTATACCTATCTGTGGACAGGTGGCGCAACCACGCAAAACCTCAGTGGTGTGGCAGCCGGAACCTACAGTGTTACAGTTACGGATACCAAGGGCTGTACGGCAACAAGCTCAGCCACTCTGACAGCACCGGCGGCAATCAGCATTGCCCCATCGGTTACCAATATTGTCTGTAACGGAAACTCAACGGGAGCTATTTCACTTGCGGTAACCAATGGCAGTAGTCCGTATACTTATGCATGGACCGATGGCCCAACGGCTCAGAATCGCACCGGTCTTGCTGCGGGAACCTATACAGTTACAATTACTGATTCAAAAAAATGCACACAGACTTCAACTAATACGGTCACTCAGGCTACGACGATCTCTGCCTCGGCATCGGCCGGAACTATTTCATGTAACGGAGGAACCACCACACTTACGGTAACTGCCAGTGGTGGCACGGGAACGCTGCAATACAGTCTGAATGGGGGCTCCTACCAGTCTTTGAATACATTCACAGTCTATGCCTCTGCCAGCGACTATGTTGTTACAGTTAAAGATGAAAACAATTGTACCAAAACGACTAATAGCGTTACGGTAACCCAGCCGGCTGCAATATCGCTGAGTTCAGTAATAACCCCATATTCCTGCTTAGGCAGCAAAGGCGCAATCAACCTTACTGCTACCGGAGGAACCGGATCCTTTTCCTATAAAATTGGCACTGGCGATTATGGAGCCTCGGGAGATTTTACCGGGCTCAATGCAGGGGACTACCTGGTTACGGCGAAGGACGGCAGCGGATGTACCTCAAGTAAAACGGTCACGGTGAGTTCGACAACGACGCTAAGCGCTTCTGCCACAGGTAGTCATCCACTGTGCAATACGGGATCTACCGGCAGCATCAATCTCGCTGTTTCCGGTGGCACACCGGCCTACACATATGCCTGGACAGGTGGGGTAACCACACAAAACCTCAGCGGTCTGGCGGCCGGAACCTATAGTGTAACGGTTACAGATACCAAAGGCTGTGAGGCAACTGCCTCAGCCACACTGACGGCGCCGGCGGCGATGATCATTAATCCAACTGTGACTAATGTGGCGTGCAACGGGTATGCCACCGGGGCCATCTCCCTGTCGATAACCAATGGAGCCAGTCCGTATACCTATGCCTGGAGCGACGGACCTGCTGTCAATCCGCGTACCGGACTTGTTGCCGGGACCTATACGGTTACGGTGACCGATTCCAAAAGTTGCACCCAGACTTTAGGAGGAATCTCTGTAACCGAGGGTACAATTACTGCTACCGCTGCTGCCGGAACCATTTTATGTAACGGAGCTTCCACCACTCTTACCGTGACTGCCGGTGGCGGTACCGCACCTCTTCAGTACAGCCTGAACGGAGGCACCTACCAATCTTCGAATACTTTCACGGTATATGCCTCTGCCGTCGAATATATTGTAACCGTAAAAGATGCCAATAACTGCACCAAAGCCACCAATGGTGTTCTCGTAACACAGCCAACGGCCATAACTCCTACAACAGTAATTTCCCACGAATCCTGTCCGGGTAAGAACGACGCATCGATTAATCTGAGTGTCACCGGCGGTACGCCAGGATCGGGATATACCTATGACTGGAGCAACGATGGTTATGAAGATCCTGATAACGACACCGAGGACCTTAGTGGTCTCACTGCCGGAACGTATACTGTTATAGTCACTGACTCAAAGGGATGTACAGCCACGCTGGCTAATACCGTAAGAACATTGAATGCCAATCCAAGCAAACCCGGGGGCATAAAGTAAAACGATTTTTTGTATGTAAAAATTTGAGGATAAATAATTTGCGAAATATGAAAACTTCACAAGGCTTACGAAAAAAAATGTTGAAAGCGATATTTGTCGCCTTTCTGATTGCCAGCCTTAGCCAGGCGGGATTTTCGCAGAATAATATGGGAATCGGGACGACAAATCCGGACCCTTCAGCTATCCTGGAGATTCAATCATCGTCGCTTGGAATTTTGGTGCCACGGATGACAACTGCCCAGCGCGATGCAATTTCTTCGCCTGCAACCGGTCTGCTGATTTACAACAGCACAACAAATGCGTTTAACTATTATAATGGCGGCTGGATTGCCATTGGAACCGGAACCGGCAATGGAACGGTAACAACTGCTTCCGTGGTATCAGCAAATGGATTTGCAGGATCAGTGGCAACTGCAACAACAACTCCGGCAATCACCCTTTCTACCTCAGTTACCGGATTATTAAAGGGTAATGGAACGGCAATATCGGCCGCATCCGCTGGTAGCGATTATCTTACTCCGTCCGGAAGTGCCGCATCTCTGACTGATTGGCCAACATTTAATCAATCGACAACCGGAAGCGCTGCTACTTTAACAACTTCGCGGAATATTTACGGCAATTCATTTAATGGAAGTGCCAACGTTACCGGAATAATTGGCTCAACGTTTGGCGGAACAGGAAATGGTTTTACAAAATTCTCAGGCCCCACAACCAGTGAAAGGACTTTTACACTGCCTGATGCTTCAGCAACAATCCTAACAGACAATACGGCTATAACAGTTGCTCAAGGGGGGACAGGAGCCACCTCAAAAGCATCTGCTTTTGATGCATTATCTCCAATGAGCGCCTCCGGAGATGTTATTTATGGAGGGGCTTCCGGCACGGGTACCCGCCTTGCAAAAGGAACTGACGGCCAGGTGTTGACCCTGGCGAGCGGAATTCCGAGCTGGGCATCAGCGGCTTCAGGAGATATGACATTAGCGGGTACTCAATCAATAACCGGTTTAAAGACATTTGATAAGGACAAATTTGCTATGAAGGGAACAAGTACCGGAATATCGACTTTGTCCACTGCTAACGGTTCTGCAACAGATTATACCATCACTCTTCCGGCTGCAACAGGTACCGTTGCTTTAACTTCTGATATTTCCAGTGGAACGGCCACCAACTTTTCGGGTTCCCTATCCGGCGATGTTACGGGGGGACAAGGTTCTACAGTTGTTGGGAAAATTAATGGTGTCTCATTAGGTGGATTAACCACGGGTATTCTTAAAAACACCACCACAACTGGTGTGCCCTCGATCGCTGTTGCCGGCGATTTTCCTACACTTAATCAGAATACCACAGGTACTGCCTCTAATGTTACAGGAACTGTTGCCATTGCCAATGGGGGAACAGGAGCAACCTCAAAAGCTTCTGCTTTCGATGCATTATCTCCGATGAGCGCTTCCGGCGATATTATTTATGGAGGGACTTCGGGTACAGGTACCCGCCTGGCAAAAGGATCTGATGGACAGGTGTTGAAGTTGGCAAGTGGAGTTCCGAGTTGGGCTGCCGCAGCCTCAGGAGATATGACGTTAGCCGGTACGCAATCTATTACCGGTTTAAAGACATTTGATAAGGACAAATTAGCCATGAAGGGAACTGATGCCGGAGTAACAACTTTGTCAACCGCAAACAGTTCTGCATCAGATTACACCATAACTCTTCCGGCTGCAACAGGAACAGTTGCTTTAACCTCCGATATTACCAGTGGAACAGCCACCAATTTTTCAGGTTCGCTGTCTGGCGATGTTACTGG
>CAIXHD010000068.1 GCA_903919065.1 uncultured Bacteroidota bacterium
GCCGATGGCGGTATCTCCAGTAACGAATCATTAATGTAAAACGATGAATTGCCCTTATTCAGATGTTTGGTATTGCTGATGCTCCCGAATCCGAAATCAAAACGCCGCACCGGTATCGAGGAATCAATCTTATACTTCAGCTCCGTAAGGATTTTAAAGGTGTGGTCCGATATTTTCAGTCGCGGTGCCCTGAAAATTACCGGCATCATTCCCGTAACTTTTTCAATCATTCCGGTCGATTCCGATAATAGCCGCCACTGCTCTTCATACGATACCCGCTCGCTGAAATTTTCCTCCGGATCCAGCCCGTGCTTCAAACCGTGACTCCCGATCTCCCAATTCCGCCTCTTCATCTCCAAAACATAATCACCATAATCCTCTGCGAATTTTCCCGTGATGAAAAACGTGGGCTCGATGCCGAATTTCTCTATCAATTCAAAAATCCGTGGCAGATTTCTCTCCGTATTCGGAATCCAGTCGCAATCAACGGTAAAATGAAAAGTGGCAGGCACAGGCAGCGGTTTTCTCAAAGTTAAACATTTGCAGATTTGATTATTACAAAAATGGATTAACTTCGATATATATCAGGAACCCCACCATGGCCCGACCAACCAGAATCAAGCAGTGGAAATTTAAGCGATACCTGCCCTTCATTAAATACAGTTCATTTAATAAGGGCACTAATCTGGTTATTGCCCTCTTTTCCTGGTTACCCGGCAAAACAATTATTTCTTCAAAACCGGCCTTCCTGCGCGTCGAGATCAGCCGAAAATGTAATGTTAAATGCCTCTATTGCAGTGAACAAAAAGAAGATCTCTTTTATCCGTTAGATAAGTTCAGGAGCCTGATCGATGAACTGAAGAAGTACATATATATCGTGTCATTGTACGAAGTGGGGGAGCCGCTGGAAAACGAAAAGGTGATCGATTATATCCGATATGCAAGCGCTAATAATATCGGGACCATCATCTCAAGTAACTTATCGATACAAAAAACCGACAAATTCTGGGAATCATTGGTATTGTCGGGTCTCGACCGGATCATAATCGCCATCGATGGAATTACTGCTCCGGTTTATAACAGGTATCGCACAAACGGCGACCTGCAACTTGTTTTATCAAATCTCGATAAGATCCTGTACTATAAAAAGTTGCATAGTGTGCCGATGAAGATTGAATGGCAGATGATCGATTTTCCCTGGAACAGGCACGAACAGGCACCTGCCAGAGCCATGGCACTCCGCTTAAATTGCGATGAATTCCGTATCATACAAGATGTTACATCGATACGAAAAAACTATCGGACTGATGGAAAAATCAGGCGGCGCAACTGCATTTTGCCCTATTTCACGTTGAATGTTACCGCGTACAATACCGTCCGGTCCTGCACCAAAATTTACAATGAACCAATGCAGATTGGCGATTTGAATTCTGCCGCGATGCAGGAAATCTGGAACGGACCCGAAATCATACAGATCCGGAGCCAAAAATTAATCAAAGCCCGGGCTGGCTGCCGCACCTGCCAGGAATAAAGTATCAGAGAACTGTTTTGGTTGCACAAGAACGCATTGCATTAAAAATTGACAGATAATTTTTGACCCGATACAATAGCTAATTCCTGATAAACTAATTCCTGATCATGAACCTCGCCGCCTCAAATATTGCCGAAATCTGGTTCAGGAACTACAACAATAAATTTTTTAACCCGATAGTGCCCGCTATCACCGATTTTCTTACCACCACCGGCCATCTTACCATTAATGGCACCCTCTCTGCTTCAGGAAACCTCACCGGCCGGTTGCTCGATATAGGCTGCGGCGACGGCGAAAAAACCAATCTTTTCCGTTTGATCGGGTTCGATGTCACCGCCATCGATTACGATGCCGCGATGCTCCAAAAAGCTCGGCAATCCTATCCGGATATCGACTTTATTCAATTCGAAATCGCGAAAACCCTGCCCTTTCCCGATCAATCCTTCGATGTGGTATTTTCATTCAGCGTTTTCCAGTATATCGATCACCAGGCCATTTTCCGCGAATGCCGGCGGATACTCAAGCACGGCGGCTGCCTCATCCTCATTGCCAACCTTCAGAACAACCCCTTCATCCGCTTATCCCGCTTCTTCAGCTCCTCACCTCCTATCTCTTCTCCCCCCTCCTCAAACCTCCTCAACTATTATACTCCTCACCAATTCACAGCATTAAAGGCCGAATTTGCCAGCTCGTCCATATCTTTCCACCACATCCTCACCCCACTGGCGCACCTCCGGATTTTCAGAAAGTTATTGCCGCTTTTCGCTCACCTCGATAAACTGCTTCTAAAAATCCCAATCATGAGGCGCTTTTGTTGGCTTGGCTTGCTGACCGCGAAAAAAATGAGATAAGAATTTAGAGATTCGAAGGCCAGTTTTGAATGCTGAAATCACAAAGTCAAGTGGGTTAGGAGCTATCATGGATTCAGTGCTTCTTGATCTTGATATTCAAAATTCAACACTGGCCTTCGAATCTCGACATTGGTCCTCGAATCTCAAATATAGAACTGTCTTCTGTCTTCCGTCTTCCGTCTCTTGTCTTTTGTCTTCCATTTTTCACTACCTTAGTGCAGCAAAATGACAAATTCAAATATCCATAATACGCCTGAACTGAAGGAGTTTATCAGGGAGCAAAGCAATCTCTTCTGGTATACACCGGAGGATCAGAAGGAAGATATCAGCCCGGAACTGCTGGTCGAAACCATCCTGAACTATGGCGATATGGATGCAGTACGTAAGTTGTTCCGAATCATGGGATTAAAGTCCGTAGCCACTGTTTTTTTTAATGCAGTTAATCTAAGTAATCGGCAAAAAGGTAATTACCACGAGTTGACCCTCAATTATTTTTCAATTCTTTTTAAGCGATATGCATAGAGAAATATTTACAGAGGAACAGTTGCTGCTTTTACCCTCGGTTGCAAAATTCAGCCGGTCCTTCTATCTGGTCGGTGGTACAGCAATTGCTTTACATCTGGGCCACCGGCGATCCATTGATTTTGATCTGTTCACTTCAGCTCCTCTGGCTAAAACGAGAATCCGGGATAAAACCAGTAAGATTCCTTTTAAGAAGGTTCCTCTTTTTGAGGATGTTGATCAGATTCATATGTTGATTAATAATGTTAAAGTTACCTTCTTCCATTTTCCATATGCTATAGCCCATCCCGAAAAACTCGACAAATTCATCACTCTTCCTACTTTGCTAACCCTTTCAGCCATGAAAGCTTTTGCACTCGGCCGGCGAGCTAAATGGAAAGATTATGTGGATCTGTATTTCATTATTAGGGACCATTTTTGCATTCCTGATATTTGCCGGGAAGGAAAAATTTGCTTCGGTGAACTATTTTCGGAAAAAATGTTTCGTCAACAATTGGCTTTTCATAAGGATATCGACTATACCGAAAAAGTGGCGTTCATCGGTTCGCCAATCCCGGAAACCGAAATTCGGGAATTCCTCATCGCCAGGGCAACCGAGATATAAAGACAAGAGACGAAAGACAGAAGACGGTAGCCGCTTGTAAAATAATCACCCTGATTTTTCCATTTCCCTGCCCGTATTGCATCTATATAATTGAACTCTAAAATTCAATATCATGAAATGCGATACAGATTTGGCATGGGACCTCATCGGAAATGATCCGGTGCTGCGGCATCAGCTCGCAGGAATTGAAAAAAATTCAACCACCGATGACTTTTTGGTTGACCAGCTACTCGAATTTTTTTCCGGAATTGAACGGATGGTCGGGTTTACCGAGGAGGTGCTGGAGATAGAGGATAGCATTGCTACGACAGCGTAAAGGTACTCTCAAACAACTCGGTACGACAGTGGGAACGTGCTCTTTCTTTGATCAGTACGGCAGCGTAAAGGTCCCGGCTTCAGGCTGCGCCTGCGCCGGGATGACAGAAAAGGAATGCTACGTAGGACACATTCTGGAAGAACGTTTTTGCTTAATTAGCTGGAAGAACGTTTTTGCAGACATTGCTGGAAGAACGCTTTTGCTGAAATGGTTGGAAGAACGTTTTTGCAGACATTGCTGGAAGAACGCTTTTGCTGAAATGACTGAACGAACGCTTTTGCTGAAATGGTTGAAAGAACGTTTTTGCAGACATTGCTGAAAAGTGCGTTCTTTTTTAAGTTATCCTAATTAGGAAGCCC
>CAIXHD010000069.1 GCA_903919065.1 uncultured Bacteroidota bacterium
GCCACTGTTGGTCAACTCGATCCGAATGCCATATTCTATCTGCAAAGCAGGGGAATTTCCGTACGGGAGGCCCGACTATTGCTGATGTACGCTTTCGGTCACGAAATATTAAACAAAATATCGGTAGAGCCTTTGCGGGAGCGACTTGCCGATTTGGTTGATAAAAGATTACGCGGTGAATTATCACGCTGCAACAGTTGCCCGCTTCATTGTCAGGAAACATGCTGAAAAATGAGTGATTTTCCAATTGAACAGATCCGGAAAGACTTTCCGATCCTCGATCAGATCGTTTATGGTAAGCCCCTGGCTTATCTGGATAATGGTGCAACCACCCAGAAGCCGCTGCGAATGATTGAGGCAATCAACAAGATCCACAGGGAACAGAATGCCTCGATACACCGCTCGGTTAATTTCCTGAGCGAAAATATGACCACCTTATATGAGGAGGCCAGAACCACGGTGCAGAAATTCATCGGAGCTCCGAAATCGTCACAGATTATTTTTACTTCAGGTGCTACAGGTTCGATTAACCTGGTGGCCTTTTCGGTTGGCGAAAGCATGCTGAAAGCCGGTGACGAGATTATCTTATCGACCATGGAGCACCATTCGAATATCGTTCCCTGGCAGATGGCCTGCGAACGTAAAGGCGCGAGCCTGAAAATTATTCCGGTGACCGATGAGGGTGAGCTGGATATGGAAGCATACGGAAATCTTTTTTCTGATCGCACCCGAATGGTTTCCGTTACTCATGTCTCCAATGTGCTGGGAACAATAAATCCCGTTAAAGAGATCGTACGGATTGCTCACAGCCATGGTGTTCAGGTATTGCTCGACGGTGCCCAGGCGGTTCAGCATGAGCCAGTGAATGTTGTTGACCTCGACTGCGATTTTTATGTTTTTTCAGGGCATAAAATATATGGTCCCACAGGTATCGGGGTCCTTTATGGTAAGGAAGAGTTGCTCGAGAAGCTGCCTCCATATCAGGGTGGCGGCGATATGATTGATCAGGTGACTTTCGAGAAAACAACTTATAATCAGCTGCCATTCAAGTTTGAAGCCGGCACAACGAATTTTATCGGTGCAATCGGACTGGCTGAATCATTGAACTACCTCTCCAGCATCGGACTCGATAAGATTCAGCGCTATGAGCAAGAACTGCGTGACTATGCTACTCTTAAGCTCAGCGCAATTCCGCAACTGAAAATGTATGGAACCAGTGCTGACAAGGCAGCGGTTTTTTCCTTTATTCTGAGTAATGTGCATCCTTACGATACCGGATTGATCATCGACAAGATGGGTGTGGCGGTTAGAACCGGTACCCATTGCGCCATGCCTCTGATGCAGCGGTTCGGGATCCATGGAACGGTTAGGGCATCATTCTGCTTTTATAATACCACCGATGAGGTTGATCGACTTTGCGATGCCTTGAATACCGTGCTGGATTTAATGGGTTGAAAGAAGAAACTATATGCCAATAAGCGATATACAGAAAGAGATCATTGAAGAATTTGCCAGTCTGGGCGAATGGATGGAACGATATAATTACCTGATTGATCTGGGAAAAAATCTGCCTATGATCGACCAGGCTTACCGAAATGATGAATACCTCATCCGTGGCTGCCAGTCGCGCGTTTGGCTGAATGCTGAGCTTCGCGACGGGATCGTTCATTATACAGCTGATTCGGATGCTATAATTACCAAAGGGATTGCGGCGCTGATGATCCGGGTTTTTACCGGTCATACTCCCGCAGAAATCCTTGCGGCCGATCTTAGCTTTATTGATGCGATCGGACTTAAGGAGCATCTTTCACCAACCCGTTCAAACGGCATGGTATCGATGCTCAATCAGATGAGATATTATGCAATGGCCTACCAGGCAAAACAGCAGAACTGATTATGCAGACTGAAGTACAAATAGTGCATGTGCTCCGCAATATTTACGATCCGGAGATTCCTGTCAATATATACGATCTCGGTTTGATTTATGAGGTCAATGTGCTGGACGAAGGGAAAGTGACTGTTCTGATGACACTCACATCACCCGGATGTCCGATGGCAGATGAGCTGATTCAGGAGATCCACGAGGGAGTAAAAAGTGTTGAAGGGGTAAAAGAAGTGGAGGTTAAACTGACATTTAACCCTTCCTGGACCAAAGATATGATGACCGATGAGGCCAAGCTGGAATTAGGTTTTCTATAATCAATATTGTTCTCCAATAATGAAATAGCGGGTGCGATCCGTCGAAAGGCCCTGGAACTGGGTTTTTCTGCCTGTGGATTTGCATCGGTTGAAGAGCTGACTGAATTGAGGCCGGGATTTCAGGAATGGGTTGATTCGGGCAGGGCAGGGGAGATGGGGTATCTGGAGAGGAATATGGATTTGCGCCTTGATCCCGGCAAATTGGTAGACGGGGCAAAAACAGTGATCTCACTTGCTGCCTCCTACTATTACCCGATTCCACAACATATTCCGGGCAATTCCCGATTTAGCAGATACGCTCTGAGCGAGGACTATCATAAGGTATTAAAAGCGCGCGGACACGAATTGCTCAATTGGATCAAACATGAGATCGTACCGTTAACAGGGAGGGTATTTACTGATTCGGCTCCGATTTTTGAACGCGAATGGGCCCGGCGTGCAGGTTTGGGCTGGATAGGAAAAAACGGCTGCCTGATTATCCCCAAACAGGGCTCCTATTTCTTCCTCACCGAAATCATCACCGACCTCGATCTCTCTTCTTGTCTTCCGTCTTCTCGTCTATTGTCTTCTTCAAGTCTTCCGTCTTCCTGCGGGACGTGCACCCGCTGTATTGATGCTTGTCCAACCCGGGCTCTCGCCGGCGACGGATCTCTTGACCCGTGTAAATGTATTTCTTACCTGACGATTGAGCATAAAGGTGCGATTCCCGATGAATTTGAGGGGCAATGGAACGATTGGGTATTTGGGTGCGATGTGTGTCAGGATGTCTGTCCGTATAACCGCAAACCAGTGCAGTCAACGATCACGGAATTTGCGCCCCGCGAGTCAATATTGGATATCTCCGGCGATACCATTAAGAATATGGATGAGGCTGCTTTTAAGCAATTATTTGATGGAACGCCTGTTGAACGTGCGGGTTGGTTGGGAATTTTAAGGAACTTTGCATTTTTGAACCGGGAAGCAGAATAATGAGATTTTTACAGATTGCGATATTTTTTCTTTTGATAACCCTGATACCGGTTTTCGGTCAAAAGGTTAATAATCCAAAGTTTATCATTCCCCTGAACGCAGATCGCGCTGATGCATTGGAGTATCCTTTTAACGCGGTGAAACCCGGTGATACCGTGTGGATACAATCAGGAACCCGCGACCATTTGCAAATCCTCAATTTTCATGGTCAATCCGGTCATCCTATTGTGTTCGCCAACCAAAACGGGCAGGTGGTCATCGATACGGAAAATAATTTCGGACTATCTTTTAATGGATGCTCGTTTTTCAAGCTCACCGGAAAATCAGGATCATATGGTTCATATGGTATTTATATAAGGAGAGTCTCCTTCAAAGATGGCATTGGCATATCAGCCAGCAGCAAATCGACAGAATTTGAGATTGAAAATTGTGAGGTGGCAAATATTGGGTCTATTGGTATTCAGACTAAAACCGAACCCGACTGCAAGGACTCCGGAACTCTCCGGGAGGGATTCACGCAACGAAATACGGTAATCCATGACTGTTATGTGCATGATGTGGGTACGGAGGGATTTTATATTGGATACAATGACCATGATGGCTTCTATGCCAGCGATTGTAAGAAGACCATTTATGCCTCAGAATTAGTGGGTACCAAAATTTATAACAATCGTATTGAGCGCACAGGGTGGGACGGTCTTCAGGTTGCATCAGCCATTAGCGATTGCCTGATTTACGACAACACCGTGGTTGATTCCGGCATATTAATGACCAGTGGCCAAATGGCGGGGATAATGATTGGCGGCGGTACCCAGGCCAGGTGCTATAACAACAAGATCATCGATTCTTATGGTTCGGGAATCCAGGTGTTTGGTAATGGCGGCACCGTTGTGTACAATAATTTGATTATCAGACCTGCAAAGAGATATCAGCCAGACAATCCTGATGCGCGTGAATACGGGATTTATCTGTTTGATAAAACCAATGAATTGCATACTTTTTATGGGATTTACAACAATACCATCATCCAGCCAAAATCAGACGGGATAAGGGTGGCAAATACAGTGGACTTTGCCGTGCAGATTTATAATAATTCAGTAGTTGATCCCGGGGCTTATGATATATATGAGCATGACAATACTGCATGGGTTGGCAATGACGCCTATGTATTTAATGAAGGGCGAAGTCAAA
>CAIXHD010000070.1 GCA_903919065.1 uncultured Bacteroidota bacterium
AAATGTGATTTTATGAATATCGAGAGGGATATCAGAAAACAATTATTAGCCTGGAAGGTTAATCCGGCCAGAAAACCATTGGTTTTGCAGGGGGCACGGCAAGTTGGTAAAACCTGGTTGCTGAAGGATTTTGGCAAGCAGGAATTTGACAGTATGGCCTATTTTAGTTTTGATGAGGATCCTGAATTGAAGCAGTTCTTTAAAAGCACCAAGGACGTATCGAGGATCATTCAAAATCTGGCATTGGTATATGGGAAGCCCATTATACCAGGTAAAACACTGATCATTTTTGATGAGATACAAGAATGCAATGAAGCACTGAATTCCCTCAAATATTTTTGTGATAACGCACCGGAATATGCAGTGGCAAGCGCAGGATCGTTGCTGGGTGTGGCATTATCACGCGGGGAATCGTTTCCGGTGGGCAAGGTGGATTTCATTGATATGCACCCGATCACCTTTACGGAGTTTTTAAAAGTATCTGATGAAGGGTTGGCCGCATTTTGCAACAGCAATTTTCCGATTGAACCCATTCCTGACCTTCTGTTCAGCCGGCTGGTCGATAAATTTAAAATGTACCTGATTTCAGGAGGCATGCCGGAGGCAGTGACAGCGCTTCTTGAAAAACAGGATCTGGAACTGACCCAATCAGTCCTGAGCAATATTTTAAGAGCAAACACACCGGATTTTTCGAAACACACAGAATATAAAGACATTGTAAAGATTGGCTATGTATGGGCTTCGATCCCTGCACAACTGGCAAGGGAAAACAAGAAATTCTTATATCAGGCAGCCAAGCCCGGAGCCCGTGCCCGCGAATATGAGGACGCATTGGGTTGGCTTGAGCACGCAGGTTTGGTGCACAAGATTTATCGGAATACCACTCCAGGACTTCCTTTATCCAGGTTTGATGACCTGAGTTCATTTAAATTATACCTCTATGATGTAGGGTTACTGCGAAGAATGTCGTTTCTGGACCCTATCGCAATAAAGGAAGGGAATCGCCTCTTTACTGAATTCAAGGGTTCACTTTCAGAGAATTATATTCTGCAAAGCATCATAACTCAATTTGAAGTCGTACCGAGATATTGGTCTTCGGGTAACCAGGCTGAAGTAGATTTTTTAATCCAATATCAAAATCAGATTATCCCGGTGGAAGTTAAATCCGGAGAAAGTATCCGGGGCAAAAGCCTTTCGTTATATCGGAAACAATTTCAGCCATCCATCAGTATCAGATTCTCTTTACAAAACCTCAGGCTTGATAATGGCCTGCTCAATATTCCGCTTTTTTTGGCGGATCAGACGAAAAGAATACTTGAAGGGTGAGATTCGAAGGCCAATTTTGAATTTTGAAGTAGGAGGATCAAGTGGGCAGTGAAGTTGGTGCGGTACGACAGCGGAAAGGTGCTCTCAATAACCTCGGTACGACAGCGGAAAGGTGCTCTCAGTAACGGCGGTACGACAGCATAAAGGTCCCGGCTTCAGGCTGCGCCTGCACCGGGATGACAGAGAAGGAATTCCAGGTAGGACCCCTTCTGGAAGAACGCTTTTGTTGAAATGGGTGGAAGAACGCTTTTGGTGAAATTTCTTATAAGTGCGTTCTTTTTCAAGATATCCTAATTAGAAAGCCCTTTTCTGTCATTCCCGCGAGGCGAAGCCGAAAGCGGGAACCTTTTCTGTCATTCCCGCGAGGCGAAGCCGTAAGCGGGGACCTTTGCGCTGCCGTACCGAGTTGATTGAGTGAGCGTTCGCGCTGTCATACTGAATTGATTGAGAGCGCCTTTAAGCTGTCGCACTGAATTGATTGAGAGCACCTTTTGACTATCGTAGTAAGACCGTCGAAAGCACCTTTTCAGTTGTATAATGAGCTGTTCGTTCCCGCTTCCACGGGAATGACAGAGGGGGTGAAGGAGGTAAGAAAGAGGAGATTCGAGGACCAATTCTGAATTTTGAAGTGGGAGGATCAAGTGGGCACCGAATTACTTATCGCCATAATGACCCTTAACCGAAATTACAAAAACTGTAACAACTTCACTTTCGCCCGGTTTGATAAGGCTACTTTATACTTGCCCATAGGTTATCAGTGTCGATATAAGTTATGCGTCCGGCATTAATATCATCCAGTCCAGCCTCAAACTCTTTAAGGTTTTCTGGGTCAGATAGGTATTTTTCCATGGAAGGTCGACTGGAAGTACCAATTTCTGCTTTAAGCATTAATTTAATACTTTTCAAATAAAGCACATAAGCCTCATATTCAATCTCCGTCATTTTTACAGTTACCATTTCAATAATTTTTTAACATTGCAGTCGTACAAACAATGATCATCGTATTTGCAAATTTAGCACTTAAAACCCAAACAAGCATTATCCAACAATTGGTGGGTGCTTTCTCGAAGACGGCTTTTTCAGAGTTCCGTGGATCTCTGAAAACCAAAGTATCCTAATTACCAAGTCACTATCTTTAAGCAAACTCCGTGTTTTTCGGTGCTCTCTGTGACTCCGTGGTTAGTGCTAATTTCTTAACTTATTATGACAGCGGAAAGGTGCTCTCAGTAACCGTGGTACGACGGCGTAAAGGTGCTCTCAAATACCTCGGTACGGCAGCGTAAAGGTCCCGGCTTCAGGCTGCGCCTGCGCCGGGATGACAGAGAAGGAAAACTACGTTGGACACATTCTGGAAGAACGCTTTTGCATGCACCGAAGTTGCCGACTGCGGACTGCAGACTGAGAACTGAGGACTGAAGACTGAGTACTGAGAACTGCTGTTGCTATCGCAGGAACATCGAAAAACTCTGAAATATTTGTGATCTTTATCAAATGATCCGCAAACTGTTACTATTGCTTTCGATAATTGCTCCTGCGCTGCACGCGCAAAGTGGCATGGATATTAAATATCACCGTCTGGAAATTACGCTTGACCCCGCCGTACGATATGTATCGGGATCGGTATCTACCTGGTTTGTTCCCACCCCGGGCAACCGGCAGGTGATCAGCTTTGATCTGTCGG
>CAIXHD010000071.1 GCA_903919065.1 uncultured Bacteroidota bacterium
CTCAGAGCGTGCTCTCCTTCATAGGCCATGGTATACCTTTCACCTTCCAACAGCACCCAGGCACCCGTGTTCATTCCTTCCCAGGTAAACAGAGCCGGATTCTGATGAGCATCAAATTCCTCAATAAACCTGTCCATCGGAAAGTAATTACTTGCAACGGGATCCCAATTATGGTCAATTACTTCTAAATTTATCTCACCATAATAACGGTAGGTCTCCTTAACATCAGGAGTCCAGGCAGTCCCTTTCCACTGATCAAACAGGACGTAATCGCGCTTGTCCTTCGACAGCCAGAAATGAGTTTCCCTGAAATATGGCTTCCAAGTCCCGTTAGAATAGATTTCATTAATATCACTTTCAAGAACACCGGAATTATAGGTATAGGTGAATCTCCAGAAATTGACAAAAGACTGTGTTGAATTGTTCCAAAGAACTGTCGTTTCACGGTATAACAGATCACCGTTATATTCGTGATCATACCTGACACCCATTTGTGTGATCCAAGCCCCATCGGTGCTTTTCTCAATCATCATCAGTGACTGCGCACCTTTGCTGTCATATTCATACCTCGTGCGGGTGTCTGGAACCCAGCCACCGGCGATAAGTGCCTGAATCTGTATTTCAGTAACCTTATTATCCTGATTATAGGTATAAACGTATTTCAGGTCGGTTCCGGAAATCGAGTCTATAACTTCATTCAACCTATATCCCGACTCATTATAAACCACAGATTGCGTGGCCTTTGCGATCCAGGTGCCGGCCGACCAGTCATACCAGTCAATCTTTCGCGGAAAATCAACCAGGGTGCCGGTTTTCAGTGTACTCTCCGGGAGATCGTGGTACTTTTTGTATAATGGCTGCTGGGCGGTGAGCAGACAGGTGAGCAGCAGTGAGAAAAGGAGGAATATTAGTTTCTTCATAAGGAGGTTTTAATTATACGTATCGTTCCTAATACATTGCTATTGGGCTCAGTAGCTACCAAAACATAAGAACCGACCGGAACCTTATCGAGATTAAGCTGATATTCAAACTGGGACGAACCGGGGCTGATGCTTTGCTCGAGGACTTTTTGTCCATTCAGAGAGAAAACAGCAAGGACAAAATTTCCCGTATTTGGCAAAGTGAAGCTGACCGTGGTTTGACTCCCGGCAGGATTTGGATAGCAGGTGATACCGGGAGATGGTGTTAATAACGGATCCGTTCCGAGTTTTAGAAAATCGGAGAATTCTTCCCTGGTATAATTCTCCCACGCACCGCCTAAGCCAGTCATCCAGTCGAAATAATAAGCCTCGGTTATCCGTAAAATAACACGCTGATTTTCCAGGGTTTCTGCAGTCCTCATCCCAACCATCATCATCCAGGCTGTATCTGACCAGATTTCCCATGAAAAAAATTTCAAATTACCCTGGTCGTTATAATCCTGATACCACCTGTCGGTTTTAACATATTCCCTACCCACTGTATCGTATTCATACATAAGAATTTCCATTCCGAAGTCACCGATATAAGAAAACTCTTCCTTTGCAGCCTTTTCCCAGGCAGCTCCACTCCAGATTTCCACATAGGATGAATCAACCCTTCCCTGAGTACCAGTGAAATCAGTAAATCGGGCATTAAGAACCCAGACTCCGTTGGTGTATACTTCTATAGTTTCACTGAGGAGAATGCCATTATTATACGAGTAGGTATACCTCTCGTTCATGTCCCATTCTTTGGAATCAATGTTGTATTTGGAATAGATTTCCTTAATCAACAGATTGCCGGAATATTCAAACTCTGAACGAACGCCATCATTTATAGCCCATGCGCCCTGTTCAAAATACTCATTAACATATAAAGTCTGATCCTTTTGGCTGTTAAACTCCCATCGCTCTCTGGTGGAGTCCTTCCAGACTCCATGATCCAGTGTACGGCACAATAATTCAGTTGTAAGGTCATCCTGATTGTAGGAGTAAAAGAATTTACGGTCATTGAGGATTACCTGATCCCACAATTCAGATATCGGATTACCGGCAGTATTACAAACAGTGGTAATGGTGCTTTCTTTTGTCCATACCGTATCGGACCAGGTAAAATATTGGGTTGTACCCGGCAAATCGGTTGAACTGCCCGTTTTTAACTTGTTCTGATTGATTTTGAGATCCTTGAGTATGCCTGAAGGATCGAGCTTATCGAGTTTATAAAACTTGCGACTGACATGCTGGTTAGCTGTCGATGAGGCAACTCCAATTGCCAACATCAACGCAGTAAGTATAACTTTCATAACAGGCTAATTAATTTAGCCTAAAGTTGGCAAGTTTATTTAGAGTTGCCAACTTTAATCAGGACTTAGTGCCTATTCACACCGTTCTGCTTAAAGCTGGCAACTCTACTGTTTAAAGTTGGCAACTCTAATTCTTAATCAGCCTTGCCTTTCCAATTTCAGCTCCCTGTTTATCTGTAGCAATAAGGAGATAGGATCCGGTGGGAACCTTTTCAAGATTCAGCTGATAATTGATATCTGTGCTTTGGACTTTAAAGGACTCTTCTATTATTTTCTGACCGGTCATCGAAAATACTGACAGAGTAATGGAACCCGAATTTTGTTGGGCTATCCTCACTATGGCCTGTTTTCCGGCCGGATTAGGAAAAACCGACAGTCGCGCTTCGGGCAGGAGGGTAATATCAGTACTTAAGGAAATCCAATTACTAAAAATTTCCTTCCTTGTATTTGACCATTGGCCACCGGTGTTTGTCTCGGTAATTCGCTGGGCAAGATTATTTCCAGAGTAGGTAAGCTGATATCTGGAAGCAGAAACAATTGACCATGAAGTGAATAAATTCATTTCCGACTGAATCAGGATTGCGTTTCCGTGTGAATCATTGGTTGTGGTAGTCCGGGTAAAAGCCATCCAGTCATCTGGTCCCAGGTAGGTGGAATTCACCATAACAAAGGAACCATAATCCTTCCATTCATAAACTGATTTGGTTGTGGGTGTCCATGCGCCATTATCATACATATAAGAGATGGTTTGTCCCATGAGATTGTTGCTCCATGAATAGTCTGTTTTCATAAAAGGTACCCAGGCATTATTCCACTGATCCATGGTTACTGATCCGAAATGCATATCGGATCCGGAGTAGGAATATGTTTCACGCATGGTGTTAACCCAGGTTGACGTGGCCGCATTCC
>CAIXHD010000072.1 GCA_903919065.1 uncultured Bacteroidota bacterium
TCGCCTTCAGAACGAAATGGAATTAAAAGGAATCCAGAAGGATAAACTGAAGATTCAGATAAAAGAGATGGAGGATGATTTCGATATCAGCCGCCAGATTAAAGAAATTCGTGTAGAAAACCTTAAATCAGCCTATGAGGCTGAAGTTTACCTCAATAAGCGCGGCGGCAGTACCAAGGATGTGATCAGAAAAGCAAAGACAGAGTGGGATATTTCTGTTTTGGAACTCAGTCAGGCCATCAACAATTATAACAACCGCGTGAAAGCTAGTGAGGCGGGACTAAGGGAACAGGAAACGGAAATCCGCATAAAGAAGAATGACATTATTGCAGCCAGGAACCTGGTTGATCAGGCCTATGTTCGAGCTCCTTTTCCCGGCAGCCTCAGCTCGTTGTTAAGTCAGCCGGGGGCCATGATATCCGAAGGTCAGGAGATTGCCCGGATCGCAGATTATACCCGGTACCGAATCAAAGGGACAGTGAGCAACTCCTGGGTGGGGAAGATCGCGGTTGGACAAACCGTTTTGATCCGGGATAAGGAGAAGATGCTGAATGGAAAGCTGGAGAATATCCTGCCGTCGGTGAATGAAGGAATGATGGAATGCCTGATCGGACTCGACGAAGGAGATCTCACCAACCTGCGGCCAAACCAGCAGCTCGAAATCAGGGTGGTGATTTCGTTTAAAGATGAGGTTCTTCGCTTACCTAACGGATCCTATTATAAGGAACGGGGAAGTAAAACTATGTACATAATCCGGGGCAGCAAAGCCATCCGGACCAAAGTAATTTTGGGTGAAGCCAACTTCGATTTTGTCGAAGTAATCTCTGGTCTCGAAAAAGGCGACCAGGTGATACTTACGGATTTGGCGGAGAAATATGATTATGAGGAGATGCGAGTCAGATGAAGAACAGTTCTCAGTCTTCAGTACTCAGTCTACAGTCTGCAGTTGGCAGTCTGCAGTTGGCAGCGATCCACCTCACCCCCAACCCCTCTCCCGCGCTCGCTGCGCTCACGGGAGAGGGGAGTTTTCCCTTGCTACACCCGATACCCGATACCCGAAACCTGATACCAATTTTCCTACCATGATAAAACTCTCAAACATCTCGAAAACCTATCGGACCCAATCGATAGAAACTCTTGCTCTGGACAATATTAATCTGGAAGTAAAACCAGGTGAGTTTGTTTCAGTGATGGGCCCCTCAGGCTGCGGCAAAAGTACGCTGCTCAATATTATAGGACTGCTGGATGAGCCTGACAAGGGGATTCTGCACCTCGAAGGGAACCTGATCAGTGGCTATGCGGATAAAAAGACGGCCGGACTCCGGAACCGGATGGTTGGTTTCATTTTTCAGAGTTTTCATCTGATCAAGGAGCTGAATGTTTTTGATAATGTGGAGCTTCCATTGATCTATCGGAAAATGCCATCCGGGGAGAGAAAGAAACGGGTGTATGAGGCGCTCGAACAGGTGAGCCTCACCAACAGGATGCACCATTACCCTTCACAATTGTCGGGCGGACAGTGCCAGCGCACCGCCATTGCCCGTGCACTTGCCGGCAATCCGGGAATAATCCTGGCCGATGAGCCGACCGGTAATCTCGACAGTACCGTGGGTAAGGAGGTCATGAATATTCTGACGGATCTTAACAAAGCGGGAACCACCATCATGATGGTTACTCACGATGAATTGCTGGCGAAAACCACGCATCGGATAATCAGGTTGTTTGACGGACGATTGGTCGGATAATTATTTAAAACAGAGAAATTATGTTAAAAAATTATCTGAGAACCTTCTGGAAAGTCGCCCGCCAGAATAAGCTGTTTACCTTCCTTAGCTTGTTCGGAATCAGTATGACGATCATGTTTGTGATGATATTCAGCATGACCATTACCAAGGTGGTGAAAGGTTCCGGGCCGGAAAAGCATCTTGGAAATATTCTTGTCGCTGAAAATATGAAAGTCAGAACACAGAAAAGGGGTGGTAATGAAGTCTTCACCGAATTAGGAAGGACAGAATGCGAAGAATATTTCAAGAAAATTAAGAGTGCCGATAAGATCAGTATGTTTTTTGGGTACGAATGGGAATTCAGGCATAATGGGAGGCAATACACCAAAGGACATATGGGTACAGATGCTGAATTCTGGGAAATATTTGATTTTTATTTTATTCAGGGCCGGCCCTATACAAAGGAGGAAGTATCTGACGGAGCCAATCTGGCTGTCATTACGGAAAGTTTGAAGGAGTTGCTTTTTGGGAACGATAATAATGTTTTAGGTAAAATAGTAAAGTTCCGTGACTTCTCGCTGACTGTTGTAGGAGTGGTAAAAGATGTACCGCCCACCTCTCAAAATCTTCGGTCAGGCGTTTTCTACCCATATACTCTTTTTCCTGCCGAAAAGCCGGATCTGACAAGGGTATTTAGCCCTTATTCCGGCGCTTTCTCTCTGGCCTTTAAAGCGAAAGACAGGAAACAATTTGCAGAAATCCGGCGGGATTTTCAGGCGACTCTTCAGCGTATTGATGCTGCTGATCCGAATCTGGCACTCTTTGTTGCTGGTCCGAATACTCAGTGGCAGAGACTGTTTGCAACCTTTGATCCTGAAGATGACTTTGGCCCATGGGCACTTTTGCGAAAATACCTGTTGTGGGGCTTTGGATTTATTTTTCTGCCTGCCGTAAACCTGATGGCCCTCAACTTTGCCCGGATACGGGAAAGAGGGGAGGAAATAGCCGTGCGAAAATCATTCGGAGCCAGCTCAGCGGTGCTAAAGGGACAGTTTATTTTCGAGAATCTGGTACTCACTGTTACCGGAGGTGTTATTGGTATTGTACTGTCCTTTGTTGTTGTCGCTTTGCTGGGTAATACACTGAATATACCGGTCAAGGCAGGAACCACCGTTCCAATGAGTTTTTCATTCGACTTTCTGGTATTTGGAATTACACTTGGAGTCTGCCTGTTATTCGGGATGCTTTCAGGAGTTCTGCCTGCCATCCGCATGTCGCGGATGAAACCGGTTAAATATCTGAAAGGAGGCGAAATATGATACGCATATTTTTTAAAACACTTTGGAACAACCGGATGCGGAATGTGTTGGTGTTTATTGAACTGTTCATCATATCGCTGGTATTGGTAAATCTTACCGTTTATATCACTGAACGGGTACGGATCCGTAGCATCAAATCCTGCTACGATATGCGAAGTGTTGTCAGTGCACAAATAATGAACAGAGAGGATCCGAATGGTCACAATCCCCTTGATGAGCTCAATCAGGAGACTTTTAGTAAACTCAAATTGAGATTGGTATCGAACGAAATGGTCGAATCGGTTTCTTTTGCCGGTAATGCCTCTCCGTTTTTTTGTTGCCCCGAAGGATGTAGTCATAAATTTGGAGAGGAGGAGGTCCATGTCCATAGAATGGTTGTCGATTTTGATTATGCGAAAGTTTTTAAGATTAAGCCGTTGAAAGGCAGATGGTTTAATGAATCAGACCGGGCCAAGACCATCGAGTCGATACTGATCTGTAAATCCATCGATGAAAAATATTACAAAGGTGAGTCTGTCGGCAAGTTGCTGCCAGGCAAGGGACGCTGTAGTTTTGAAATCATCGGAGTGGTGGAGGATTTTAA
>CAIXHD010000073.1 GCA_903919065.1 uncultured Bacteroidota bacterium
ATTAAAGGCATTACGCACCACACGCGCACTGTCGGCCAGAACGGCGGCCTCAGCAGAGAGGCCGAGTATTCCTGCCATCTTCGACAAAACTGATAAATCATAAAAATAGATTGCCGTAGCGGTCAGCGCCATCGGGGTAAGTTGTGATTCACCCGGGGTGCCCGGACCCAGATCAAACCAATCGCCCAATCCGTGCGATACAATGCTTCCTTTGGCCTTGGAACCCAGGTAATCAACATACTTTTTCATCATCGGATATGCACGTTCCATCGGCCTCTTATCGCCATACCAATTATATACGTACCAGGGAATGATGACCGCCGAACTGCCCCACTCGGGCGAATCGCGGAAACCACCGGAGAAAGGAACAAATTCAGGGGCAATATCCGGGACCAGACCGTTATCGAGCTGAGCCTCGATCATATCATCGATGATCTTTTCATACATATTCCGGATATCATAATTGTACCGGATTGAGTTTCCCATCAGATGAGTTACCTCCAGCCAGCCAAGTTTTTCGCGGTGCGGACAATCGGTGGTAACGCTGGCCAGGTTGCTCCGGACCGACCAGTCGATCAGTTTAGATATATTATTAAACAGCTCACTGGAGCATTTGAAGGAACCTACCGTGGGTGAGCTGTTTCGGGTGTGATGAAAAACCATGTTTGTGATTACCGGAAGTTTTTCCGGGTTAGGTTCGCCGGCAGGTATGGCTCCGGTTAACTTAACATAACGGAAGCCATAGTAGGTAAAGGAGGGTTTCCAGCTTGCACCGCTCGTTGCTCCGCTGGTGGTATATTCGTAATAATGTGGTCCGCCGGAAGCCTGCTGGGTAACATCACCATTATCGTCGATCAGTTCACCGGGAGTGAGCCGGATCACCTTGCTGTGAGTTCCGGTGAGGCTAATTTCAGGAATTCCTGATGCATTCTGGCCAAAATCATACACCCAGGATTTATCAGCCAGTTGTGTAATTTTTACCGGCTTAAAGGTCTGCATGATCGCAAGGGGATAGTCGGCCTCCCAGCGCATGGCCCCACCCGGTCCTTTAACCTCCATCGCCGGATGCCAGGAGGCATTATTCAATCGTGCATCGTAGTCCTCGCCGCCATAAATCGAAGTAAAAGTTGTGGCGGATGGTGAGGTCTCCCAGGAAGTATCAGAATTGATATTTTCGGTGGTTCCATCAGCATAGCGGATCACCATGGTCATGCGCATCATGGGCATTCCCCAGGCGTCGACCATTTTGCGGTAGCGCTCCCGGTTGATATTGAAAAAACCATTGCCCACGGTGACCATTACCTCATGAGGCCCGTTTTTCAGCTGTGCGGTCATATCGAAACCATTATAGAAGCAGGTCTTGGCATAGTTCGTCCAGCCTGGCCGCATAAACCCACCGGTTATATCCTTGCTGTCCAGGGTCAGCGTATACTGGCCCAATCCAGAGACAAACATCCAGGCTTCCGCTACGGGTTTACTGATATTTATAGTTTTCCGGAATGATGGAATCACCGGACGCTTAACAGCAAGGTTTCCAAGATGATCGCCTGATCCGTGCACGCCGGGCACCAGTTTCAGCGAGTCGGGAAGCTCTTCGTAACCGATCCATTTGGCGCCTGCCCAGCCAGCATCGGGTAAGCCGGTAACAAACCAGGCCGTCTTGCTCCATGCTGAAAATGTGTCTTTTTCATCCTTCACCCTCACTTGCCACTCATACTTCTTTCCCGCCTCAAAAGTTAATGTCTTAAGGTCTTCCAGTCTGATTGTCTTGCTGTCTTCAAGTCTAACCGTCTCTTTGTCTTTTATCCTGATCTCGTACCCGCTTACAGAGGCTCCATTCCTAACTGAGACGACTGTCCAGCGCAGATCGGGAGTACCTTCAACCCCAACCGGGTTAATCCGGTTATTGCAATACATCTCATCAACACCAAAATGCTTTGCACCATTGCATCCGGTGAGAATAGCCACTGCTAATACCAGGACCGGGAAAATGAGCTGACGGATTTTTGTAGATTTGGACATAATTTTCAGAGAATGTTATTTGCGAATATCGTCAATTCGGCCGGAGTATTTCTCATTCTATCGGCATTCTTCCTGCTGATATTGGGCAAAGTAAAGCCCGATAACCGCGGGTATCTTTTAATGAACCTGGTGGGTGCCGGCTTATCGGCTTACGGCTCATGGCTTATTCATGCCATACCGTTTGTCGTTCTCGAGGGAACGTGGGCGGTGGTGGCGGTGGTAGGACTGCTGAAGAAGGTGACGCGAAACCAACGAATGTAGGGGAGGACCCGCGGGTCCTCCCTGATAAAAACACAGGCCTTCATGAATGAGGGAGGACCCGCGGGTCCTCCCCTACAATTACGTTATTCCAACACGGGTTTTTTAAGCCACTTCGGCAAAGCATTTCCGAAAATCACAAACAGGCACACAATGATGAGGCTGGTGATTACGAGGTTGATCATGCCGGGAACTACTGTCCCCTTGGTGATCATCTGTGGGTAATATATCGTTATGACATTTGTGATACCGGCATAAAGGGTTGTGATACCCACAAATATCATCGGAACAATAGTCACCCAGGCATATTTTCCGCGCCCGCGGTTGATGATATAGGTGGTGCCGACAACTAGCGCAATGGTCGCCATTAACTGGTTGGCCGTACCAAACATGGGCCAGATGGTCCCGACGGTTCCGGTATAAATAAAATAACCCCAGCAAAATACGATGAAAGCGCTCGTTATAAGATTACCCGGAATCCAGGTGGTTCGGGCAAAAGGCTTATACACCTTACCCAATGCTTCCTGGAGCACAAATCGGGCAATTCGCGTGCCGGCATCAACAGTTGTGAGGATAAAAAGGGCTTCAAACATGATCGCAAAATGGTACCAGTAGCTCATCAGATGCTTCATGCCGGGTATAGCAGAAAATATCTGAGCCATGCCAACACCCAGTGAAACCGCACCACCCGGGCGACCCGCTATTTTTTCACCTACCTGGGCGGAGAGTTCCTGAATATTCCCTTCTGTAAATCCCATTTCCCGCAATTGAGGCAAAACAGCCTGAAATTTTTCGGGGGTAAGGTTAATCTGAAAATAATCGAGTGGAAACAAACTGGTTGCTGCAATTAAAGCAAGTATGCTAACTACGCCTTCGGTAAGCATGGAACCTACTGCAATTGCTTTTATATGCGACTCTTTCATGATCATTTTCGGCGTAGTACCGGAACTGATTAATGCATGAAATCCCGAAATCGCTCCGCAGGCTATCGTGATAAAAAGATAGGGATAGAGTTTGCCAGCAATGATTGGTCCCCCGCCATTGACAAATTGCGTGAACCCTGGCATTTTAATATCAGGTGCAACGATAATTACTCCGATGGCGAGTAAAAAAATCACAGCGATTTTCATGATCGAGCTAAGGTAATCGCGTGGTGTAAGCAGCAGCCACACAGGCAGAACCGAGGCCAGAAATCCGTATCCGCATAATAACAGGGTAAGGGTTTTTTTGCTGAAAGTAAAATAGGGTGCCAATCCGGATTCAGGAATATATCGACCGAGAATCACAGACGCCGATAACATAATGACTCCCATTACCGTAGCTTCCAGCGTTTTTCCCGGTCGCAGCTTAAACATCCAGAGCCCCATGAACAGGGCGATCGGAATGGTCGTGGCAATGGTAAATGTACCCCAGGAACTTTCGGCAAGGGCATTCACGACTACCATTCCCAAGCCGGCGAGGGCAATAATTAATACTAGGAGAATAGCTATCGATGCAGTTGTTCCGCTTACCTTATTGATTTCGGCACGGGCAATTTCAGCCAGGGATTTTCCATCGTGCTCAATGGAGGCGGCCAATATCACTAAATCGTGCACAGCCCCTGCCATGACAGCGCCAATTAGCATCCAGATAAATCCGGGATAAAACCCAAACTGGGCGGCCAGCACGGGACCAACCAGCGGGCCTGCCCCTGCTATAGCGGCAAAATGGTGCCCGAAGAGAACCCATTTGCTTACCGGAAGATAATTTTGCCCGTCATAAAGGCGCGATGCCGGAGTTATCCTCGAATCATTCGCTACGACGACCTTTGTCAACACAAAACTGAAATAAAGCCGGTAAGCAATCACAAAGAAGGCGATTGCCCCTACGACATACGGAACTGCATTCATCTATTCTGAATTTTATTTGTTCTTGCCTTCCAGATATAATAAACCGGTATGCCCAAGGCCACAATGATCAGACCCGGCCAGGTGAATTTTGGTTTATATATCAGAAGGATAATCATGATTACAACGGACAGGATAACGCAAATTGCCGGAATTACAGGGTAACCAAAGGCCTTATAGGTACGCTCCTCATTAGGCCATTTACGCCGCAAAACAAATACTCCTGCGTTAGTCAGTGCATAAAAAATCAACATGGCAAAAATCACATAATCTAGGAGTTGCGAATAAGATCCCGATAAACAAAGGAGGCAAGCCCACACACACTGTATTATCAGGCCGTTGGCCGGAACACCTTTATCATTGAGATTTCCGATTTTTTTAAAAAACAATTTATTCTCAGCCATTGCATAATATACGCGGGCTCCGGAAAGAATCAGGCCATTATTACATCCGAAGGTGGAAATCATTATCAGTATAGCCATGATAATAGCCGCATACTGACCGAATATTCCAAAAATAGCTGCAGTGCCCAGCCTGTCATCGGTGGCAAAAGCCATGCCCTGACCCACAACCGAGTCGGCACCCGGAATGCCGCGTAACGGCAATACCTTAACATATACAACATTGCAAAGCACGAAAATTATTGCTGCTGCAAAAGTCCCCCAGATAAGACTCATGGGAATCGTACGTTTCGGGTTGATTACCTCAGCTGAATTATAGGTGATATTGTACCAGGCATCGTAAGTGAACAGTGATCCGACCATAGCAGAACCCATGGCTGCAATAAAAGCCATTCCAACCAGCGGAGTGGCTACCCCGGTTACCGGATCAAGTGAAGCTGCTTTCCAGAAATAGGTGAGATTGGCTGACCAACCCGTCGATTTTGCAATAAAAATCCCGACAATCAGAAAGAGGATCAGAACCAGCACCTTGGTGAATGTAAACGTATTCTGAACGATTTTTCCCGATTTTATGCCGCGTGTATTGATCCAGGTAAGTAAAACAATGGAGAGTACAGCCACAAGGTGTGAGGTGGTCACCTTGACCAGTCCGAGATCAAAGAGAACATTGCTTTCGCCAATCCAGGGGATCAGAACTCCCGAAAATTTCGCAAATGCCATCGCAATGGCAGCAATACTCCCGGCTTGGATCACCATGAAAAGTGTCCAGCCATAAAGAAATCCGGTTAGCGGGTTGTAAGCCTCGCGCAAATAAATATACTGTCCTCCGGCCTTTGGCATCATCGAAGCCAGTTCACCGTAAGTCATTGCTGCAAAAATGGTCATCAGCCCGGTTATCACCCAGGCCAGCAACATCCATCCCGGTGAGCCCAGGGTGCGCGCCATATCAGCCGTGACAATAAAGATCCCGGATCCGATCATGGACCCGACAACGATAGCCGTTGAATCGATCAGGTTCAGGCTTCGCTTAAACGATTTCCCGGTTACACCATCCATTGGAGCTGAGTCTATTTATTATGTGCTTTTACGAAGGACCTAAAATACTAAATAAGTCATCCGAAGTACATGCCGTGAGAGAATTGGTATAGGTGAAAAACCCCCAGACTGAAGTCCGTGGTTATTCATATGATTGCTTTGAAGGAGGCAGATTCCTGATTCCCCAGTCAGTTGGTTTATCTGTCATGTAAAGATGGATGGTGCCTCCATCTTTAATATCAGTATGTCTGAACCAATTTTGATCTAATGATTTACTATTGATATCCACCGCTTTGATATAGATATTTTTCTCTGAGAAATTCTCCGCAATGATGACCAGTGTTTTCCCATTACCCAAACTAATTGACGAACGGCTGAATTTTGGTGTACCTATCAGGTAAATATCCTGTCCGGCCACGGGAAAGAATCCCATCATCTGGAAAGCATACCATGACGACATGGCCCCGGAATCATCGTTGCCAGGCAATCCGGCGGGCTTTTCGGAATATTGGGTTTTCAGAAGACGGGTTACCGTTTCAGCAGTTTTATCCGGTCGCCCTGCATAATTATACAGGCAGGGGGTAAGAAATCCAGGCTCGTTCGACATCTGGAAAAAGTTTTTATCGAAAAAAATGTCCAGTCGGGCCACGAAAGCATCCGTACCGCCACATTTTTCGATCAGTCGCTTCATATCCTGTGGCACATAGAATGAATATTCCCAGGATTGGCTCTCATAGAAAAAATCCATCCAGCTGCCACCTGACAGAGGTGTAAAAGGCTCTTTATCCAGATATTTTTCAGGAATCTGATTGTACGGAATCAGTCCGATTTCCCGCGGTGGGGTTTCGGTGTACCACGACCAGAGTTTATTCCGGAAGGCCTCGTCCCAATCACCGTTCGCCTTCCGGGGCATGATAAAACCGGTGGCACCATTGTTTTCAACTGGTTTCCAGAGATTTTCCCAATTGCCTGCACGTTTTGCATACTTTTTATAATCTGCCTCTTTACCCATTTTTTTTGCGACCAGCGCGATGGCCCAGTCGTTGGCAGCATACTCCACTGTTCGCGAACCAGCTCTTTCGAAATCAGTTGATACATATCCAATGCTATTGTAATCCTTCAGGCCACCACGACCCACCATTCGCTCATCGCCGCCCGGAGGCACCTCGGCATTTTTTATCATAGACTGATAAGCTTTCTCCTTATCGATACCAGGAAGCTCTTTCAGAATGGCTTCCGCGATAAGCATATCACTGTTGCTGCCGCCTTGTGTACGCCCGTTAAAATTCCCTGAGCGGGCATCGGGTGTGTAACCCTCCAGTTCATACATATCTATGAGTGAGCGGGTTATATCGGACTGAATTTCAGGGGCAAATAAAATAAATAGTGGGTGACTGGTTCTGTAGGTATCCCATATGCAATAGAAATCATCGTAATACGGCTCCTTATTTGTCCAGAGGGGATTCTCTCCGGTACGGTTGACTGGCTGCATCATAGTATGATACAGAGCCGTATAGAATTTTGTTTTTTCAATTTTCGAAGGTGAGTCCACCCGGATCCGGCTAAGGTAGTTAGTCCATTCATTGCGTGCCCTGGACATGGCCTGCTCGAAATTCAGATTAAAGGCCTCCATGATACAATTAGTCTTTGCTTTTCCGACGCTGATAAATGAGATTCCCACTTTCACACCAACCGACTGGCCGGGCTTGCAATCGTAACCAAACCAGGCTCCTGTGGCTTCGCCTGAATCGAATTCCGACTTATTGGTGTTGTGCACTTTGCCCGATTTCCAGGTACCAAAAGAATTGGAGGGCGTATCAAAAATGGCATAAAAATAAACTGTATAAGGGCCACCGGTATTCCAGCCACCCCTTACCCGTGAATAACCGCAGATCTCCCGGTCGGAGAGGATTTCAATTTCCGACCCCACGAGTTCCTGAGCTTCAAAACAGCAGGATTCCTTACCCAGAAAACTGCCGGCATCGAGGAGGATTCCAGATTGCCCGCCTTTACGGAAAGTATATCGGTGGAGGCCTGTTTTCTGTGTACAACTAAGCTCTGCAAAAATATCGCCTCCGGTAAGTTCCACAGAGTAATAACCGGGTTTGGCGATCTCTTTGCCACGTGCCGAGCCATAATCAGATACATTCAGGTCGCCTGAAAACGGGTACATCAGTATGTTTCCGTATTTTGGTCCGCCCCCCGTTCCACTCACATGTACATGGCTGAAACCACGGATCAAACCATCAGCAGTATACCCGCTGTTGGAATTCAGCTGACCACAGTCGGGCCCCAGTTTCACCATGCCAAAAGGATAACTAACTCCGGGAAAGGTGTTACCACCGCCCTGTGTCCCTATAAACGGATCAACAAACTGATTAACATCTTCATCTTTGGTGGAGGCACCCTGTGTCATAACGCGCTGTGCTCCTCCCCTGCGCTGCTGTGCCGGAAGAGTGAGGGCAGCCAGTAGAAGGGCTGAGATTATTAAGGTTGCTTTCATGTTGGGTAAATTAGGGCAAAAGGGCAAGAGGGCAAAAAGGAAAGTTCAAAAGGATAAAGTTGCAAGGTGCATATAATCTGATTATTACTTATTATTTAATACTTTCCTTCCTGCTTTTTTGCCTTCCTGCCCTCCTGCCTTAGTTTTGTTATTGCAATATCGAAAAGTGTGCGTAAATTTAGGAGTCCCCTTCATACATTATTTCATACCATGAAAAACCTTTTGACAGGAATGGTGACCGTATGTTTAATGCTGTTCGGTCAGGGACAAGCGCAGTCGCAGCAAATAACAGGTTATGTATATGATATTGAAACCCAAAAGCCACTTTCCGGCGTAAATATTTTCATTGGTGGAACCGAACCCGGAGCAGCCACTAATTCTGATGGATTTTTCAAGCTGAAAATTACAAAGTTTCCGGTGATTCTTTTCTTCAGTCATGTGGGTTACGAATTGAACAAGGCGGAGCTAAAAACACCCGGAATATCTGACCTTAAGATCTATCTGAAGCCCGAAATCCGGCAAATCGGAGAAGTCACCATATCGGGGGAACGGATTATGAATCTGATTAAAGGGGATACCCTGAACATTGTTGATTATGAAATTGCGGGTGAACAGATCCTGATGATCGCAAATACACATAAACACCTAAACGAACAGCGGCTGTACCTGACTACCATTTCCGGAGAAATAATTTCCTCAAAAAAGACTTATGGTGCCGGGCATCTGGTCAATATCCCGGAATCCATCGATGTAAAAAACCAGATGTACCTCTATAAGGATTGCTTTAACAGCATTCAACTTTTAACCAGTGAAGCGGTTTACCAGGTCTTTGTTAATGGAAACAAGGTTAATCTCATTTATCCAACCCCTTTTGAAGAATTTGAAACGATGCTCCTTCCGGTCAAGGCTGCACTTGAAGGGCACCTTTTCCAACAAAAGGCCTCGCGAAAAAGTAACAGCACATTCCATATGGCACCCGGCGACACGTTATCCAGACTTGTGAAAACCGTAACTGACCCTTTTGGTGACTTCCGGTATGTGAGACCGATCGATTTTCTGGAATCAATCCCCATGACGCCGGCAGCAGAATTTCTCATCAAGGATAGCTATGAACGCTGTGTAACCGCTCCGGTAATTCAACGCAAGAACGATATCGCTATTTTCGATTTTTTTGGAAATACTATCGATTTTTTTAATGCAGAGGGTAACCTGCTTAAATCTGTACCCATCAAATTTCACCTCAGGGAATACACTGAATTGCTTGTTATCAGGCGTACCGATATCGACATGGACAATTTCAGTCAGAGGATCCTGTACGACGAAAAGGCAGACAGAATCTATGCTTTGTGGCATCTGAGATCTACCGGTCGCTATTCACTTAAAGAGATTAATCCCGACAACGGAGAGATAATCAGGGTTGTTGAGGTCCCCGACTATCCCTTTATCGACAGGATGCGCATTCACGGCAACACCCTGTTTTTCCTGTACACTGAAAAGACCTATCCGTTTTATCGGAGTTTGTATAGGATGATTCTTTAATGAAGTTAGAGATTCGAGGGCCAGTGTTGAATGCTGAAATTACAGGATCAAGTGGCTGAAATTCTGCAGCTTAGTTTCGTGGTCAGGGACGGGGTCCCGTTTTTCAACGGGATGACACTTCTCCGAGGTTTACCTGATCTTGGAACTTCAAAATTCAAAATTGGCCCTCGAATCTCGACATTGGCCTTCGAATCTCTAAACTCAATGTGGGGTTAAATTCCAATCCGAAGCCCCGCATTAAACCCGGGGTACATCGATACATCGCTCCTGTAATGATGCTGATATTCGGTATCAATTTCATTGCCGGCAACCAATACATTCCAGCTCGCACCACCATAAATGCCAATGGTTCTGGTCAGGTTCCAGCAAAGCGAAAGATTCGCCCGGTTGAGCAGATTCAGGTGAGGGGAATACCATTCATTTTCCATGATCTGGTAGGAAACAGCTTCTATGCCAATATCAAAATGCCGGCCCATCGGTATCAGCGTACCCAATCCGTAACCGAAGCCCCATTTAAGGTCGCCATGAATGGAAGTTGCTCCAATCGAAAGGATATTATAAAATTGCCGCACCCCGGTCTTGAAGCTGACCTCACCATACAGAGTTTCGTTTCCACCCAACTGAATTACCTTGTAACCATGCTTTACGAAGCTCAGGAAACCAATTGGAATACCCTTTTCAACGGTATCTGCCACATTTACGACGCTCACCTGCACTCCCTTAAGTCTGTGTGCATAATTGAAAAATCCTGATGCCTGAACACCCGTCTGGGTTCCGGTGGTAACATTGGCAAACCCCGAAGCCTGAACACCTTTGGCATCACCTACCGTAACGTTGGTGTAACCCGCAATCTGTACCCCGTCAACTGTATCAAGTGCCACATTGGCGAAACCAGCCAGCTGCAGTCCTTTTACATTATGCTGGTTGTAATTCCAGTATCCGGCGATTTCAACACCATTGGCTTCGCCAAAGGTATTATTGCAGAAACCGGCCAGCTGAATACCGTTCATATCACCCTTAAGGGCATTAGCAAATCCGGCCACTTCAATCCCATTCAGACCGGCTGAGTACCCGGCAAAAAGGTTAAACGATATCCGGTTGACAGTATTCCACGACTGTAAACCATTGGTGCCAAGCGGAGTAATAAAACTGATATGAAAAGGGCTGATGCGGACAGAATCCTGAGCAGGCAGATTTCCATTAAAAATGATTGCCGCGAAGGCCATCAGTATGATAAGTTTTTTCATGTTTTTGAGAATTTAATATTGTTTGATATTTATTGACGTACCACTCTTCCGCTGCCTGAGACATGCACATCGAGATCGGGATTACCCGCATAGAAGATGCTGCCGCTACCGGAAATCAGCGCATTTAATTGTTCCTCAACAGTAATTCTTGCGCTTCCTGATCCACTGATCGTGGTTTCAGCTTTCGTTGTGCTTAGTGCCGTTCCATGAAATCCACCAGATCCGGAAATAAGAAGATTGAGCTTTTCAGTATTGCCTGAAAGAAGCATTTCGCCGGATCCTGAAATTATCACATCCAGTAACTTCGACTCCGTTTCAAGGTCGATATTTCCTGATCCTGAAATCACCAGGTGGAGTTTTTCAAGACCTTTAAACGCCGTGATGCCCTCGATTTTACCCGAGCCGCTGATCCCCGCCATCGTAAGTGTTGGCATCGTGATATAGATCTTCACAGGTTTTGAATACCTGACCATCTCATGATAATGAATGGTCCATATTCCATCAACCACCTGATCAAAATCGATATTGTCAATTATGTTCTGCTGAGCTTCGATCTCCACTTTCAGGGTTTCCCCTTGTGCAACATAAATATCGGCAGCGATGGCTGACACGAATCCATCAAAATTATCAGTGCTGATTGTTTGCTGAACAATTTCTCCCTGACCGGAGATACCGAACATAAATTCATCATGACAGGAAGCCAGGGCCAATGGAAGGATCGCAACCATTGCGATCATTAACTTCCGCATTTTACTTTTCATCATTTTTTTCAGAGTTAATTTGATTTAATAGAGTTCATTCATAAGGATGACAGTCATCCTTACAAATACCCCTATCCACCCGGAAAAAAAAGTTGATTAAAAACGGAATCCCGCTGTAGCGCCTAACCTGATGCTGACTGGAGTGCTTGCAATCATCAGGTTTTTAATAGGATACGAGAAAATAAACGGAAAATCACCTGTTCCGGCATCCGCATGATCCAGGCCTGCAAATCCGTTTAATGTGGGCCCCAACAGCAAGGTCAGGTGTTTGGCCAGACGAATATCGAGGGTTGGTGCAAAACGGATATGGGCACCCAGTGAACGGAGAAAATTTCGGTTGTCGGCAAGGTAATTGCCTGTAAGATCCATGCTTACCCCCAACACTTTTGAAATTTTGATCTGGGTTCCAAAACCACACCCAACCGTAAGCAGGTCGCGTTGAATCCCTGCAGTGAAAATATTATAGAAACGACTGACACCTGTTTTAAAGGTTACATTAAGTGGAAACAGCTCATTGGCAGTCAGCTCAAGCGGATGATATCCTTTTGCCACATAGCTGAACAGTCCGACTGGCACTCCTGTGCTTGCCGTATCCGCAAAATTGAAAGGCGCGATCTGCACTCCACGCAATTCTTTCGCATAATTCATAAATCCGGCAACCTGCCATCCCTTATTGGCGCCCGAAGTGAAATTCCCAAATCCTGATAGCTGGGCTACCTTCACGTCCTTAAGTGCAATATTCGCGAACCCGGAGGCTTGCAGTCCATCCACATTCTGACTCGTAAAATTGCTGAATCCTGATATCTGAGTCCCGTACATCGGTCCTCGGAGAACATTGCTGAACCCTGCAAGCTGAACACCCCGCACCGTATCCATAACCACATTGGAGAATCCGGTACCCTGCAATCCGGTAAAGGATCCGCCATCATAATTGAAAAAACCGGACAGCTGCACCCCATTGCTCTTATTACCAACAATATTGCCGAATCCCGAAAGCTGCACCCCCGACATTTCCTTCCGGACTATGTTAAGGAAACCACCCAGTTCAATTCCTTTTAGCCCACCCGCATATCCGGCAAATAGGTTAATCGAAAAACGGTTTGTGATTAATCCCGAGACAAAGCGATTGCTCCCGATAAAGGGAAAAAGTGAGAGTTGTGCCCATCTTTGTTCCTCAACCGGAATATTTTCCGCCGTGATCCTGGCCTTTACCGGGACCAGTGCCTTAACCAGGGTCCGCTCATTCAGGCCGTTCATTGGCACCTCCTGCATCTGATTTTCGTTAAGTTTTGTTGGCTTTGGTGTCAGCGAAATATTCCGCGACGAGGTCTCTTTGGGCTTTACAACTATCAGGGTATCAATATACCCGGCCTTACTGTAACTAAGAACTTTCTGTTCCTGATCGCCCGGAACAGTGAGGGAATAATATCCTTTTGCATCTGTGGCCGATACAAACATTCCCTCCACCTCATAAATACTTGCAGAGGTTATGATTTCGCCTGTTTGGGCATCATAGATATATCCTGTGATCGTATACTCCGGGTTGCTCTCCCTTTTCGGAGCTCGTTTTTCCGGTTGATTATTCAGCAGAATTACATGGTTACCCAATACTTTATAGCGGATGCCCGGACCCATCAGATCTTTCAGAACCTGATTCACCGGTTGATTCTCTGCCTGTACAGAAACCAGGCTATCGCCCGGAATAATCTCCGAATTGTATGAAAAAAGGAAGTCGCCCGATTCTGCAATTTTCGGCAATGCATTTTTCAGCCTGACCTGTTTCAGATCGATGGAAATCTTTTTCTCCAGATGGTTCACCTGCCCTATGGCCATTGGTGAAATGGCGAAAAACAGAGCGCAGAGGAATAGCAATGTTGTTTTACTTTTTCTCATCGGTGCATCCTTTTCCGTTTATGATAAACTTGTCCTTATCCCGGCTCATGGTCAGGTCGAATGATGCTGCCACCACTTCCAATATCTGTTCGATGGATTCATCAGTAAATGTGGCCGATAAAAGACAATTCAATATGGTGGTATCTTTTACCTGGATATCAGTCTGGTAGTGTTTCTTAAGTAAATCGAACACCAGTGATAACTTTGTTTCCTGGAATATCAGCTTCTTATTTGCCCAGAAAAGCTCATCAGCACCAATATCATCCGGCTTTCCGATGTCAGTGGCCCCCTGCCTGATTACGCCCCGCTCTCCAGCTTTAAGCACTATCCTGATCGTATCGCCTTTCAGCGGATCAACCCTGGAAAGTTCCACCCGGCCGCTCTCCACATAAACCTCCAGATCGGCATCTTTATAGGCCTTAACATGGAAAGAAGTTCCCAGCACCTTTACCTGTCCAAGTCCCGCATCTATGATAAACGGGTGAGCCGGATCGTGCTGAACCTGGAAGAATGCCTCCCCTTTCAGCTCGACTTTCCGATTTATTTTTGCAAATTTCTTCGGAACCGTCAGTTCAGAATTTGCATTCAGCACAATGGTCGATCCGTCTTTCAGTGTATCCTGCACCGGTGTCACGGTGGCCGTAAAAGTCTCAAAGCCGCTGTCCAGCCTGTTTTGGTTCATCCGGATAAACACCACCGAAGCCACCCCGATCAGCAGCATGGCTGCAGCGGCCATGAGTGAGTAAGACAGACGACGGGAAGACGGAAGACTAATAGACGGATGAGACGAGAGACCATTAACCTCCTCACCTATTTTCTGCTTCTCACCTATTTTACGCTCCTCACCTATCCTCTTTTGCATGCGGTCCCACGCACGCTCGGTATCGAACGCCACTGCTGCGGGCTCAACAGTTCCGGCAGCATTCCAGGTTTTCTCGAAGGAGGCATAGAAATTTCTGTTTTCCTCCGATGCACTCAGCCAGACCTCCACTGTTGCACGGCCCTGCTGCGAAATCTCATCCAGGAGATAAAGCACCAAAAGTTTCTGATCGATATGGATTTGATCCTTCTTCATTTCGCCTCTACAGATATGACAGTTCAAAACCGTCAATCACTAAACCAATTTCAAATATATTTTCACTCATCCCTGAAAAGTCCTTTAAATATCAGGAGTATCAATGGCAGATAATCCACCAGACCCTCCCGCATGAATTTCAAAGCCTGATACATTTGGTTCTCCACAGTTTTCACCGATATATTAAGCCGGTCGGCGATTTCGCGGTATTTGAGCCCCTCGTACCGGCTGAGTATAAAGATCTTTCGCCGCTCGGCCGGCAGCTGGTCGATAGTCTCTTTAATGCGCTGTTCCAGTTCCGATAGTATTGTCTCATCAATAAGATTGGATTCACTTTCCTTCATATCCTCCTCATTGATGATCTTATGAGCATCCCTAATCGAAATATGATCGATCACGTTCATGCATCCGTTTCGCACGGCACGGAACAGGTAGGATTTGATAGTGGTACTGATCACGAGCTCTTCCCGGTTTTTCCACAGCTTGAAAAACACCTCCTGCACCACATCTTCAGCGGCATCAGGATCATTCAGAAAGAGGTTGGCATAGGAGCAGAGCCTGCTGTAATGCAGTTTGAAAAGCTTTTCAAAATCGGAGACATCCCTGATCATGCTATTCAACGATAAATTTCCGGCTCAGCCTTTTTCCGTTTTTAATTATATCGATAAGGTAAATCCCTTTATCCAATTCTGACACATTCACAGTATTGCTTGCGGATTCGGTTGACTGCGTCATCACCAGCCTGCCATCAAGAGTATAAAAACGAAGTTCTGCACCAGCAAATCCCTGCTGATCAAAATCGATATTTACCTGATTATGGGCCGGTACCGGATAAATACGGATATCGGAATCAGATAAAACTGCTGACGAAATCCCCAGACTCCGGGGCACTGCAAAATCCCAGATCCCGCGGGCATAAGTCGCAAATCGGGCGGTACTTATTCCCGGTATATATTCAATATCCATATAATGAACGAGAGGTGCTCTTTTCCCTGCGATATCGCTCCAAACACCAGTGGCAGTGCGTAGCATCATGGGAGCCACGCCGGTGGCGGCAAACAGCAAACTCTCATCTTCATTGGCATCGAAAGCCTCCACGATAGTTTTTGGAAGTCCGGTGGTGAGTCCCTTGAACGTGGTTCCGTTATCAGAAGAATAATAGACGGCCGGATTGGAATAGCCGCTGCCACCCACCCATACCTTGCCAAGGTTTAACCTCGATGGGTAAATAGCCCGGGCATAAAGGCTTCCGGACAGCAATTTTTTGGTCGACCATGTTTTTCCCGCATCCACCGACCGGAAAAAATAACCGTTGGCCGTTGCCACATACCAGTAACTGCTGTCGATGGGTGAAACAGCAATCGCCGTTACAAGGTCACCTGCCGTTGCTTTGAAATTATAGGAGTATTGAACCGCCGTTGCGTTGGCATTTTTTTGCGCTTTTATTCTGATAAGATAACTACCTGTGCTGCCTACCGGTGCGCCGGCGGTAAAGCACTGATCGGGATGTTGTACCGGCACCCAGATCGGAGCTTCCCAATAAGGACATTCCTTGTTCACCCAGGAGGGAGAGAAAGTTGACGGAGTAAAATCAGTTTCGGGAACAGTCACATAATTGCAGCCCACTCCCCACCACCAAACCCAGAAGGTCTGGCCATTATCGCCCGAGGCAATATTGGTGACATCACCGCCCCAGATCATACGAAAATCTGCGGCACTGGTGCCATCAGAACCAGTGAGTGTTTTCAGGTAACCGTTGTCCTGGGTACCCACAAACATTTTCCCCGGCTCGCTGTACTTGGTGGACATTTTATAAATCTGCGTGGAATTGAGTCCGGGAATACTCATGGTAACCATATGATCATGAGCGGCATCGCGCTTATACATACCACCATCCGTGCCGAAATAAACATCCGTCTGGCCGGCCGGATTCAGGCTCATGAGTGTTTTCGGAACATCGCCATGGTAAAGGGCATAGCTGTTAGTCGGATCCATGTCGATGAGCTTCCAGCTTTTGCCACCATCGGTACTCCGGATGGTAAGTACCCCTCCAAAATAGAGAGTATCGGCGGTATAATGTGAACCTGAAAACGAGTTGAATCCAAATGGGTAAGCAGCCACATTATCGGTATAGTCACCCTGATGAGTCCAGGTGGCGCCCCCGTTATCTGAGGCATAATAGCGTGCAATTCCGGCATCACCCACCCAGGCGCGCAGCCGCACCGGATTGCTGTTAGAGGCTCCTGCCAGAAGAAGGCCGTTTTCTGAAATAATTCCCGAAATTTTGCTTTTGAAAACCCGGCTGCCATCCTGTGAATTAACTACAAAAAGGCTGTCTTCCAAAGCGAGATAAATATCCGGAGTTGCAGTCTGGCCGGTCATCCACATATCGCTGTGCTCATTTCTTGAGCCATCGCCGGTTCGGATTTTCGAGCGGTAAAATGCAGTAAAAGTCGTTCCCTGATCCGTTGACTTATAAATGGTATAATAATCGGTAGATTTTTGCGCATGATATTCCTGCACAAACAAATAAATGGCATCGCGGGTTGATTTACCCCGTCGGATTCCCGATACCGGATATTGGAACAGTCCCGATGGCTTTTGCCAGGTTTTCCCATCATCATCTGAATAAAATACGCCCCAGCCATCGAGGGTTTTCTGCCAACCGGCAACAAAAATCCGGGTGTGGTTAGCCATCGGAATAATATCGAGATAACAGGCAACCCCCTGAGCAACCGGGAACTGGTCGTTCAGCGATTTCCAATCAGACCCATCAATATTTCCCTTGAATACCAGCCCATGGTCACTTAGGCAATATATTAATCCCGATTCATAATCGATTTTAATGTCTGTAATCCGGCCAGGAATATTTGCCGGACCCCGCTCCGACCAGTATCTGTCAAGAGAATCGAATCCTGATTTGAATTGCCGTGTTTCGATGAGCTGCCGCATGGAAGCTGCTTCAATTGATTTCCAGCCGTCGCCAGCGGCAGTGCGATTAATGGTGTTGATCCACTCCGCTGGAACACCCTCCTGCTTAAGATCAGGTGCCGATTCACGCTTATCGGCAGTCGGCGAATCTGTCGGGATTGCGGTTAGCAGAGCCACTCCGAGGAGGGCAATTGCACAAGAGAAAACAATATACTTCTTCATGCTTGATTATGCTCGAATCCAAATTCTAAGACCAGTTTAGAGTCTTGAAGTATGTGTCATACGGCCCCAAACCTAATAACTCTCAAGAAGTCGGTACGTTGGAAGCCATATCTTTTTCAATATAAAGCAAATAGGTGTAAATTTAAGCAATGCCCCGTGCAGTGTAAACCGTCGAATCAATGATAGATAGATATCATTTTAGAGTCTGGTTCTGTATGGTTTTTAAAAGTCCCAATTGGCACTTAGATGCCGTATAAGAGAATAAAACTTCCAAAAACCAGCAGGCACGGGGCAGTTTTAATCGCTTAAATTACAAGCTATGGGCAAAACTAAAACAAAATCGGGAAAAGTGAAAAGAATTTCACAACTACCCGTAATCAATCCAACCGTGGCTGGGGTTGATGTATCCGACAAAGAAATGATGGTTGCGTTTCCCATCAGTCTGGAACAGTTGGAAGTGCGTGCCTTCGGGTGTTTCACCCGGGATCTGTACGCCATTGCCAAGTGTTTGAAAGAATATGGCATTACCTCTGTCGCCATGGAAAGTACCGGCATTTATTGGGTGCCACTATTCCTTTTATTACAGGAACAGGGGTTTGAGGTCCTTCTCGTCAATGCCAAACATGTTAAGAATGTGACAGGAAGGAAGGACGATGAGAGCGATGCAGAATGGATACAGAAATTGCATAGTTGCGGATTGCTCCGGGGAAGTTTTCAACCCGACAATATTATCCGCACCTTGCGCAGCATGGTGCGCCACCGTTCCAACCTCGTTCGTACTTCCGCAACCTACCTAAACCGGGTCCAAAAAGCGCTGGAGTTAATGAACATTAAGCTTCAGACCATTATTAGCGACATAGACGGAAAAACAGGAAGACTAATCGTAGAAGCCATTCTGGCCGGAGAGCGTAATCCGGAAGCACTTGCCGATATGAGGGACCCTGGAATAAAAGCATCCAGGGAAGATATCATAAAGTCATTAGAAGGGCTCTGGACGACAGAACACCTGTTTTCACTTCGCCAGTGTTGGGATATGTACGACTTCCACGATCAGAAAATCAAAGAATGCGACCTGGAAATTGAAAAGGTATTGATTCAACAATTGGCTTCACTTAACGAAGGAGTCATCCCTGTCATTCCAAAAGTGAAAAGAAAAAATTCAGGCAAAATGAAAATTCCATTCAACCAGACCTCCTATCTCAAAGCAATATTGGGTACTGATGTTACAGAGGTGCCCGGGATTAGCGAAACGTGTGCTTTAAAAATCATGTCTGAAGTTGGCCTTGATATGTCGAAATGGAAAACTCCGCACCATTTTACTTCCTGGTTAGGATTGGCTCCAAATACAAAAGTATCGGGAGGACAAGTTATCAGCAGCAAAATCGACAAGAAAAAGCAAAATGCTGGTCAGGCATTTAGAATAGCAGCAAATAGTTTGTACCATAGTAAAAACCCACTGGGTGATTTTTATCGCAGAATCAGGGCAAAATCTGGGGCACCTAAGGCAGTGGTTGCCACAGCCAGAAAACTTGCAATCATCTATTATATGATGGTGTCAAAAAAAGAAGCTTTTAACCCTGCGGCTTTAGTCGATTTTCAGGAAAAGTCTAAAGAAAAGAAAATCAATCTATTAAAAAAGAAAATAGCTAAACTTGAAGCCATATAAAAAAAGAGTTATATAAGAGATTCGAAGGCCAATGTTGAATTTTGAATTATCAGGATCAACCACCGCCTTCTGTCAACTGCTTGATCCCGCAATATGCGAGGGTTCTCCACCTTCTCAGGGATGACAACTTTTCCAGGCAAACTTGATTTTGTA
>CAIXHD010000074.1 GCA_903919065.1 uncultured Bacteroidota bacterium
ACTGAATAACCGTTTGGTCTGCAACAGCAGGAATTGCTCCATCGGGAAGCTCCTGATCAAGAATGGTCCAATCAATGCCTGCAGGTACCGAGGATGCCGCTGAAACAAAACGGAAACGTTCTGCAAAGGCTCCTTTGGGTATGCCAAGGATAGGAGGGTTCTGTACTCGGTTGAGGTTCAGGCAGCTGGCGTCGTCGCCTGGCAGAATTTTCATCTGGACAAATTCCGACGGGGATTCCAGCCCGTATTTTGCCCTGACCAATGGGTTGTTCAAATTATCGGGCACAGGAACGGTCGTTTCCAGATAAAAGAGAAATCCTCCGGTGCCGGCCGGGTCTGCAACTTTTCGGTTGGCCCCGATTGAAATAACTAAAAACATCCCCATGGCAAACAGAAGGATGACCGATAAACTTCGGTTACTGTTTCGGCGAAGATTGCTTCGCCCCAGCTCACCCAGACTGGTGATGGCGCTGCTCTCGGAATTCTTGTCGCGGAATATCCAGATTGCCATAAGTATCAGGCTGATAAGCATCAGGGTTCCCGCTGAAAAGAAGATGGTGGGGCCTGCGGATTGAATCCGAGCGATACCATAAACTATCAAACCCATGGCTGCCGCTCCTGAAATTGCTGTAAACAGTTTCAAAAGCTTCCTGCTTCTTCCGGATTTCACCTTTTTATTCTGGTGCATGAGATCGGCAGTTCTGTGGCGAAGGAATCGGACAACAACAAACCATGTGGTGCCAATGGATAATAAAATACTGATTGCTGTTCCAACAGCTAATGTGCCAGGCTTAAATACCGGATGCAGGGTATCTGTCAAAACAATATCGTTCCACACGCCGTTCAAAGCGCTAAATATCAGAATAGTATAAACCCAGGTAATGCCCAGGCCGATAATTGAGCCAATTATCGAGATCAGAATGTTTTCCCAGAGGTGCATCCCTCCTATTTTCCGTTCGCTCCATCCAAGTGCCCTCAGTATGCCGATCTGCTCCTGCCTGCTTTCCAGACCGAGCCTGATCAGCAGGATAGTCAGGATTATTCCACCGGCTATCAGAAAGAAACTCAGACCGAGGAAGAGACCGCTGAAATCCACTCCTGTAGAAGCGGCAGTAACCCCTTCCTGCCGGGATTCACGAATCCGTATTCCGGTATCAGACGGCCGAAGATGGTTTAATATACTTGTTTCAATATCAGCCAAATCTGTTCCTGCTGTTACCCTCACCTGCGTGTATTTGCCAAATCGATTCTGCCATAGGCTGGCGGCTTCCCCAGGATTAATATAAGCTTTGGGGGCTCCCTTGAACTGTTTCCAGTACAGTTCGTCCTTATCGCGGATTTTGTCCAGATCAATTGGGATGCTGGACTCCCAATCCCGGCAATTACCTGCATCAGACAAACCAGGAATCTCGGGCATCAGCAGTGGGTCGCTGGTTGGGTCATCCATTGCTATTATGCCGGTAATCCTGAACCTGGCTTTTTCAATGGTAAGGTTGCGCAAGGGACCTACCATAAAATAGCTCAATGTAACTGAATCACCCGGTTTCGCATCCAGATCGTCGGCCAGCCATCGGTTGATCAGGATTTCGCCTGACTTGATCCGGTTGCCGGGCAGGGTGGAAACGAAAGAGTAGGGCGTTGTACGGTCACCAATCTTGAACTCATTTACAAAATAGCTGAAATACAGTGATTTGCCTGATGGAATGGATTCGATGGCTTTTAGTGCAGAATCATCGAAAAATACCCTTGGAGTTCGCAAAATCCATTCCCCGGTTCCGGGATGTTTCTCCAGGTGTAACCCGGCATCGCTGAGAGTCCGGGACTTGGCAAGGGCAACTTCAACCTGATCGCCAGTAATCTTCCCACGGCCTGCAAGTAAAATCATATTCGATAAACCATCCAGACCGGTAAGTTTTTGAAGGTATTTCCGGCTAAGAAAAATATTGTTTGGTGCAGATTGGGTATTCTGAAGATGGAATCGGCCGACCTGCTTTTTATCAGCAATAGCCTTGATGGTGACCGTTGCAGAAACGATATTCTCCTCATTGGAGACGAATGGTGCATCGATTGGCACGGGTCCGGGCTTATTTATCCGGATAATAATTTGTTCACCAACTTTCACATCGAGCCGTGCAGCAAGGTTATCACTGATCACTGCCTCAATTTCATTTTCCGGTGGAGCGAAAGTGCCTTCCCCGGTAACCTCTCTAAAGGATTGATCGATGCCGTATACCTCAACCTTTGGCATTCTCAATGCACCGCCGCCAGCAGTGGCTGAACCTTTAAGCTGAAGAATCGCCGTGGCTGGAATTTTGAGGGTGGCAGACATCCGGATGGACAGGGAGTCTGTCAGGTAGCGGTCACCGGCAGTTACCGAAATATCAGCCTTCCCGAGCCGTAACCCAACCAGGCTCTGCAGACCCGATCGCACCGAATCACCGGTCACCAGAGCACCGGTAATCACGGCCATGCTGATCGCCATTCCCAGCGCTATCGTGAGATTGCGCCAGCGATAATGCCACAGGCTGCTTAATATCAGGCTGAATCTGTTCAATTTGCTATTTTGGTCTTTTGAAGGAGAAGATTGAAGTAAGAATTCTGAATTCGAATCTAAACCTTTTACCTTTCAACCTTCGTTTTATAGCAGGAACACTACTTTGGTTGAAGGCTATGGGGCAGGGGGTGGGTATATCCTGATTCATAAGGTTATTAAATCAACTGTTCTCTCCATCCTGGCAGCCATCTCCGCCGAATGCGTGACCATAATGATTGTTTTGCCATCGATCCGGTTAATTTCAGTTAACAGCTCACCCAGATTCAGTGCATTCGCCTGATCGAGAGCCCCGGTAGGCTCATCGGCCAGCAATAGGTCGGGATCATTGATCAGGGCCCGGGCCACGGCTGTACGCTGGCATTCGCCGCCCGACAGTGTTCCCGGATATTGGTTTCTGACTTCCCACAGGCCCATTCTTCTGATTAGCTCCCCGGCCCTTTCGAGGTAGAAAGCTCTTTTTGCCTTGTTATTTACGGCCAAAGTTGGCACCAGAATATTTTCGAGTAAGGTGCATTGAGGCAGCAAATGATGTAGTTGAAAAACAATACCGATAGATTGATTCCGGTAAGTGTCGAGTTCATCTGACGAATAACCGGCTAGGTTGCGGCCTTTGAATTCAATCAACCCCTTATCGGGTTTATCCAGGGCGGCAATAAGGTTCAGCAGTGTTGTCTTACCGGAACCCGATGGCCCGGTAATGGCCAGGCTCTCCCCTTTTTTAACTGTCAGGCTGAGACCCGAAAGAACAACCCGCAGGCTTGAAGTACCCGAAACCCCAAATTCTTTTCTGATATCCGTAAGACGGAGAATTGTTTCAATATCATTCATGATTATTTGTCCGATTCATAAACCGAAATCAATTCACGGGCATGCGTAAAAATATCGAAATAGCGATGGACACCTTCGTGACCGGCCTGACTCAAGGCCGACAAACGTTCACTATCCGGCAATAGGGCTGCCAGTGCATCAGTCAGCATTTCAGGCTGATTTGGCTCATAGGTTAATCCTCCTCCGGATTTCCGGATGATCTCCGGAAATGCTCCGAGAGCAGGTTGAATCACGGGTACTCCGGATGCCATCGATTCGAGTAAATAAAGGCCAAATGCCTCTCCAATCCGCACCGGAACCGATATCACCGAAACTTTCCTGAAAAACTCCTTGCGTCCATCCTCTTCAAAATCTGCCAGAAACTCCACCTGATCATTTAAGCCACAGTCGCTGATTCTTTTCTTTAACTTATGGATATAATGCTTGTCATCTCCGGTTGAACCGCCAGTAAGTATAAGCTTGACATCCTGAAATCCTGTTCTGTCTTTCAGGCTGATAAATGCTTCAACCAGGATATCCAGTCCATTTTCTTCGCACATTCTCGAAATGAATCCAATGTTTCTGGGTTTTTCAGATACTGGAATATATTCATAATCAGTTGGATCAACACCAAGATAAATGGTTTTAATCTGTTCATCCTTTAGGTTAATCCGCTCTTTCATCAGGTCGGAAAAATATTGGCTGACCCCGATAAACCGGTCTATGGACTTTGCATTTTCGTGCATCAGGTCCCAGCCTTCCTGTCTGAATTCAGGTTTCATGACATCGATCCATACATCCTCATCCTGAAGAGAACAATAAACCTTAACCCCGAGTCTTTCTTTAATCCGTGGGGCCAGACCAGAAAGCAGAGCATTTGAAAGATGAACAATATCAGCCGGATAATGCTCCTTGATCCAGTCGATCATGCGGTCGAGCTCCTCATGCTGGCGCCCGTGTTCCCCTTTAAGCATGGAGATGGTCATCTCGCTTAATCCCTTTGCACTTGTCGATCCGGCCATTCCGGCAGCGAACTTAAGCATCGGCTTGGAATTCAAAAGATTGTCGAACCATACCGGCGCCTTCTCAAATATTGGATATAATTGTTTGAGATATATGCTGACAGCTCCATAAAAGACCGGTATTTCCTGAAGGTCATCGTGAGAAAACAGGGGCAGGTACATAGGCACCTTAACGACCTCATGCCCCATCTTTCTCAGAGCTACAACATATTTGCTGTCGCGCAGGCAATTGCCGCAGTAAAAACTGCCGCCTGAACCCGGAATAATGTGAATGATCCTCATAACTTCAATTATTCAATCTGCTAAATTAAGAAATCCCAAACCCGAAACCTGAAACCCGAAACCTGAAACCCGAAACCCGATACCTGAAACCCGATACCCGACACCCTTCTTAAAGTCTGTACTCGACACTGAATAACAGCCGGTGCGTGGAATTGTTTGATCTATCTTCAGGAAAGAAACCCTGGTAGTTAAGCGAAAGGTTGATTCCTTTTACCGGGTTCACCAAAAAACCTGTTATCAGTGCGCTGCCGCTTAATGGTGAAAGTGCGTGACCACTTTGGGTTAACACTGAAATCTGGTCACAGCGTACCAAAAACTTTAACGTTTTATGAAGAGTTACCACTCCGAATATGGTACCTCCATATGATTTTATGCCCGGCATGCTCATGAAGCCATCCACATAAATAAATTCGGCTCCTACCCTGAATTTGTCGCCATTCCGATATCCGGCATAGGCATTAAACAGATTTTCCTTAGCAGTATATCCGGTTTCTCCCGATGATTTCCGATGATAGAAAATACGGGTTTCCCAGTTCTCATCTGGATTGAAAGTCAATCCCCCGGCAAATTTCATCTTTCCAAAGTTATCCTGGTCAATTTTCGGACCTTCCCCATTGGTGATTCCTGCATCAAGAGTAAGTCGTTTGTTGATTTTGAAATAGGCAGCCACTCCGAGATCAGTGCTGGGCATTAAATAATATCGATCCTGAAATGTTTCAGCTATAAACCGATAGCCCCACAAAGTTTCAAACGGGATATAATTATTCTGATTTATTATGCCGCCTTCAATAGCCAGTCGGTTATTTGGTGTCCACCGCAGGTTCGCCACTTTTACATACATGGTATTTATCGATCCGGCGAGTCTTGTACGTTCGATCAATATCTTGCCCGAGAAGTGCTTGTCGTAATCATAATTAAATCCGAACTGGGCTCGACCGAGCCAGAAAGAAAAATCCTTCGACACTCCTGATGACGGATTGTATTCTGCGCTGGTAAAGAAGTGCACCAGAGGTTTGAGTTTCGAATACTCAAATCCCTTCACCTTCGTGGTATCCTGGGCTTGCACTACACTGGTCAACACTATTAAAATCAACCCGATGCACTTTACTCCTTTTATCATTGTTTCAATTTTCAATTTCGTTGTTTTCGACGAGATCCCGTTTTTCAACGGGATGACACTTTTTCGAATGGGAGGAGGCACGGCTCCTCCCCTACACCGTTCTTCCGTGTCACGTGTTACGTGTCACCAGTCACCTGTCACTCGTCACCCGTCACCTCCCAAAACACCTGATCGTTCCATCCTGACCTCCCACATATATCTTCCCGCCAGCTACTGCCGGGTTACCGAAAATCGGGGTCCCGGTTTCAAAGGTCCAAACAGGCGTGCCATCATTTAACTTTAAGGCAATCAGGTCGCCACGCATGTTTGCAATAAGAACCTTGTCCTGGCAAATCAGGGGAGAAGCATCCACCTTTTCGCCGGTATTATATTTCCAGATCAGCTTGCCGTCGGCCTTGCCGAAACAGTAAACATTCTTATCGCGGCAGCCGGTTATCACCCGATCGCCTGAAACGGCGGCTGATGCTACAAATGGCAATTGAGTTTTTTCATTCTTGTATTTCCACTTGATCTTCTGTTCGGTAATGCTTACGCAGGTGAATCCACCGTCGTAGTCGCCAACATAAGTTAGTCCCCCATCTGAAGGTGCGGAACCGGGAACATAGGTAGCCACATCAATTCTTGTCGATGCCTTTCCGGTTGCTATATCCACCACATGCAAAAAGCCGTCGCAGCCGCCAAAAATGGCATTCCCATCCACACAGGCAGTAGCACCGTTTATGAAATTATCTGATTCGTATTTCCATATCACTTTACCGGTAGCTGCATCCACACAATGCAGGTTATAATCATAGCTGCCCACCAGGATCCGGATTGAGTTTCCTGTTTTCCACCAGTTGGCGGATCCGCTGATCTGGCCTTCCGTGGTATATCTCCACTTTTCTTTGCCATCCTTAAGATTCAATGCAAACAGAATTCCTGTGAGATTTCCCACATAAACTGTATTGTCCAGAATGAGTGCCGGAGCCTCAATTCCATTACCTGTCTCGAACTTCCAAAGCAATTTTCCATTAAGGTCCAATGCATATATCCACCCATCCATACCGCCTGCAACGATTGTGCTACCTGCCACCACCGGAGATGCTTTCATTTCGTCGCCTGCCTTGAACGACCAGAGCTGTTTTACCTTCGACGGCAAATTTTCATTTACAACACCCGTCAGTGCCTGATTTCCGCGGGAGCTACCTTCGTTCTGCAAAAGCGTTGTCATCCCCGCGAAGGCGAAGCCGGAGGCGGGGACCCCGTTCCTTACCGCGAATGCTTCGGCAGGAACCTCTAACCTTACCACGGAATTCAGCAAAACCATCAAAATAATAACCGCCCTCATTTCCTTCCCCCCTTCATTGCCAGTGCCCCGGTAGGGCAGGCATTAGCTGCTTCCACGGCGGTGTGAGTCAACCCTTCGCGAATCGATTTGCTGAACGGAACTCCGATAAC
>CAIXHD010000075.1 GCA_903919065.1 uncultured Bacteroidota bacterium
GGATAGTTTTAATCGTCGAAATTTTGCCCATTCGCACTTATGGAATACCATAAAAAAAACCAGGAACCTTTCCATGGGTCCCGATTAACACTTGTAAACAGCTTTTGTTTAGAATCCATTATTACATTTGCACTGATACATAAAATATCAATCCGATGAAGAGATTTGTTTTAATTCCATGCCTGTTCGTCCTGTCACTAATCTTTGCCATGCCCTCCCTGGCTCAAAAAACCGATGTTAATAATGCTGTAAAGAAGGCATTTGCCAAGAAATATCCAAAAGCAACCGGGGTTAAATGGGGTTCAGAATCTGCTACTGTATTTGAAGCTGAATTCAAGTTGGGGGACACGGAAATGACGGCCAATTTCGACCAGCAGGGTGTTTGGCTGGAAACAGAAACCGGATTTACTGCAAAGGAACTACCTGAGGCAGTGACAGCCGGCATTAAGCAGAGCGCTCCCGGATTTAGTTTTAAAGAAGCGGCAAAAGTCGAATCACCTTCCGGAGTGCAATTTGAGGTAGCGGTAAAAAAAGGCAAGGAAAATTTCGAGCTGATATTATCAACTGATGGGTTGCTGATAAAGAAAATCGATCTGAAGGAAGAAAAGGAAAAAGAAAAGAAGGACTAGTAAATTATTAACCTCAAGGTAGAGATTCGAGGGCCAGTTTTGAATTTTGAATCAACAGGATTAAGTGGACTACTGATTAGCTTGTAGCTCCGAAACTTGAACTTGTGATTTCAGCATTCAACACTGGCCTTCGAATTTTTTAACCGGATTATTCATAGGAGCCATATCTGTCAACCAGCTCCCCCACCCTCCGAACTCTTGATTCAAGCCCGTCAGGAGGAACCTGATCAGCCACACCGAGGACATAACGAGATTCTGCTCGCATGACTTCAATCACCTGACATACATGTCGGTCGAATTCCTCATCGCTGATATGATTGGTAAAACAAACTCCTGGAATCCCACCCCAGAGTATAGAATCAGGATTATTGGCCAGAGCGGCAATCTCCCTGAAATCCATATCGCCGGATGGCTTGGGAGTTAAAGCCTCAAGTACCGAAAATCCGGTGGAAGCTTCCTCGCGGAGCAACCCGCGCAAAGTTCCATCGATATGAATAAATGAGAATTTCCCAGCCTTTTTTATCTCCCTGACCCACTCTTCCTGATATTCCCTCATATACGATTCAAAGAATTGCGGTCCCACCATTTCGGAGGATAGATTTTCAGGGATCATTAAAACTTCAGCTGGACTGTCAACGGCTATTCGGGCTGCCTGGTCGAAAGCCTTTTTCATTATTAATAAAAGCTCTGAAAATCCATCTGGATTAAGCATCGCCAGCAAGGTTACTGATTCGATTCCGGCCTCAAGTGCTACCAGATGCATGAATGGACTTTTCGGGAGATAGCAAAGCACGATGCCCTGCTCACCCACCTGCTTGAGACGTTCGTGTGCAAAGTCATAATCCGGCTCAAAACGGATGTTTTCATAGATAAACTTCATAGCGGGGAGGTCATCCTCTGATTTTAGAAAATGCTCTACAGGACCTTCCGTAAAAGAGGCTGGTATGTATTCCCAGCATTCCCTGACCTTACCAACTGGTGTTCCGATCTCCCGGAACCGTCGGTTTCCTTCATTCCAGTCTCTGACATCGCAATTCTGATAAATAGTTTTAAATGGGAAATATCCCTGGAGATAAAAGCCCACCCCAAGATCACGATGCCAATCGATATACCCGGATGAGCTGATGAAACCCTCAGGTTTAATTCCCCTTTTAACTAAAGAGGTAGCCCAATAATCCAGATCACCGAACCATGGCACCTTGTCTGGCTGCTCATGATTCAGAATTTTCAAAATTCGTTCGCGTGGTGTCATAAAAAAAGCCGCCAGCTTTTGTAAACTGACGGCTCTAAAGTTAATTAGTTATTATCTCGTAATGATCACCTGCTGATAAGCGGAAGGTGAATTTTTCAGTCTCAGGTGGTAAACACCCTTGTTGAGCATTCGCGTATCCCATTTAGTCACATGTTCACCTCGGGTCTGCTTGCCTAAGTCAAGCTCATCAACTATTCTTCCTGAATAATCAACAATCTGAACGATAACAGGCTGATCATCGGTGATGATGTAATGAATGGTGGCAAAATTGCTTGCCGGGTTCGGCCAAACAGATAATGAAGGCTCAAGGCTCAGGGCTGAAGGCACAAGTAAGGATGAATTTTGAAGTTTGAAAGGGTTGAAGGCATTGGCAATCACCATATCGGCCTGGAACACCACATACTCCTTAAAGTCATACCAGCTCTCGGCAGCAGCATCATAGAGACGGAACCGGACGGTATCGCCCTCCACCATATTGCTGTAGGTAAGATGACTATGCAGCCATTCGTTACCCGGCTCAAACCACATTCCCTGACTGACCCCACGGATAGTTCCGTTGACCATCGAGAACAGGCAGTAGTCTTCGCTGCTGTAATTCATTCCATTCAGGTAGACGGTTGCGGTAATCTGACCCGAGAATTCGAAATTCTCCGGTTTGAAGTCCGTACCACCCGGTCCGGATGACTGAACAGTACCCCGTTTCATCGGATCCCCTTCGGCATAAACCAGCGTGGAAGCATTCTTTGCTTTCATCATATAACCACCATTCGGCATCATCTGGCTCAACGGTCCGTACCAGCCAGTTTGGCCGTAGTAGGTTGTCGAGTTTGATAAGTCCTTAATATAGTCATTCTCCACTCTGCTGGTGCTGGCCAGGGCCCTGGTGACCGTTTGGGCATACTGTGGTAGATAGCCGATCCAGTTCCATCCGCTGTTGATCGTGATCGGGTTAGCGTTCAGGTCAACCGGATAGCCGCTGAATCTCAATACATCGGCTGTATTCAGCTTGATCTTGTACATCTGCTTCGGATCGATCGTCGAAAGGTTA
>CAIXHD010000076.1 GCA_903919065.1 uncultured Bacteroidota bacterium
CATGAGCCGATTGTAAATCCGGCAATAGATCTGGTTAGTTTCACCAAATGCAAAAACAGGGGATTAAAATCAGCTGCCGACCATTCAACAAATCAGGATTGCATTCAATACACCTGGGTTAAAGGGGATACATTGAAAATTAAACATGTAAACGCCGGATTCAATTGCTGCCCGGAAGGCTTTCGGACGGAATTGAAGGTATCAGGTGATACTCTGATTATCACTGAATTTGAGAACTCATCCTTGTGCGACTGCAACTGTCTTTATGACCTGGATTATAACCTGACTGGCATTAGCAAAGGCATTTGGTGGATTAAGGTGGTTGAACCTTATGTTCAGATCGATGCTGAGAAATTTTCATTCAGGGTGGATTTGAGTAATACTGATGCAAAAGAGTATTGTATCACCCGCACAGGATTTCCCTGGGGGATGTGATGGTAAACGATTAATTATTTCTGGTTATGGATACAACTATAAAGATTTTGTTCGGATTTGCCGTGATAACGGCAGTAGTTTCTTGTTCGAAAGATAAGGACTATGAACCCAAGCCACTTGACCTTCCTCAGAAAACAGGTATGCTCATTACGGCAGACAATACGTTTGGGTTGGATATGTATTCCAGACTGGCGGCAGTAGCTGATCAGGGAACTAACCTGATGATTTCACCGCTTAGTATATCGCAGGCCTTATCGATGACCCTGAACGGTGCCGGAGGTGATACTAAAATTGCCATGGAGGAGGCGCTGAAAGTTACAGGTTATGACCGCGATGAATTGAATGAATTGAACAAGGCATTGATAACTGCACTTGTTTCGCATGATCAGAAGGTTACGGTCAACGTCGCAAACTCTATCTGGTATCGGAAAGAGTTTACGGTACTGCCTGATTTCATTACCAGAAATCAGACTTTTTATAATGCTGATGTCAAGCCTGTGGATTTTTCAGATGCTGGCTGTAAGGATTTAATCAATAGCTGGGTATCTGAAAAAACGAATAAAAAGATACCGGAAATCATTGATCAGATTAATCCGGATGCTTTTATGTTTCTGATTAATGCGATATATTTCAAAGGGGCATGGACAAATGAGTTTGATGCGAAAAAAACCAGCAGCGGTTCTTTTTATCCGGAGGTAGGAAGCGAAGTGCAGGTAGATATGATGTACCAGAAAATGGACTTGAATATGTTTGCCAATGAAACCTTTACTTCGGTGGAACTGCCTTATGGCAAGGGAAATTGGCGGATGTTCATGTTTCTGCCTGAAACCGGGAAAAAGGTTGCTGATATTGAAAAGTTGCTGACTTCGGATAACTGGAATAATTGGCTCTCTGCCTATGATACTGTTCGTGAGGTTCAGTTTTCCATGCCGAAATTCACCTTCTCATACGAGGTGAGCCTGAAGGATGTTTTGTCGGCCATGGGGATGGAAGTGGCATTTACTGATGGTGCGGATTTTACAGGAATCCTTCCGGGAGGAGGATTGCTGATCACCGGGGTGAAACACAAAACTTTTATCGAGGTAAATGAGGAGGGAACGGAGGCTGCAGCTGTAACTTCTGTTGAGGTTGGAGTTACATCAATCGGAAATTTTATCTCTTTTAACAAGCCTTTCCTGTTTGCTATTGCTGAGAAATCCACGGGAACGATATTATTCGTTGGGAGGATGATGAAGCCGGAAAAATGATGAGATGATTTGCTGATTTTCTGATGTGATGATTGAAAAAATTAAGGCTTTTGATATGAAAAAGATATTTATTATTGCGGGAGCAGCGTTTATAGCAGGTTTTTTGATCTCCTGCGAGCGAAACAACAGCAATGGTGAACTTTCCATTTCGGTTGCATCGGATTTAGTGTGTAAAGGGGCTGTGCCGCTGAAGACAAATGATCCTCCACCTGAGGTTTCGTGCATCAATTATTCATATGATGGCGACAGCATACTCTCAATGAAGCATTTGAATGCCGGATTTAATTGTTGTCCGGATAATTTTACTGTTGACATTGAAATTAAAGGAGATAGTCTGATCATCCGGGAAGATGATGTAAAACATGGATGCAAATGCAACTGTTTGTATGATATCGAGATAACAGTGCGAAATCTTCCGGCAGATAAATACCATGTCAGGATTATTGAGTCTTACTATAATTATTCGTGGCCAAGACTCATGTTCGAACTGGATCTGAAGAAAACAAGAACCGGAGAAGTTTGTGTAACCAGACCGGAAGGTTGGTGGCGATAAAGAAAGACAGAAGACAAAAGACAGAAGACAGAAGACATTAGACAGAAGACTGAAGACGGTCAGACGATGAAATGTTAAGTGATAAAAGATTATGCGAAACAGATATTATTTACGGGCATTATTGGTTTTAATGTTAGCGGGAACATTGGTGTGCTGTCATGTTGAGCCAAATGAGGATTGTGACTACGGGTTTAAAACGGGTATTGTTGTGTATGCCGGTGCCCCTGAGGTTGATGGATGCGGTTGGGAAATCCTTGTAGATTCGGTTTACTACCATCCTGTAAATCTGGATGTTGATTATCAGGTGAATAACCTTACAGTTCTTCTGAAATATGTTTCTGATCCCGAAGAGTTCCGGTGCGGGAGGGGAGGGATAACCTATCCATCGATCAGGATTACCGAGATTAAAATGAATCCGCAGGAGGTGGTTGTTATTAATAATGATGCATGGGATAAATATTCGATGGACCCTTTCATGTTGGATTCAGTTTATATTAAGGGAGATTTCCTGTTTATGCAGGTTGGGTATAGCGGAGGTTGCAGCGAGCATGAATTTGATTTGCTGAGACTGCCCCCGAATGCTCTTGAACCTCCTCCGATTGAGCTTGCACTTTCGCATAACGCCAATGGTGATGCATGTGAAGCCTATTTAACCCGCTGGCTGGTGTTTTCGCTGGTTCCCATCCGCGAAGAGGGTAAGCATGAGGTAAAGTTCCTGTTAAGAGGTTCGCCTGAAATGTCGGCCTATTTCGGGACGTTTGTTTACAAATATTGATTGCTTCGAATAATTTAGGGGAAATAGACAGGTGGAGCAGTGCACAACGCCTGTGGAAGTAAAGATTTGTGGCATAGTGTTCTGATTTTGAAAATCGGAATATTTAAATATCTTTACTTTCACCTAAATTGAAACTAAGGCTTTTGAAACTGTTTCCTGAAGATAATGCACTTGTTGAAAGACTTCAAAAAGGAGACGTTGAGGCTTTTGACCTGATATATCACAAATATTCAGGAAAACTTTACGCCTTTGGATTAAAATACCGTAAATCAACCTCTGAAGCGGAAGAACTTGTTCAGTCGGTTTTTATGAAGCTGTGGGAAAACCATGAGCACCTGAAGCTCGGATCGTCGTTCAAATCATATCTTTTTACAATCGCGTACAATGATATGTGCAAGCTTTTCCGGAAATGGAATTACCAGCAAAAATTCATCAGCGACACTTTGTATGAAAGCTCACAAACTTCCCCTGACTTTGAAGAAGCCATCGATTACCAATCGGTCCTTGAACAAGTTGAAAGAATCGTTGACAAACTCCCGGTGAAGCAGCGAACCATATTTATGAAAAGCCGCTGGGAGGGGAAATCATCCAAAGAAATTGCTGCGGAAGTTGGACTTTCGCCGGGAACGGTTGACAACTATATTTCTGAGGCATTGAAATTTATCCGCTCCCGGCTGCATAATGAGGAATTGGCTGTTTTATTGTTAGTATCTCTGTTTTGTAGTTGAAGCAGAAAGCTTCAAAGTGTCAGTTTAACTTTCTATTGAAATAATTGCAGAATCTGTATGAGATTCATTTCCCTGGTGGGTATCATATGCGGAAGGGCAGGTGTCATTCTTAAAAATTAATTAAACTGTTGCAGATTTGAAAGAAATTGATTTAGATATTATTCAGCGGTATGTTAACGGGCTCACCGTTGACAGTGAGGATACGATAGTAGAATCCTTCTTTTTACATGGAGAGGAAAATGAGTCTCTCATGCGTTTGCTTGAAGAGGACTGGAACTCAATAAACCATGACACTTCTATTCCTGAAGTCGACCTCAGCCATCTGCTCGATCGCGTCCACCATTTAATCAGAATAAAGGAGCAGCAAAAGAAGCAGCCCCTATTGCGAAGGTTAACCCGGATTTACATAAAGGTTGCAGCTATTTTACTGTTGCCTTTAATGGTTGCAGGAGGATTGATATACTGGTCGATTGGAACTCAGGACAAACCAATTGCTGAGAAGCCGGTAAGTTCCACTATTTATGCGCCCCTTGGAGCACGGGTATCCTTCCTGTTGCCTGATGGAACAGCCGGCATGTTGAACAGCGGTTCGCACATGACCTATTCCCTGCCTTTTAACAATAACAGGCAGGTAGCACTGGAGGGAGAGGCTTGGTTCGTTGTAAAAAAGGATGAAGATCACCCATTTGAAATCAATACCGGAATTTCAACAATTAAGGTTCTGGGTACAAGTTTCAATGTGATGGCTTATCCTATCGAGAATTATGTTGAGGTAGTACTGCAAGAGGGGAAAGTTGATTTCCTGGATAATCAGGGTGGAAAGAAAGTGTCCCTGCTTCCATCGGAAAGATTGGTTTTTCGCTCAGGTAATATTAATACGTACACGATCGATCCGGCCAAGTATAGTGCCTGGACCGAGGGAAAGATGGTGTTTAATAATGATCCTATGTCAGAAGTGGCAAGACGAATTGAGCGATGGTATAATGTTCAGGTTATACTCGCAGATAAGGGTCTGGAGAAATACTCTTTCAGGGGAACTTTCGAAGACGACAAACTGGAAGAGGTGTTCCGGCTATTGGCACTGACTTCCCCGATTAAGTACAAAATCACGCCGAGAATTTTGCTCCCCAACGGAACTTATGAGAAAGAAAAGGTGACTGTTTATTTAAAAAAACCAAATACTAATCCTAAAACTATCTACCAATGAGAACTATTCATGGACCATAGGTGAAGGGATAAAAAAAAGGGAAATCGCGGCAACGATTTCCCCAAAAATTTCCTTTCGGTATTTTTAACTAAAAACTTTGCAAAATTATGAAAGAATTCAAACTTTTTAGGGGATCGTATCTAAGTTCCCTGAAAAAAACACTATTAATTATGCGTTTTGCTATCCTTCTCCTGGTTCTTGGAATAGTGCAAGCCAACGCTAATGAGACCTATTCACAGAAAACCAAGCTTTCACTCAGTTTTTCGGAAACGGAGCTCGTTCAGGTTCTTGATAAAATTGAAACTGAAAGTGAATTCTTCTTCTTGTACAACGAGAAATTGCTGGATACCAATCGTAAAGTCAGCATTACTGCAAAAAACCAATTAATTGCATCGGTGCTGGATCATTTATTTTCGGGTACAAATGTTACCTATACAATAATTGACCGGAAAATTATTCTCGCTCCGGACTATTTAAGTGAGTCCGCTGCGATACCAATCCGGATAATAACCGGGACGGTTACCGATAAAAATGGGTCAACCCTGGCAGGGGTAAATGTTTATGTTACCGGAACAAGCAAGGCCACCAGCACCGGTGCTGATGGTAAATACAGCATTGATGTTCCGTCGGGTGCCAGGAGCCTCACTTTTTCATTCATCGGGATGGAATCCAAGGAAGTGCTCATCGGAGTGCTAACCCAGATTGATGTAACAATGGTTGAATCATCTTTCGGCCTGGATGAGGTGGTTATCGTAGGTTACGGTTCTGTTAAAAAAACAGATTTGACCGGTTCCGTCGCCTCAGTTTCAAAACTGGCACTTAAGGACAGAAAAGTTACCACTGTTAACCAGGCTCTTATGGGGCAAATGGCAGGGGTAAAAGTTGAAGTCAATGATGCAACTCCGGGTTCAGTAACCTCCATCAGGATTCGTGGAACCGGATCCATTTCTGCAGGAAACGAACCATTGTATGTAATTGATGGATTCCCGGTTGGCCAAAGAGAAGCCAACCAGATCCTTCCTTCAGATATCGAGTCTGTGACCGTTTTAAAAGATGCTTCTTCAACGGCTATTTACGGGTCGAGGGGAGCCAACGGTGTTGTTATTATTACCACAAAATCCGGTAGTAACCAAGCGCCACAGATCTCCTTTGAATCTTCGTATGGCTTTGCCCAGGTAGCTAAAAGAGATTATTATGATTTGCTGAACTCACAGCAATATGCTGATTATATGGGTATTTTGCGTGATGAGCAGTGGGCTCGTGCCGGTAATGATCCTTCAATTCCTATGTCAAGCAGGCCTTTAGAGTACCAGGTTCCTGATGCCGTAACAAACCGTGATAAGAGTATTGATACCAACTGGCAGGATGCTATCATGGAACGCGCAGCAATACAAAATTATTCGGTTAGTGTACGCGGTGGCAATGACAGAACCCGCTACTTCTATTCAATGGGTTACTCCGGCGATAATGGAGTGATTCTTGGAAGTAATTATTCAAAATTGACTGCTCGTTTGCGATTGGAATCCGACCTGATTAAAAACAGGCTCAAAGCTGGTATTAACATCAGCCCTTCGTATTCAAAACAAAGGAATACGGTTACCGGTTCCGGAGATGTTTTCTCATCAGTAATCGGAACAGCTTTATTTATGCCGCCGATTATCCCGGTTTACAATGCTGATGGTACTTATGGCTCTACTTATGGTAAAGCTGGTTTAATGGCACTTGGTGGAAGTCCTGTGCAGCTGGCCAATGAATATGAAAACAAAAACACCAGCTTCACGAACATGATGAACAGCTACCTGGATCTTACCATTACCGAAGGCCTTAATCTGAGAACA
>CAIXHD010000077.1 GCA_903919065.1 uncultured Bacteroidota bacterium
GAAGGAGCAGGGACCATTGAATTTCTTGTTGACAATGATCTGAATTACTATTTTCTGGAGATGAACACCCGCCTCCAGGTGGAACACCCGATCACAGAACGTGTTACCGGTGTCGACTTGGTAAAGGAACAGATACGTATTGCTGCAGGTGAACACCTGAAAATAAAGCAGTCTGATATCATTCAGCAGGGTCATGCAATCGAATGCCGGATATATGCTGAGGATCCGGATAATAATTTCATGCCAAGCCCTGGAAAAATCAGGCATCTCACTGAACCCCTCGGCTTGGGTGTCAGGGTTGATGGTTATGTTTACGAAGGATATGAAATCCCGATTTATTATGATCCGATGATCTCCAAGCTGATCGTGTGGGGTGCCCATCGTAATGAAGCCATCGAAGTAATGAAACGTGCTCTTCATGAATATAAAATCACTGGTATTAAAACGTCCATACCGTTTTTGGAACGGATCATGGAGAATACCGATTTTGTTCTTGGACAATATGATACCGGTTTGATCGAAGATAACCGTGATACCCTTTTCAATGTAAAGGTCTGCAACCTCGACTGCCAGGATATATCTATAATGGTAGCCTATGTTGACCATCTCAGGAGAAGGGATAAACAGCTGGCTCATCCGGCGGCTGCTTTGCCAACCGAGTCGGCCTGGAAAAAAGTAGGACGGGGAACAAGGTGAAAACGTTTTAAACCGAAAAAAACATCTGGAAAATGGAAATTGAACTTCCCAAACAAGAACGCACGGCCGAGGTTGAAATCCTTGAGAATGAAGGCAGCCGGTACGTTTTCAAAATTGATAACAAAACCTTTGAGATCGACCTCGTAGAAGTATCAAAAGGAATTTACTCCTTACTACACAACGGTAAATCCTATAATGTGGAGGCAATACCGACCAAAGGCATCACCAAATATACCGTCAACACCTTCTTTCAATCGTTTGACCTGGAGATCATTGATGCGCAGACAAAATATCTGAGAAGCCGCAGTCAGGGTGCTGCTGCCGACACAGGAAACCTCATCCGCGTGCCGATGCCTGGAAAAGTAATGGAGATTTTTGTTAATGAAGGAGATACGGTTACTGCCGGACAAACACTGGTGATTGTATCGGCAATGAAAATGGAAAGCGAATATAAAGCAGGTCGCAACGGCATCGTAAAGAAAGTGATGGTACAACCGGGCGAAACCGTTGATAGTGATCAAATTATGATTATTCTGGAATAATAGGAAGAATATGGCATTACAAGACAAATTCGATAAGCTCGAAAGACAATCCAAAGCTGCCGAAATGGGCGGTGGACAGGATCGCATTGACAAACAGCATCAGGCCGGAAAGAAAACCGCAAGGGAAAGAATTCTCCTGCTTCTCGATCCGGGCTCATTCGTCGAAATGGATAAAATGGTCATGCACCAGAATCATGATTTCGGCATGGAAGACAAAAAAATTCCGGGCGATGGCATGGTTACCGGTTACGGAAAGATTGAAGGCAGGCTGATGTATGTTTTTGCTCAGGATTTTACTGTTTTCGGGGGAACCATGAGCCGCTCAAATGCCGATAAAGTAGTAAAGGTTATGGACCTTGCCATGAAAATGGGTGCGCCGGTTATCGGGCTGAACGATTCAGGCGGAGCCCGTATTCAGGAAGGCGTTCAGAGCCTTGCAGGTTATGCTGATATCTTTTACAGAAATGTACGGGCATCCGGCGTTATCCCGCAGATTTCAGGTATCCTCGGACCCTGTGCCGGTGGAGCCGTTTATTCACCTGCACTCACCGATTTTATCCTGATGGTGGAGGAGTCGAGCTACATGTTCGTCACCGGTCCTGATGTGATAAAAACCGTTACTCATGAGGAAGTGACCAAAGAAGATCTTGGCGGGGCCATGACCCACAATGCCAGGAGCGGTGTGGCTCACCTGCTGGCAACCGATGATGATCAGGCCATGATGATGATCCGCGAGCTGATGTCCTATCTGCCATCCAATAACCTCGAAGATCCACCATACCGTACCCCGCACGACCAGGCAGACCGGGTCGACGATGCGCTCCAGACCCTGGTGCCCGACGATCCCAATAAGCCTTATGATATGAAAGAGATTATCACCTCCGTGGTTGATGATCATACCTTTTTTGAGGTGCAGCCCTTCTACGCTAAAAACATGATTATCGGATTCGCCCGTCTGAATGGCTATCCGGTTGGTATAGTCGCAAACCAGCCTGCTCACCTTGCCGGCTGCCTCGACATAAATTCATCGGTAAAAGCAGCCCGTTTTGTGCGTTTCTGCGATGCTTTTAATTTCCCGTTGATCACGATGGTCGATGTACCGGGATTCCTTCCCGGCACCGGTCAGGAGCTCGGTGGCATCATTAAGCACGGAGCCAAGCTGCTTTACGCATTCTCCGAAGCAACGGTTCCCAAGATTACCCTCATTACCCGCAAGGCTTATGGCGGGGCTTACGATGTGATGTCGAGCAAGCATATCGGGGCTGATGTTAACTATGCTTATCCTACCGCCGAGATCGCCGTTATGGGTTCCGATGGTGCCGTTAATATACTGTACCGCAATCTTGATGATGAAGGCCGGGCTAACGCTATCGCTGACTATAAGGAACGTTTCGCCAATCCTTTCAGCGCAGCCGAACTGGGTTATATTGATGATATTATTTTCCCGAAGGATACACGCGTAAAATTAATCCAGGCCCTGGATATGACACGCAACAAGAGTTATACGAATCCCCAGAAGAAACACGGGAACATTCCACTCTAAAGAAGACTGTAGACTGTAGACTGCAGACTAATAAAAAAGCCGGGAGACCGGCTTTTTTCATGAAATCGCCCGATTTCATGAAAAAACTTTCTCCTGATCAGCGGATTTTTCGCTGATTTCCTCTCCTAATCTTTATGACGAAACTCCATTTTCCTACTGTTAATAGGGGTTTCAGACTTTGACGTATGACAATCGTCATTTATCCAAAAATAGATCAGGTTAGTCAAAAAGTTGCCAATTATTGGTCAAAGAGGGGCTAAAAGTGTCGTTCTAATATACGCGCGCGCCATAAATTTGAATTGTGGGCAGTGAATCTGTCACTGATTTTCAAGCACTTAGCACATTTTCACAACTTTTTATCATGAAAACCAACAGTTCAAAAAGGTCAAGATTAGTATCACTGGCAGCTGCTTTTGTACTGATTCTTTTTGCATTGGTTTTAGGAACTCAGACTGCTGAAGCTTCCTACATGAAAAATGTACCGCAGACCCTCACCCAGCCAGACGGTACTACCCTGAAATGTTTCGCTACTGGCGACGAATACTACCACTGGCTGCACGATGCCAACAATTTCACTATTGTACAGGATACCGTAACCGGTTTCTATATGTACGCTACCAAATCAGCCGGGAAACTGGTTCCAACCAGTCTGATCGCTGGCAAATCAAATCCGGCTAAAGCTAAACTGCAGGCAGGAATCAATGTTGCACCAGAAGAGGTGATCAGCTTAACAAAAACCATGTTCAGCGTTCCTTCATTCAAAGGTTCATCCAGCGTAAACACAACCGGAACCATCAACAACATTGTAATCTTCGTTCGCTTCAGCGACCAGGCTGAATACACCGATCAACTTTCAAAATACGAACAGGCTTTTAACGCCACCGGAGCTCCTTCCATGATGCAGTACTTCGAGGAAGTCAGCGGTTCACAGGTAACCATCAACTCCACCCTGTATCCTAAAACCACCGGTAAAACGGTTGTTTCTTATCAGGATGCAAAAACCCGTCAGTATTATTGCGAATACAATGCCACCACAAACCCGATCGGTTTTCAGAACGATAACGACAGGGCTACACGCGAAATGAACTTATTGAAAAGCGCCGTTGAGTCAGTAAAATCACAACTGGAAGCAACCGGTCTGGATTTTGATACCGACAAAAACGGCCAGGTCGACAACGTTTGCTTCGTTCTCCAGGGAGCTACCGACGGATGGGCTGATTTACTGTGGCCGCACCAGTGGGCATTGTATGCCTTTAACGTAAAAGTTGGCCAGGCAAGAGTATGGAACTACAACCTGCAGATCTCCTCCGTTTTTGGATTGAACGTTTTGGTTCACGAAATGTCACATTCACTTGGTTTTCCTGATCTGTACCACTACACCAACAATACCGTCAACCCCGTTGGACCATGGGATGCAATGTCATCAACAACCAATCCCCCACAGCACCAGACTGTTTATACCAAAGAAAAATATGGTCACTGGACAAACGCCATGGCTGAGATCACTGCAGCAGGAACCTATTCACTGAAGCCACTGGCAAACGATCCTTTCGCTGCTTTCAAAATCGCTTCCCCAAACAGCACCTCAGAATACTTCGTAGTTGAATATCGCAAAGCAACCGGAACGTATGAATCACAGCTTTTGGGTTCAGGTCTGGTTATCTACCGCGTTAATCCTTCACTGAATGGCAACAGTTACGGTCCTGACGAGGTTTATATCTTCAGGCCAAACGGCACAACTGCAGTGGACGGCGACCTCGCAAAAGCTTTTTTGTCAGCTGATGCAAACCGCACCACTTTCGGAGCAAACGCTACTAACGCCTGTTTCCTGAGCGATGGTTCAAACGGTGGTGTTCAGATCACCAATATCGGTACTGCCGGCGAAACCATCTCTTTCACTGTTTCATTCGGTAACAATCCAATGCCGGTTATGGCAATCGCACCTGCAACACGCACCATGAGTTCAGCAGCATCCAGCACCACCTTCAACGTTTCCAACGAGGGCGCCGGCAACATGTACTGGACTGCTTCAATCACCAGTGGAAGCGAATGGGCACACCTCATTGAAGGAACCAACGGTACCAACGATGGCAATATCACTGTTGAAGTTGATGCCAACAACGGTTCAGCCCGTACAGCAACCATCGAAGTAAAATCAACCGCCGGCGATACGAAAATCATCTCACTGACGCAGGATATCACCAACGGAATCACCACTGTTGATACCGAAAGCAACATGAACGTTTATCCGAATCCTTCCGTTCGGAACTTTACAGTACAGTTGAATGGATTCAACGGAATCGAAAAGAAGCTTGAAATAATTAACATGATGAGCCAGGTTGTTTCAACCCAGACTCTGACTCAGGCAACTACAACAATTGACTGTTCCGACCTGGCAAAAGGAATGTACATCTTCCGCATTACTGGCGAAAACAATGGAGTAAGCTACAACAGGGTTGTTAAAGAATAAGCGCTACATCAGTCCTCTGAACCGGAAAAATGCAAAAGAAATCAGGAGCGACAGGAAGAATAAATCGCGAACCCATCCCTTTCTGACCTCCAGCGCCCAGAAGGTCATCATATAAGAAAGTGGAATTATCATCACCCAGATGAATTCCACTGAAACAGTTTCCATAAATACTGCAATTATCACCGTAAACAGGAACTGCAGGAAGTTAGTCTGAAATAGCTGCCTCGATTGTATTTTGGGGTTACGGTACTTCGTTGAGGCCACGATAATCCAAATCAATACCAGTCCGAGCCAGGCAGCGATAAATGGCTCTTTCCTGATAAAGACAGGGAAGCCCGCATGACGTATTTTAAACCACGAAAGAAAGGTTTGTACCTCATAATCCAGATCACCCAGCAGATACCAGCTTGCCCCTGTCAGAAGGGCCGGGATAGTCATTCCCATCAACACAACCATCCAGTGCCTCCAGCCCGCTGATACCATTACCAGCATACCATATAAAATCGCCGGAGTGAGTATAATTAAAGGGGGATAAATCAGCACCGCTGTACCCCAGGTAAACCCGATCATAAAAACAATGGAATAGTCGGTTTCCTTTTTATAAAGATTCAGGAGATACCTATGGCTGAGCACCATGAGAAGTCCGGAAACAAATGCGGGGTGAAAAATGAAATAATGCCCGCCCGATCCCAGCAGGAAAAGAAATACAATCGCCATGGCATAGGAGCGACGGCTCATCAGGAGGTTTTTCATGTCGTTCCTGACCAGCAACAATGAGGTTGTAAAAGCAATCAGATAGGAAGGAACTAACTGCGCCCAAAGGGGCAGACCGGCCATCTGAATCCATTGCGTGTATAGCCAGCCATCTTTTGGAAGATAGTAGAATCCGTTCCCTAAAGCCTCACCCGGCTGCATATTCCCGGGCAGGAACCAGGCAACGGCGAACAGGATCAATCCCAGAATTGGGATCATCACCTGCACAGAGAAGCTTATCGACCGGATGAACCCAAACATATCGCTTTCTTTTACAAATCAAACCCGATATCGCGACGGTAATACATACCATCGAAACTGATGTTTTCAGCAGTTTTATAGGATTTCTCAAGCGCTTTCTTCCAGTTGGCATCCAGCGAAGTAAGTGCCAGAACCCGGCCGCCGTTGGTAACCACCAACTTTTCCCGAACAGTGGTACCCGCATGAAAAATGATTCCATCGGTTTGCATATCCAGGCCTGATATCGGCAGTCCCTTCTGGTAATCTCCGGGGTAACCACCGGAAACCATCATCACGGTAGCTGCTGATTCTTCTGATATTTCCAGTTTCTTACCCTTGAGTTTTCGTTCGGCCGTGGCGCTGAAAAGTTCCAGCAGGTCAGATTCGATCCGCGGAATCACCACTTCACTCTCAGGATCTCCCAATCTCACATTATATTCTATTACAAACGGTTCGCCCTTGACACTGATCAGCCCAAAAAAGATAAACCCCTGATACCTGATACCCGACACCCTTAACCCGTTTATCGTTGGTTCGATAATCCGTTCCTTCACTTTATCCATAAAGGCTTCATTGGCAAAACTAACAGGAGAAACAGCCCCCATGCCTCCCGTATTTAATCCGGTATCTCCCTCACCTATCCGTTTATAATCCTTTGCTTCAGGCAGAAGCACCCATGAATCCCCATCTGTAAGAACAAAAACCGATAGTTCAATACCATCCAGAAATTCTTCGATCACCACCTTTTTCCCCGCCGATCCGAACTTGCCACCAAACATCGCAGCGAGCTCACTCACAGCCTGATCAGCATCATTCAATATAACTACCCCCTTGCCGGCTGCCAGGCCATCAGCTTTGAGCACATAAGGCGGGTTCAGCGAACGGATATAGGCTTCTGCCTCAGCAATAGGCTCCTCACCTTTAGCCATTGAAAAAGTGCGGTAACGAGCTGTAGGAATGCCGTTCTTCTCCATGAACTGTTTGGCAAAATCCTTGCTTCCTTCGAGCTTAGCACCAGATGCGTCCGGACCAATGACACCCACCCAGCGCAGGTCGTCCTGCTCCTTGAAATAGTCGCTGATTCCCTTTACCAGCGGATCTTCGGGGCCCACAACAACTATCTTTATTTTTTCGCTCCTCACGAGCTGGGCCAAAGCAGGAAAATTATCCACTGCAATAGGCACATTTATGCCGCAAAGGGCCGTTCCGGCATTCCCCGGGGCAATAAAAAGCTTGGTTAAAAGGGGGCTCTGTTTCAGTTTCCAGGCCAGGGCATGTTCCCTTCCACCGGAGCCTATCAGCAATACATTCATACGACAAATTTTCAGGTTAAGATTGCGCTCAAAGGTAAGAACTTATAACCGGCTCTGCTATAATGATCCAAAACCATGGGTAAAGCATACTCAAGATTCTTTCTTGCTTTCAGATTATCATGAAAAACAATGATGCTTCCGGGTTGCGCTTTCGACACCACATTATACATGACCATTCGGGGTTCCAGCTCCTGCTCATAATCCATGCTGAGTACATCCCACAGGACAATATGAAACCTTGGCATAAGGATTCGTGCGGCAAGCGGACTGATCCTTCCATAGGGCGGCCGGAGCAAACGTGAATCAATAGCTCTGCGTGCACTGTATACGTCTTTTATATATTTCCGAACTCCGGTACGATAACCATTCAAATGCGTATTGGTATGATTACCAACAGCATGTCCCGCAGCTATGATTTTCGAATAGGTTTCTGGATTCCTGGTTACATTTTCACCAACGCAGAAAAAGGTTGCCTTGGCATCAAATTTCTCTAATTCATCAAGAATCCACTCCGTCAATCCTTCCACCGGACCATCATCAAAAGTTATAAATAGCACTTGCTCCTCCGTAGGAATTCTCCAGATTAACCCCGTTGAAATTTTTCGGATCCATATCGGAGGCTTAACAAACAGCGAAACCCTGAGCTTTGTACCTAACTTCATTTACAGCTACGCAATTATTGGCACAAAGGTACGATTTTACAGCTGACAGCTTTTCTTCCAAGCTGTCAGCTTTAATAGAACTGTCAGCTTTAAAAGAGCTGTCAGCTTTAAAAGAACAGTTGCCAACTTTCCTTCTAAAGTTGGCAACACACATAGAAAAACTGGCAACACACACAGAAAAGCTGGCAACTCTAATTAGACTCTCCCTTTAAAATTCAAAAAAAACATTATTTAAAACTCTAGTTATCTTGATATTACAAGCTCCATCAATTTATCATATGTTTTTTATTTAGAACGATTCTAAACAACAGAATTTTCCGAATTTGGCATCGACAAAAACAATTAAAATTTTAACTATGAAATCTAAGATTTACTTATTGGTGCTTCTTATCGGAGCATTTGCTTTTTCGATGCCTTCTGCTTTCGCACAGAAGGGAAAAGGTTATGGCACTGTTGAGCCATATTCTATTACCGCACAAGCATTAAAAGGGCCTTCTGACACGGAGGTTACCGTTAAACTGCTTACTGCAAAACCAGTCACCTCACCTATTCCGGCTGTACTGAAAAAATTACAGCTGAAAATCCGCAATGCTGCCGGAGATGTTGTTTATATCAAGAATTTCCAGAATGTACCGGTAGTTGGAGATCAGGTAAAAGTAAATGTTACTGATCCTATCCAGCACAATACCCTGGAAGTGCTTGCACAGGTTAAAACCGCAGCCACTGTTGATGCGGAAATGGTTAAAACCAAGTGCCAGGTGCTACTACGCCCCGATCTTACCATCCCGAATGTTGCTGCACCAGCCGAGCAACATATCAATGTTCCTTTTGCTGCAGAAGTTGTGGTTAAAGAATTAAACGCCCAATCAGGAGCTACTTTCAATGTAACTCTGACTGACGGAGGATCACCGGTTGGAACAGTAACCGGAGCAGTTGTAAGTGCAGGCGGTCAGGTGAGCGTTGTATTTGGTGCCTTAAGCGTTGCCGCTCCAGGCGTCCATAACTATACTGCCGAAATCTCTGCAGTAGTTCCGGGAGATTACAACCCCGCAAATAACTCATTTGCCTTTTCAATTACATTTACTGATCCTCAGCCCATTGTAAATCCATCTTACTATTACCTGTATTACTATAACGACAAATGGGATTACAATCAATCAACAGTCAACCTCAGTAATGGAAGTACAATTTACGAATATCACAATTTAAACCAGTACGAAGGATTAAACTTTTACACCTATACTTTCAATAGCGGAACCAGTACATCCGGGCAGCCGGTTTCTGTAGATTACAAGTTTGAGACCGCAGTTACTACCCCTATAACCGGATCGGTTACCGGTTTAACTCCGTACTACTTTGATGGGAATTATTCGTACTATCAATATTACGACCCTTTAACCAACATTTCATTTTATGCATGGGCCGATAATTATGGAAACGTTTCATCGCAGGTTCAACGGTACCAGTCGCAATACGTTTACTATTACAATGATTACAACGGTTACACCGACAGTTATAATTATCAGTATGGTAATGGGCAATATCTCGATTTAGCCACTGAAATCAAGGCATCCATGGTAACCACTATGGGTAATTTCTCCTGGGGAGGCGGAACTGTTCAGCCACTGTACTCCTATACTTATTATAATTACGTGTATGACGATACCTATTTCGATTCCTACTACAACTCAGATATTCACTATCATTACGACCAGAGCTATTATTATTCCTACAATTACACATGGGGAATTACCGACCCAAATATTCTGCCTAAATCAGGAAAACTGGAAAATTCGTTACTGATTGGAGAACAATCGTTCGGTCTTGATAAGGTTTACCAGAACGGAACAAATGCAACAGTTCAGTTCCAGCTCGATCAGGAAGCTCCTTACATCCTGAATGTAACAGATTTGCAGGGACGCGAAGCGCTCCGTATTGTTGAAGGAAAACAGCAGGCAGGATTAACCCTGAAACAGTTTGATGTATCAGGCTTAAGCAAAGGAATTTATCTTTTCAGACTGCAATCCGGCAACAAAACCGACACCAGAAAAGTTTTGCTGAACCAATAGTGGTTTACCATAAGCTATAATATTCATTTTAAAAAAGCCCCGGTCTCGCAAGAGCCGGGGTTTTTTATTTTACAGCTGACAGCTGAGTTGCCAACTTTTCTTTCAAGTTGGCAACTCTAGAAGTGCTTCACTTCAGCGTCATCACCATCA
>CAIXHD010000078.1 GCA_903919065.1 uncultured Bacteroidota bacterium
ATTTTCCTTCACCGGGCAATCCGGATTTGAATCATCAAAAGCAACTGTCAGACAACTTGTTCCGCTGACCCTGAATGTAGAGGAGACCGTGTTTAAGCATCAGGATGAAGAAGTTCAGCGAAACAAGGACGGAAAATTTGTGGTTCATCTCCATCCCGGCGGTATAGCGCTCCTAACCATTTATCGATTATACTTATGAAAAAATTTCTGCTTGTACTCATCGTTTTGGGAATGGGATTGTTCCTGACCCAATGTACTCCGGACAAAAAAGCCGGCGAAGTTGACAAACTGGCAAAGAACTTTGTTTCCCCTCCGGATGATGCCCGTATATGGGTGTACTGGTTCTGGCTCAACAGCAATATTACGCGCGAAGGGATCACTGCCGACCTCGAAGCAATGAAACGCGTAGGAATCGGCGGAGTTTTAATTATGGAGGTCGACCAGGGAGCACCGGTCGGACCGGTAGCATTTATGGGCGATAAATGGCGGGAACTGTTTAAGTTCATGACGGAAGAAGCAAGCCGCCTGGGCATTGAAGTGAACATGAATAACGATGCCGGCTGGAACGGAAGCGGCGGTCCGTGGGTACCACTCGATAAATCAATGCAGGTGGTAACGGCCAGCGAAAAGCTGGTTTCTGCCGGACAAAAATTTTCAGGAATGCTGCCCATGCCTAAAACAAACAGCGGCTTTTATCGCGATATATCTGTACTGGCATTCCCAACACCGGCAGACGCCAATAATCCGGCCTACCGCATAAAGAACCTCGCGGCAAAGAGTATGTCGTCCGGCGGTATGATGCCCGGCAGCCTGGAGGCAACGGAAGGCGCGGCAGTTCCGGCAGCGTCTCTGATCGAACGTGTTAAAATATTGGATATCTCAGCTAATATGGATTCCTTAGGTAAGCTAACCTGGGATGCTCCAAAATTGGACGGTAAATCAGGGTGGACAGTTATAAGGTTCGGACATACATTTACCGGCGCGGAAAATGCCCCTTCCCCAATGACCGGCAGGGGACCCGAATGCGACAAGCTGAGCCCGGAAGGGATTGAGGCCAATTATAATGGCATGATCGGAAAACTGGTTAAAGATGTTGGTCCGCTCGCAGGCAAAGCTTTTGCCGCAACCCACGTTGACAGCTGGGAAGTTGGCGCACAGAACTGGACACCGAAAATGCGCGAAGAGTTTAATAGACTGCGCGGATACGACATGACAACATGGATGCCGGTGCTTACCGGACGTATCGTTGAAAGTCCTGAATTATCAGAGCGATTCCTTCGGGATGTAAGGCAAACAGTATCGGATCTGCTGGTCGTAAATTATATCGGCCACCTGAAAGAACTGGCAAATAAAGATGGATTACGTCTATCCATGGAATCTTATTCCACACCGGCAAATGACCTTGATGTTGGAAATTATATCGATGAGCCGATCAGTGAATTCTGGACGCAGGACGGTGGCGGTTTCTGGTGGACCCAGAAGGCCATGTCATCGCTCTCACATGTGAACGGTTTGCCGGTTACCGGAGCTGAAGCATTTACCTCTGGCGGTGAAGAGCGCTGGTTGTTGCATCCTGCCGCTATCAAGGCACTCGGCGACCGGGCGTTTTGCGACGGCGTAAACCGCTTTATCATCCATCGGTATGCCATGCAGCCCTGGGCGGAGGATCGCCGGCCGGGTATGACCATGGGGCCATGGGGACTGCACTATGAGCGAACCCAAACGTGGTGGGAAGATTCAAAAGCCTGGCATGAATATGTTGCCAGATGCCAGTATATGCTCCGACAGGGATCATTCGTCGCGGATGTACTGAGCCTGAATTCCGAGGAGCCGCTGCAAAGATTCCGTGTACTGAAGCTGAACGGATATGATTATGATGGCATCAGCCCGCAGAAATTTCTGAAAGATGTAACCGTTAAGGACGGAATGCTGGTTGTACCTTCCGGTATGCATTACCGCTTGTTGGTATTACCTGATGATGCAGAAATGTCAATCGCCATGCTGACGAAAATTACAGCACTCGTGGACGCTGGCGCAAAAATTACGGGAAAAGCTCCGGTTTCTGCTCCGGGCCTTTCAGGTTACCCGGAATCGGATGCACAGGTTAATAAATTGGTTGAAAATCTCTGGGGCAGCGGGAAGATTATCTCCGATAAAACACCATCTGAGGCTCTGGCTGGAATGGGCATCAAGCCTGATTTTATTTCCAGTGTGCCCATGAATTTCATACACCGGTCCATAGACGGGAAAGAGGTCTTTTTTATTGCCAGTCAGGAAAAGGAAACCACTGATATCGTTTGCAGTTTCCGTGTTACCGGCATGAAACCTGAATCCTGGGATGCGGTTACAGGTAAGATGGAGCCTCTGTCAGTATTTGAAGAATCAGATGGTTGTACATTGATTCCTTTGCAGTTTGAACCATCCGGCTCCCGATTTATTGTTTTCAGTAAGGCTGTGGTTAAAGATGCAGACAGAATAGTTTCTGTAAAAGTCGATGGAAAAGAGCTGGTATCCATGGATATATCTGTTAAGAAAGAGATAGCTGCAGCTCCCGGAGTGGAAACCCGCACCAATTTTACCATGGCCGGCTGGGTGAAACCCGATCTGGAGATTGCTCTTCCGGTAGAAACAAATAAAGGAGCCGCTGCCCTGTCCGGCGAACGGAATGATGTGGTATATGCTGCTCCCGGTCACGAGGTCTGGACAGTTAAAGATGCAGGCGCCGGTTTCGGGGTGGGTACCAATGGTGTTGTTGTTTGTGAACACACTGCCGATTATTTCCCGTCAATTCTGGTTCAGGAGATCCCGATAACCGGATGGACGCACATCGCCGTTGTTTATCAGGATAATACCCCGAGCCTCTGGATCAACGGCAAGCTGCTTCATAAAGGGTTGAAGAGCACCAAGGTTGTTCATGGAGGTTACGGTGTGGTTCATACCCGGCGGGTAAAAACATTTACCGGTCAAATGGCGGGCCTCGGTCAGTATGCAAAAGCTTTGAATGCTGATGAAATCAACCAGCTTTTCAAAACGGTGCCTGATACAACCGTTGTTCTGAAAAATGAACCGGCATTCGATCTGGTCAGCCGCGAGATTTTGAAAAATGGCACCTATGAAATCAAAACTGCGGACGGAAAAACTCGCAGTATAATGACAGATCGGATACTCCCGAAAATGGAGTTGAGTGGCCCATGGGAATTAAGCTTTACTCCCGGGTGGGGCGCACCGGAAAAAATCACACTCGATAAACTCATCTCCTGGAGTAAGCATCCGGATACTGGAGTGAAGTATTTTTCAGGTGCCGCTACCTATCGAAAATCGTTTAAATACCCAATGCTTGAAAAGAGCAGTGAGAAACTTAAACAGCTGATATATCTGGATCTTGGCAGAGTTGCCGTGATGGCTAAAGTGAAACTCAATGGAAAGGATCTTGGCATACTTTGGCGGCCACCTTATCGCGTTGATATTACCGATGCGATCCATGAAGGCGAAAATTCCATCGAGATTGAAGTGGTTAATCTTATGATAAATAGGATGATAGGTGACGAGCAACTGGCTGAGGACAGCGAGCGGAATGAAAACGGCACCCTGAAAAAGTGGCCTCAATGGCTGGACGAAAAGAAACCAAGCCCAACCGGCCGCTTTACTTTTACCAGCTGGCGACTGTGGTCAAAGGGCTCACCTTTGCAGGAATCGGGTTTGATGGGCCCGGTGACTGTGCGAACAACTGCTCAAGTGGCTGTGAAATAAAATATACAGGAATGAAAATCTTTTATCAGTCAGTCAGGCGATTTGCAGGTGTTCTAGGGATCACCGCAGTGATGCTAATGGCACTGTCGGCTGCCCGGCCGGATTCATATACCGGGTTACACTTTCCTCTCGAGCGGCAGGTATTCCAGCGAGATGCTACTGAATCGGCAGAGGTTGCCGTATCGGGCACGGCTCCCGCGGGAACGGTTATCGTGGAGGCAAAGGCCGGACTGGATCGCGGGTTGCGCGGCAAAGCCACCGATTGGATTATCCTTGCTCAGGGAAATCAAATTCAGGACGGCAGGTTCAGCGGTAAGGTCAGATTGGCAACAGGTGGCTGGTACTCGCTGAAGGTCCGTTTCCGGAAATCACCCGACGATGTAGCTATCCTTGGTGAAGATTCTGTAAATCACGTTGGTGTAGGGGATGTTTTTATCACTGCCGGACAGTCCAATTCTGTAAATTATGGTAAGCCTCGACAGCAATCAGCAGAAACCCTGTCGGTTTATTTCGACGGCAAACAGTTCACTCCCGCTGCCGATCCGATTCCTGACGCGGTTGGTGATGGTGGCACCCCCTGGCCTATTCTGGGCGACATGCTGTCCAGGTCGTCCAGGGCACCGGTATGCTTTCGATCTGCGACTGTTAACTGGCTGAGAGTGAGGGAATGGGTTCCGGGTGCCTCGTCGGGCAATATCGAGCGGCTGGTGGAACGGACCAAATGGTTCGGACCCGCCGGTGTTCGGGCTGTTCTCTGGGTGCAGGGCGAGGCTGATGCGGGCAGGCCCGATTTTACGCCTGCCGCACAATATGAA
>CAIXHD010000079.1 GCA_903919065.1 uncultured Bacteroidota bacterium
GGCATGACCGATAAAGATCCCAAATCATTGGTGACACTTGCCCGGTCGTGGAATTTTCCAGCCGAACTGAAATTAATGTCTCAGGGATTTAAATCAGATGGATATGATTACACCGAGCGTGCATATCGGCTGACAGCTGATAAGAAAATTAGTAAATTGACTTGTGCCCTGAATGGAAGCAAGGATTCACCTATTGTTAATCCAGCCTTCGTTATCAAACATTGGGATAAAAAGGATATCAAGCTTACAATCAACGGTAAGCCAGTACTTAGGGGGAAAGATTTCCGCTATGCTGTGGAGTACGATGCGGAAGGTACGCCCTCGGTGATTGTCTGGATAAAGCTCCAGGCAGAAAATGTTGTTAATATTGAACTAAACTAAGAGAAACACGGAGACACTTTAAGAGACAGAAGACAATAGACAATAGACCGTAGACAGAAGACAAAAAGACGCAGATTCTTGCTGTCTTACGTCTCTCGTCTTTCGTCTTTCTTCGGTCTCTCTTAAAATGCATCCGTGGTTAAAGAAAAACCCCATGACACGCAAAACCATCAGCCACACCACTCAGCTCCTAACTGCTCTGCTTCTTACCATTCTCCTCCTCACCTCTGCTTCGCTGCCGAAGGACCGGTTAAAACAGGACTTTGCGAACCCTCCGTTAAGCATGAAATCCAGGCCGCTCTGGTTCTGGAACAAGCCGTTAAGCCGTGAGCAAACACTCCGGGTGATGAAGGCATCTAAGGAGGCCGGATATTTTGGATTGGGCATCCTTCCCTCCTATGGAATGACTCCCGAGTACATGACACCTGAATTTCTGGCTCAATATAAAATGGCTATCGAAATTGCCGATAGTTTGGGCATGAAAATGTGCTTATATGATGAATTTTATTTTCCCAGCGGGATGGCCGGCGGCAACCTGGTAAAGAAATATCCGGAGGCCCTGAGCAAGCGGCTCGATATGGAATCCAAAGAGGTGACCGGACCTAAAACCTTTAAACAGATACTCCCTGCCGGAGTTAATATGGGTGCCGTGGGAATGGAAAAGTCATCAAAGAAACGGATCGACCTGTCGGCTTTTGCCAGCAAAGGTGAATTAACTGCTACCCTGCCTGCCGGAAATTGGGAGGTCATGATTTTTACTCTGGTTCCGGACAGCTCTTCCGATCGCAAACACTGCGATTATCTCAGCCCGGAGGCTGTTGGCAAGTTTATAAATCTGACCTACGACAAGTATTACGAAACGTTTCCTGAACATTTTGGAACCACCATCGATATTGCATTTTATGATGAACCCTGCCTGCGTTGGGTGGATGGTGCCCGAACCTGGACCGGTGAATTCAACAATAAATTCAAGGCAAAATACGGGTACAGCCCGGTGCTCTATTATCCTTCATTATGGTTCGATATTGGTGCGGAAACTGAAGCTGCCCGTAATGCCCTGCTTGGGTTTCGTGCGGAATTATATGCTGCGGGGTTTCCGAAAACCATCAATGACTGGTGCAGCGCCCATAAAATTCAGCTAACCGGTCATGTGGATCAGGAGGAGATTGTTAATCCTGTGGCCACCTGCGGCGATCTGATGAAGGCATTCAAATATCAGGATATTCCTGCCGTGGATGAGATCTTTTATTATGGGAGGTCATCGGCAATTTATAAGGTAATAAGCTCATCGGCATACAATTATGACAGGCCGATTGTGGCAACTGAATGTTATGGCGCAATGGGAAAAATGTCGGAGAAAATCCTTTATCAGGAAGCGATGGACCAGTTTGCCAAAGGGATAAACCTCATGGAGCCGCATGCCGTATGGTACACCGATGCAGTTGATATCGCTCCGGAACTTTCACCGGAAGGTAAGAAGTTTGGCCCGATGCTTCCTGCTTATAATGAATATATCGGCCGGTTGCAGACTCTGCTTCAGGGTGGCAGTCATATTGCTGATATCGGGATACTTTATCCTATTGCCTCGCTGCAGGGCAGCTATTATTTTGGTCCGGGTGATCCGGGTATGGGCGGAATCATTCCCGGGGAGGCTGATTATCAGGATATCGGAGAAATGCTTTCACTGAATATCCGCAGGGATTTTACTTATATCCATCCGGAGATTCTGGATGAAAAATGCACCTTAAAGGGAAGCGAAATTCAATTGATGAATAAGATCAATCAGGAGAATTTCAAGATAATGATCATCCCCGGCTCACGGACTATTCAACTCAGTAACCTGCAGAAAATCAAGAAATTTTATGATCAGGGAGGAAAGGTTATTGCAACCTCTATGCTCCCGGATCATGCGGCGGAAGTCAACAAAGGTAGGGAGGATAATGGAGAGGAGGTGAGGAGGATAATTAAAGAAATGTTTGGAGCAGACGCGTTTGATACTCCCGGTTTGACTGGGGTTACGGCATCGAGCAGCTGGAATACGGGTGGTTTTATACCTGCGTATGCCATCGATGGAAAAAAGGAAACCTCCTGGAAACCATCGCAGGGGAATTATAAGGGTGATTGGATTGTTATCCGCCTGGGTAAGGAAAGGAAAGATCTGCGGATAAAAATAACAAACGCTGATGAAAAGCCTTTCACCTGCAGTGTTGTATGGAGAAAAGCTCTCGGGCAGGAGAAAGCTGTTCGGGATAATATCGTCATTGCAGGGGCTAAAGGAATAAAGAGTGAAACAATTATAAAATCAGAAATGATCGAGCCTTATCAGGAAATCTTGATCTGTCAGGACAGCGGCGCGTTGAATAAAATGAATATCGCCGAAATTGAGATTCTTGACACGCAGGACCGGAATATTCTCCAGGATTTGAAAACCTATACAATGCATTCGAACAGCAAGGGGGGTAAGGCCTGGTTCATCCCTGCTCCAAACCCGGTAGTTCTGAAAAAGGTGCTGGATGATACCGGAATATCTTGGGATGTTCGTTTTGAAAACGAAGTGCCGGTTAGCGGAGGTTCCCTTTCTTATATCCACAAACAGCTGAATGACACGAATATATGGTTCTTTGCCAATTCCTCGGATAACACCATAGATACTCCGGTAACCTTAAAGGGAAATCGGAAGATACAGGTTTGGAATCCATATACCGGTATGATATCCGATGGAGAAACCACATTGGAAACCCTCAACGGGCAGCAATATACCAGGATACGGCTTAAGCTGGATCCGGTGAAATCGGTATTTCTGGTTGATGAACTTTAACCTTTTTAACCCTATTTATCAGATGTTAATAATTGCCCGGCCATAATCGGATTTGTCAGTTACTAAAGCAGTACTCAAGTTATTATAGTGCATTTTGCGAGCATTGCACATAGTGTACTCACATAAATATCCCTGCATTTTTTGACCATTAATTCTTGTGGGTTCATTATTTGTAATTTAGTCATCGTCATAAAAATTACTCGTCATGCGAAAATTGATCCCCTGCTTTTTTATTTTGATCCTCATCATCTGTTTTAATCAGGAAAAAGCCATTGCTCAAAACCAGCCGAAAACAAAAACTTCGGTCTGGAAAGGATTCGAAAGAGTAGAATTCCCATTCGAGGGGATGACCGCCTATCTGGTAAGACCGGCAAAACCGCTCGCCGGAAATCCATGGCTTTGGAAGGCAATGTTCTTCGATTGGCATGCCGATATGGACAGTATTCTCCTGTCGGAAGGATTTCACGTTGCCTATGTTGATGCGGTCGATATGTTCGGCAGCCCAAGAGCAGTGGGCATTTGGGATCGGTTTTACGATTATCTCCGCGCAAATTATCAATTGAACGAAAAAGTGTCGCTCGAAGGGGTGAGTCGTGGTGGATTGTATGCCTATTCGTGGGCCAAAAAGCATCCTGAGCGGATCAATGCTATCTATGGAGAAGCCCCGGTTTGTGATTTTAAAAGCTGGCCGGGAGGGTTTGGAAGAGGTGTCGGCAGCAAGGGCGACTGGGATTTGCTGAAAAAGGAGTTTGGGTTTAAATCCGATGAGGAGGCTAAAGTTTACGCCAATGTGGCTTATGATAATCTTGATAAACTGGCAGCAGCAAAGGTTCCGCTGATACATATGATCGGATTGGATGACAAGGTTGTTCCGCCGGAGGAGAACACTTTTATTTTGTTTGAGCGGTATAAGAAGCTTGGCGGACCAGCCATGCTGGTGCCCTGTACGCTGGGCAAGCAGGACCTTATGGGGCATCATTTCCCGATTGAAAC
>CAIXHD010000080.1 GCA_903919065.1 uncultured Bacteroidota bacterium
CTTAAATCCATAGACTACATTCTTGTCGCCAGTTCCTGTGACTTTAATAAACTGGCAATTTTCAAAAGAGAGGGCACCCCAGTTAGCAGTAACGATACTGACAGGCCCTCCGCTATTGATTATTACAATAGGTTTCTCTTTCGTTCCCTGAAGAAATTTGAACTTGAGAGACTGAATTCTGCCGGATAAAATTTTTAATGTGTCACCGGGTGCAGGCGGAACAGCCATGGTGCGGCAATCCATGTAAGTAAAGGAAGGCTGAATTACGATTGACTTTTGAGCAAACAAAGTCGCATCAACCAACAGACATAGTATACCGGTTACCAGAATATTCCTGATTAAATGCTTCATAAAATATTTAAAGTACTAAAATCCAAATAATTGAGATAGATGGTTTGATACTTTTGATTTGGGGTTGTTGACAAAGATGCATTATTTTTCATTTATAACACGGTTCTGCCCGGATGATCATCCTTCTCTGCATAAAGTGTATTTTTGAGCATGATACAAACTGATAATCGCAGTCATCGCTCCATTCTTAAGGAACTTGCCCGTATAGCAATGACCTCACGAGGTCTGCTCCCCGATTTTTCTCCTGAAGCCATCGCAGAGCTTGACCTTTTAAAACCCGACTCTTTACTTACCGGGAAGATTCGCGATCAGCGATATATGTGCTGGTGCTCAATCGATAACCATGATTCACGGGATCTTGACCAGCTTACAGTTGCAGAAGCATTGCCCGACGGGTTCAACCGATTGCTCGTGGCTATTGCGGATGTTGATACGCTGGTCCGAAAAGGGTCTGCCATAGATCAGCATGCCCGACAGAATACAACATCAATTTATACGACCGCCGAGGTATTCCCGATGCTGCCCGAAAGGCTGTCAACCGATCTGACTTCCTTAAATTACCATTGCGAAAGAATGGCGCTGGTGGTCGATATGACTATTTCGAAAGAAGGAGAGATGATCAGGTCAGATGTATACAGAGCCTTGGTTCGCAGTCGCGCAAAACTTGATTATATAACAGTAGGTGCCTGGATTGAGGGAGATGAGCCTGTTCCGCTGGAAATTTCAAGAGTGGCAGGTTTGGCTGACAATATTAAGTTGCAGGATACCATTGCTGTACAAATGAAAAAGCTTAGGCATTCAATGGGTGCCCTCGACTTTGAATCACGGGAATCAACTCCGGTTTTTGAAGGGGATATGATTTTGGAATTAAGGGAGACACAGCGAACCAGGGCACGCGATATCATCGAGGAATTCATGATTTGTACTAATGAAGCGACTGCCACTTTCCTGGCTGATAAAAAATTTCCAACTTTCAGACGCATAGTTAAGAATCCCAAAAGATGGACCCGTATTTGCGAGATTGCTTCGGAAAGTGGAGTATCACTTCCTATCGAACCGAATTCCAAAGCCTTGCAGGAGTTCATGGCAGCAGCCAAGAAAAATGATCCTGATAACTTCCCTGATTTATCGCTGAGCATCATTAAACTACTGGGTCCGGGTGAATATGCAATAGGATTTCCCGAAGAAACATCAGAAGGGCATTTCGGATTGGCGGTCAGAAATTATTCTCATTCCACAGCCCCAAACCGACGTTACCCCGATCTGATTACCCACCGGCTGTTAAAGAGCGCTATTGAAGCGAAAGAGGTGCCGTATACGCACGATGAACTTGAAAGCCTCGCCTTGCACTGTACCCAAAAAGAGGATGATGCGAAAAAAGTTGAGCGTCAGGTTTCAAAATCCGCGGCTGCCCTGGTACTTGAACACCATATTGGAGAAGAGTATGATGCTATCGTAACTGGTGCTGCTGAAAAAGGTACCTGGGTCAGAATCCAGCACCCGCATATTGAGGGCAGGATTATATCCGGCGCCGAAGGACTGGATGTTGGACTAAAAATCAGGGTTCAGCTGGTTGCGACCGACATTGAGAATGGCTACATTGACTTTAAAAAAGTTGAAAGTTAGAGGGTCGATGGCCAGTTTTGAATTTTGAATTACCAATGTCAAATTAGCCTCGGCAGAGTTGTCATCCCCGCGCAGGCGCAGCCGGATGCGGGGACCCCGTCCCTTACAGCGGCATTCAGCAACGGGACCCCGTCCCTTATAACGGCGCTATGCAGGTGCTAATATCTTTAGTCCGTTAGCTCTTTCTCAAGCAATAACTCAGCTTTAGCCTTATTTTCTTTCCCGCCGAGCTCATGATCGATTAGAATGGTCTGAATAAAATCCTTTGCTTTTTGAATTGATTGGGCACGCACCCGGTGGAGATGACCATGGACAGGATCATTGTTAAGGAATGAGGGACCACTGAATTTTCTGGATAAAATGGGGAAGCAAATGCCCAGACCATTCGAGTAAGCCTCAAACCTGGTGCGGCCACCCAGGCCATTTGAATTGTCGCCATCATCATGCAATTCACTCAGCAAAATTTTATCAATGACCCCTTGTTGCTGGTAGTATTCAAGCTTTCGAAGCAATCCTGATTGTTCATGCACCATGCTGGCACCGAGAGCAAGATTGAACGGGTGAGTTAACCTTTTTTCTTCCAGATGAACCTCGGCAAGATGGCAGGCTGTCTGCGCTGCTACAACACTTCCATAGCTCGATGATACGAGTGTCAGTTTTGATCCGTGAGTTTGCGGGCAAGTAAGGATCTGGTTAACAGAACTGGCAATGATCTGATTCTGAAGAGGTGCTTTGAGTGGCTCCTGTGCACGGTTCAAAGCCCAGATAACATTCATAACCGGCCTGTGATGATAGATTCCTTCAATTACGCTGAACCGGTGCCCAATTACTTCGGCCAGGTACCTGATGAAATTTGAGGTAAATGTATTCCCGTGCCCCCCATTATAATCACCGCCTGCAAAGAAGAAAAATCTGTGCGCCATGGTCATTTACGGCTTAGAAGCCGGAGGTAAAAGGATATTTTGGTTAGTTTCTTTCTCTCATCAAGATCATCAATCATCCGGATTAGCGATTGCTGCAAGTCGGGATTTGCCGTAACCTTATTCATCACCCAGTTAAAAAGTTTCGGATAGTTGATCAGCTTTTGGATCCAGGTGGAATTTCGAAGCTCCTTCCAAAGTTTCTTGTAAACAAAACGATCATACTGTTTATTAAAGGATGCATCAAAACGACCTGCTTTCATTGCTTTTTCGATATGCTCAGCGGCAGCAAAACCCGACCACATAGCATTTCCAACACCTTCACCGGTAAATGGATCGATCAGTGAACCTGCATCACCAGTCAGCAAGAGCCGATTGCCGGATAACTTAATTTTTTTTGAGCCAAGGGGAAGATTCCAGGCTGCAATTCCTGATAACGGACGGGCATTTTTAAATCTTTCGGCCAAATGAGCATTCTGGATCAGCGCCTGTTCCATAACCTGCTTTAACGTCAGTTTCCGTTTCTTCAAAATGTCAGTTCGGATACCTGCTCCCACGTTTGCCGTTCCATCCGGTTGTGGGAAAACCCAAAGGTACCCCGGTAAAAATTCATCGAGAAAATAAAAATCCACAAAGTTGCCTTCGTGCACCCCGGTCACTCCTTCAAAATACTGCCTGATTCCGGTTGCCTGATGCTTGTAATCCCTTTTTACAGGGTCGATCGATCCTGTGATTTTACCCGAGGCACCGGAAGCCATCACACAAATAGCTGCAGATATGCGAAAATTTCCACTGGTATCAGTCAGGATGATATCATTGGTGCCATATTCCAGCTTTGCTATCGTAACTCCCTGGATCACTTTAATAAGTGGCTCTCTTAACACCTCTTCCATGAGCAGGTTGTCGAAATCTATTCTTCTGATAATATGACCTGGAGGATCGTCAGGATATTTTGCATTCCGGTAGGGCAGAGGTACCGCTTTCATGTTCGGCGCAAAAAACCGGACTCCATATGAAGGCAGCTGACAAGGTAATTCCTGAAGTTTGGTTACAAGGTCCGGATTGATTCTCCGCAGCATAGTGATCACCCAGCCGCTTAATCCGTCGCCGCAAATTTTTTCACGAGGGAAAGTCTCTTTTTCAATAATGGTTGAACCAATCCCCTTCTTAGCCAGAAACAGGGCAGTGGACATGCCCGCTGGTCCGGCACCGGCAATAACAACCTCAGCCCGATGATCGCCTAATATTCTTTCCATGCCTTAATTGAAATGTCCTCCAGGTCGAGTTTGCAGAAAGCCGTGATAAAGGCAGCAGCCAATCGGGCATTTGTGATCAGGGGTACATTAAAATCGATGGCGTCGCGACGAATGGTATAATCATTCTTCAGTTCACCCTGCGTAAGGTTCTTTGGGATATTAATGACCAAGTGGATCAGTCCGTTACGGATATACTCGGTAACATTGGGGTTAACACGCTCATCCGGCCAGTGAAGTATGGTGGCAGGAATACCATTTCCACGCAGGAAATCACCAGTTCCCGGAGTGGCAAATATTTCATAGCCATGATTATCCAACAGATGGCATGCTTCCAGAAGATGAACTTTGTCCTTGATAGGACCGGTAGATAACAGGATGTTCTTTTTCGGAATCTTATACCCAACAGAAAGCATGGACTTCAGGATAGCATCATAATAGTCTTCTCCGATGCAGCCAACTTCGCCGGTTGATGACATATCTACTCCCAGCACCGGATCAGCTTTCTGAAGTCTGGAAAAGGAGAACTGTGAGGCTTTTACCCCGATATAGTCCAGGTCGAAAATCGATTTTTTAGGCTTCTCAAACGGCTTGCCCAACATGACTTTGGTAGCAAGTTCGATGAGGTTTGTCTTAAGTACCTTGGATACGAAAGGTAACGAGCGTGAAGCCCTGAGGTTGCACTCGATAACCTTGATATCGTTATCCTTGGCGAGGAATTGAATATTAAACGGACCTGAAATGTTAAGCTCTTTTGCAATCTGCCTGGCGATCTTCTTGATTCTTCTTACAGTCTCAAAATATAGTTTTTGCGGGGGGAATACCATGGTGGCATCACCGGAGTGAACCCCTGCATATTCTACGTGCTCGCTGATGGCATAAGCAATAAGCTCGCCTTTGCTGGCAACCGCATCAATTTCAATCTCCTTGGCCTGCTCTATAAAATCAGTGACAACCACCGGATGCTGCTTCGATACTTTTGCTGCAAGATGAAGGTAATTGTCGAGTTCTTCTTTATTGGAAACCACGTTCATAGCAGCTCCCGACAATACGTACGACGGCCTGATCAATACCGGAAAACCAATGCGGTCAGTAAAATGATGTATCTCATCGATGCTCGTCAGCTCCTGCCATTCGGGCTGATCAATGTCGAGGGTGTCGAGCATCATGGAGAATTTATGGCGGTCCTCGGCCCGGTCAATGGATACCGGAGAGGTTCCGATAATAGGTATTTTTTGTCCGTGTAGTCTGAGAGCCAGGTTATTCGGTATCTGTCCGCCCATAGAGACCACTACTCCCAGCGGCGTCTCCAGGTCAAGAATGTCCAATACCCGCTCGAACGATAATTCATCAAAATAGAGCCTGTCGCTCATATCATAATCCGTCGATACCGTTTCGGGATTATAATTAATCATGATTCCCCGATATCCTTCTTTTCGGATGGTCTGAAGGGCATTAACACTGCACCAGTCGAACTCCACCGAACTTCCGATGCGGTAAGCTCCTGATCCAAGAACGATTACAGTATTCTCACTGTCAGTAAAAGTTACGTCGTGCGAGGAGGATGAGTAAGTAAGGTACAAATAATTGGTTTGGGCAGGATACTCGGCCGCCAGCGTATCTATCTGGCGAACGTATGGCACAATACCAGCCGCTTTACGGAAACCTCTGACCTTCAGCATGTCTTCTTCGATCCGCTCGACAGGACTTTTCAATATCATCCTGGTAATCTGGAAATCGGAAAATCCTCTGATTTTTGCTTCCCTGATAAGGTCGATATCCGTTGATTCAAGTGAATTATTTTCCTCAAGCATATTTTTCAGTCGGACGATATTCCTGAGTTTTACCAGAAACCACAGGTCGATACCCGTTTTTTCATGGATTTGCTCAACCGTCATCCCATGTTCCAGTGCCTGGGCAATCACAAAAATCCTGACATCAGTCGGGGTGCGAAGTTCCTGATCCAGACTGCCGAACTCCATTCCACGGTTCCCCACAAATCCGTGCATGCCTTGACCGATCATGCGCAGCCCTTTCTGAATAGCCTCTTCAAAGGTCCGACCAATGGCCATTACCTCGCCGACACTTTTCATGCTGGAGCCGATCTCATGCGATACTCCCTCAAATTTATCCAGATCCCAGCGTGGAATCTTAACAACGATATAATCAAGGGCAGGTTCAAAGCAAGCAGTAGTAGTCAGGGTTACACTGTTCTTGAGTTCATGCAATCCGTAACCGAGTCCGAGCTTTGCCGCGACGAACGCCAGCGGATAGCCGGTAGCTTTCGAAGCCAGAGCCGATGAACGGCTAAGTCTGGCATTGACTTCAATAACGCGGTAGTCTTCAGAATTCGGGTCGAGGGCATATTGTACATTACATTCACCAACAATTTTAATATGCCTGATAATTTTAATAGATAATGCTCTGAGCTTATGATATTCTGCATTCGACAGCGTTTGCGATGGAGCCACTACGATGCTTTCGCCGGTATGAATGCCCAGCGGATCGAAGTTCTCCATATTACAAACCGTTATGCAATTGTCGTAGCGATCTCGAACTACTTCATATTCAACTTCTTTCCATCCTTTCAGTGATTTTTCCACCAAAATCTGCGGCGACATGGTAAGGGATTTGTACGCAAGTTTTTCAAGCTCTGCGCGATTGTCGCAGAACCCACTGCCCAAACCGCCTAATGCATAAGCTGAACGGATGATCACCGGATATCCAAGTCTGTCTGCAGCCTTATAGGCATCCTCAAGAGTGCTTACTGCCTGACTCTGAATGGTTTTAACATCAATTTCATCGAGCCTCTGAACGAAAAGTTCACGGTCCTCAGTGTCCATGATCGCCTTCACCTGGGTTCCAAGAACCTCTACACCATACTTTTCCAGAACTCCGCCTTTAAATAGTGCAACGCCACAGTTGAGGGCAGTTTGTCCGCCAAATGCAAGTAATATCCCATCAGGCCGCTCTTTGCTGATCACTTTTTCTACAAAATAGGGGGTGACGGGCAGGAAATAAATCTGATCGGCAATCCCTTCAGATGTTTGTACTGTTGCGATGTTCGGATTAACCAAAATGGTATAAATACCTTCTTCACGCAAGGCTTTAAGCGCTTGTGATCCACTGTAATCAAATTCACCGGCTTCGCCGATTTTCAGCGCACCTGAGCCTAAAACGAGGACCTTGCTATATTTTGAAATTTTCGAGTCCATGGTTAGATCTTAGAGTTTTGAATATTCGCGATAAACTCATCAAACAGAAACTCCGTATCCGTAGGTCCGCTGCTTGCTTCGGGATGGAACTGGGAGGAGAAGAAGGGCTTGGTTTTGTGGATAATCCCTTCATTGGTCTCGTCATTCAGATTTCTGAACAATGGTTCCCATCCTTCCGGCAGAGTGGTATCGTCCAGGGCAAACCCATGGTTCTGTGAAGTGATATATGCTTTATTGGTACCGAGCTTGAGCACCGGCTGGTTATGGCTTCGGTGGCCATATTTAAGTTTATAGGTATCTCCGCCGGCTGCCAGTCCCATCAGCTGATTGCCCAGGCAGATACCAAAAATTGGCTTGTTGCCGGCAATTGCCTTGCGGATATTTGCGATGGTTATGCCGCACTGTTTAGGATCTCCCGGTCCGTTTGAAATAAACAGCCCGTCATACTCTATGGTATCAATATCAGTATCCCATGGAACCCTGATAACTTCCGTATCCCGCCTGAGAAAGCAACGTATAATATTGTTTTTTACTCCACAGTCGATGAGCAGGATCCTGTTTTTTCCTTTTCCGTAACGTATTATCTCTTTAGTGCTTACCTGATCAACCAAATTGAGGAGATTGGGGTTGACGAAAGGGATATCGTCGTCAAAAATGATTTTGCCAAGCATGGCACCCTCTTCCCGAAGGTGTTTTGTAAGGGTGCGGGTATCGATCCCATAAATACCCGGAATTTCGAATTCCTGCAGCCATTCTGCTAAACTCTGATCTGCATTCCAGTGACTGAAATCAAAGGAATAATCTGAAATTATCAGTCCGCTGATGTGTATGCTGTCTGATTCGAAGAATTTCAGCATCCCGTCTTCCCTGACTTTGCCCGGTACACCGTAATTCCCGATCAGTGGGTAGGTGAGCACCAGAATCTGGCCCTGATAGGAGGCATCAGTAATGCTTTCGGGATAGCCGGCCATGGCAGTATTGAAAACCACTTCCCCGGCCATTGGGGTTTCGGAGCCGAAGGACCAGCCCTTCCATTCCGTTCCGTCTTCAAGAACAAGTTTAACCGACCTGCTTGCCGGATGGAGTATGTGTGCTTTGCTCATTAGATATAATTTCGTCGGAATACCAGGTTTTTACTTTTTCTCTTAAGTTATAGTTGGAGCTCATGGTTTCGCCATAGGCTCCGGCCGAACGGATAGCGATCAGATCACCCCGCCGGGTTTCGGGTAAATTTACAGCTTTGCCGAAACAATCTGACGATTCGCATATCGGTCCGACAACATCATATAATAATTCCTTGCGGTCCGAGGTCAGGTTTTCGATCAGATGGAAGGCCTGATAGAGGGCCGGACGGATCAATTCAGTCATGCCGGCATCAAGTATGGCAAACCGTGTTTTTACTCCTTCCTTGATATACAGTACTTTGGAGATTAAACTGCCCGATTGTGCAACCAATGCCCTACCAGGTTCGAAATGCACTTCCTGGCCGTATTGAAGGTCGAGATGCTGGCTAAAAATTTCAAAATAGGTTTTAAAATCTGTACCGTCACCATCGGGTTTGGAATAATCAATTCCTAAACCACCGCCTACATTGATGATTTTCGGGGTAAACATGTTGCATGCAAACCATGCCTGAATTTCATTTATACGCGAGCATAAGCCCTTAAACACATCTATGTCTGTGATTTGCGATCCTATATGAAAATGGAGACCTTGCCAGTCGAGATTTGCCGACCGGCCTATGCATTTGATTACCTTATCCCAGTCCCAGGGGTTAATGCCGAATTTATTCTCCTCGATACCTGTAGTGATATAATGGTGGGTTCGAGCATCCACATGGGGGTTTATACGTAAAGCTATCGGTGCTTTCACCCCTTTTCGGCCTGCAATTTCATTGATGACTTCCAGTTCCTGAATGGATTCGGAATTGAAACAGGAGATACCATTGTCCAGACCAAATTCAATTTCCCAATCAGCCTTACCCACGCCTGCGAATACAATATCTGATGGATTGAAGCCTGTTTCCAGGGCACGCCTTACTTCATATCCGCTTACACAGTCGGCACCATATCCGCGGGAGCTGATTCTCCGGAGGATCGGCACATTTGAATTGGCCTTTAGAGCATAGTGCACCCTGAATCCATATTGCCGGGCCAGGGATGAAACCTCGTCCAGCGTTTTATTCAGGAGATCAACATCATAATAATAAAATGGGGTTTCAAGCTTCTGAAACTGATCCAAAGGGAACCGGGTTTTCATCGTGACTGAAAAAGATGGTTGCTCAGGGAATTAAGGGCATCAATTTTATCTGAAGTCTTGATGAGCAGCGAGATATTATTATTGCTTGATCCGTAAGATATCATCCTGACGGGTATATGCCTCAGTGCTTCCAGCGCTTGAACGGCCATGCCGCGGCTTTCCCCGATCATGTCGCCAACTACACAGATAATGGTCTGATCCCGAATAACTTCAACCGTTCCGTAATTTTCAAGATCAGCGATGATCTCATTCAGTCGTTCGGTTTGGTCAATAGTCATGGAAACCGAGACCTCCGAAGTGGCGATCATATCGATTGAGGTACGATGGCTTTCGAAAATTTCAAAAACTTTCCTCAGGAACCCGAATGCCAGCAGCATGCGGTCCGATTTTATCCTGATGGCGACAATGCCATCTTTTGCAGCAACCGCCTTGATACCTGATCCGGTAACTTTACTGGTTATCAGGGTGCCGGGGGAATCAGGGTCCATGGTGTTTTTTAATCTCACCGGGATGTTCTTGTCCTGTGCAGGCCTTACACTTGTTGGGTGAAGGATTTTGGCACCGAAATAGGCCAGCTCGGCTGCTTCATCAAAGGATAGATCATCGATCCGGGAAGTGCCTTTTACATACCTCGGATCATTATTGTGAAATCCATCAATATCGGTCCATATCTGAATCTCCTCTGCATCTATGGCAGCGCCGATAATGGAAGCAGTATAATCCGATCCGCCGCGTTTCAGGTTGTCGATTTCTCCGAAAGCATTCCGGCAAATAAATCCCTGAGTGATAAAAAGGGTATTACCCGGATACAAGGCGATTTCCCGATTCAGATTTTCACGGATATAATAATTATCAGGTTCCTGATCCTTATCAATACGCATGAAATTCAATGCCGGCAGAAGAATACTCGCAATGCCCGTTTCCTCAAGATGATAAACCATGAGAGCCGTTGAAATCAGTTCCCCTTTGGCGAGAACCGTTTTTTCCTCGTACTGGGTGAACATGTCGCGATTGAACTCATCGAGATTGTCAAAGTGGGAATCGATCATCTCCTGTGCCTGCTGACGGAATTTTTCCGTCCGGAACAGTTCATTTGACACGCCATAATATTTCTGGCGCATGGATTCCAGAAATGCTTTTGCCCTGGAATGATCTTTTTTGTATAAATATTCAGAGTAGGTGACCAGATCATTGGTAGTTCCCGACATGGCCGACAGGACTACTATCTTGGGTGTTGAATCCGATATTAATCGGCCTACTTCCGCGATTCGCTGGGGGTTTCCAACCGAGGTGCCCCCGAATTTCAGGACTCTCATTCTGATGATATTTTAGTATTTTAATGGGAATCAGCTGTGAACAGCACCAAACCGGGGCACAAAGATAGCTAAAAAACTTAAATTTGCCCTTTGGTATAAAATGAACAATGTTGAAAAGAGTGCTGCCGATTAGAATAGTAATGCTGGTTGTCGTGGCTTCCAGCCTGCTTTTTTCTTGCAAACAGGCCCAGATTGCCGGTACCAGTGAGAATGAAGCAATCAAAGTGGTTCCTGATGATGCTGTCTGGATCATGGAAGCAAGATCGATTCCTGAATTGCTGAAAGTTGCGATCCAATCAGATCCGCTTTTGCCTTCTATTGAGAAGTTGGGAAATATCCAGCCGTTCCTTCAGACTCTTCGAAATATCGATAGCCTGATTACAAAAGACTCACGCTACAGGCAGCAATTCGAGCGCCGACCCGTTGTTGTATCTTTTCATCAAACCGGTAAAAACCTTTATCAGTTTCTGCTGATCTTCAAAAATCAGGGATCAAACAGTGTGGAAGGTGCAAGGAATCTTATATCTTCTATCAGTGGACGAACCGGGGAATGGTCGGAGAGGACCTATAACGGTCAGCAAATTCATCGGATTACCTTTGGTGTTGATACCAATATTCAAGGGATCTCCTTATCGGAAAATAAGGGTTACCTCCTGGTGAGCCCGTCGCCGATCCTCCTTGAGAATGCAATCCGGCAGATGAGTCAGACTGATGGTTTGTATAATACCCAGGCATTCAGTAAGCTCGCTCATACGGCAGGTAATGATGCTGCGGTTCATATATATTTTAATCTGAAAACTCTTCCCGGATGGCTTAGCGGTTGGATGAATCCATCGCTGAAGAAGAAAATGGAGAGGTTTACCAGATATGGTGACTGGGCAAAACTGGACCTGACACTCCGGAATGATGCCATCTGGATGAATGGCTTTGCAATGGAAGGTGATACGCTGAATTCTTACCTTAACCTGTTTAAAAACCAGGAACCACGAAAGCTTGAAGCTGAGCGGTTTCTGCCAGCAAACACTGCTGCTTATTTTACCATAGGAGTGCAGGAGCCTGCTGTATTTCTCAAAGGGCTCTCGGATTACCTTGGCGGTGGAGAATCAGGCCGAAAAAGGAAAAATCTGATTGATAAAGCTAATTCAATCATGGGTGCCGATGTTGTTAAAGTATGGTCGGAACTGGAGTTCAGGGAACTTACAATCGGATACTTATGCAGTGTGGCCGATCAGTCCATTCACTCGCTGGCAATGATACAGATCAAGAGCGGGAAACAGGCCATTGAAAAATTGACCATCCGTGCCGGTACCACGACTGCGGTGAAACCACCACGCCTGCCAGCTGAAAATAAAAAGTACAGCCTTTATAACATGCCTTTTGAAGGATTGCCTGAAATACTGGGCGGAACTTTCTTCTCAGGCGTATCCGGTAAATATTTTACAATCATTGAAAATCAAATGCTTTTGGCCGATGAGATTCAAACGCTCGAAGAGATTCTGCATAAATATTCGTTGAATAAAACACTGGCAACCGATGCAGTTTACCTTTCTGTTGCCAGCCTCCTTTCACCTCTGTCAAATGCTTCCTTTTTTGTGATACCATATAAAGCAAGGCCTTTGTTTGAAAGTATCCTAAACCCTGCAGCCATTTCTGTTTTTCTTGCCAACGATCAGTTTATCCGTAAAACCGGTGCGGTTGGCCTGCAGTTCAGCTCTGGAAGCGGGATGTCAAAGCATAATCTTTTTGCTTCATACGCCGAAATCGACTATACCAAGCCGCAGGTAATCTGGGAATCCAAGCTTGATGCAAAAGTTTATACACGGCCAGTTATTGTTACGAATCATTTAACGAAGGATAAAGAAATCATCGTACAGGACGAAAAGGCTAATCTCTATCTGCTAAGCTCTGCCGGTCGAATACTTTGGAAAAAGAATATTGGCCAAAGAATAAATTCTGAAATTTTTCAGGTTGACATTATGAAGAATGGCCGGTTGCAATATATGTTTTCTACCGCCAGCGCTATTCATCTCCTGGACCGGAACGGGGCTTATCTTCCAAAATATCCTGTTAAACTGAAACTTCCGTCCACCAACGGCATGGCCTTGATTGACTTCGACGGGAACCGCGATTATAAGATTATGATTGCCTGCTCAGACAACAAAGTTTACGGTTATGATAAGGGCGGAAACCCGATTAAAGGCTGGAACTTCGGACCTGCATCGGGCCCCATTACCCAGCCGGTACAATCCTTTAAAATCCAGACAAAGGATTATCTGGTATTCACTGATCCGAATAAGGTTTATGTAGTCGACCGGAAGGGTGTCGCAAAAGTGAAACCATCCATGGATATTGCTGTTTCGAAAAATACACGGATTCTTTATCAAAATATGGCATCTGGCCAGGGTCCCGGGTTTATTCTGACTGATGTAGCCGGGAATGTTAATGCTATGCTGATGGATGGAACCGTTAGTTCGAAAAAATTTGGGGAGTATACTCCTGAGCACTATTTAATTGTGGAAGATATAAACAAAGATGGAGCGATTGAATATGTGTTCGTTGATCGCAACAAGCTCGAGATGTTCAACCTGGCTGGTGAAAAAATATTCACCCAAAAATTCGACGGGAATGTCACAAATCCTCCGGAATATTATCAAATGGATGGAAAAGTTAAAAAACTTGGACTGACTGTGGCAACAAAGAATCAAATTCTGCTGTTTAATGGTGATGGAACTGTTTATTCCGGATTTCCGCTGTATGGGCAAACCGACTTTACCATTGGAAAGCTTGGCCAGTCAACCAAATACCTTAACCTGCTGGTGGGTAGTGAAGAGGGCTATCTATATAATTATGCAATCAAGTAGTTCGAGATGAATATATTTCTTGTTATTTTATTGATCTTCCTGATCTTCCGGTTCTTTGGCAGTTTCAGGGTATACACAATGGGCTCGCGTTCTTTCAGACAAAAGGAAGAGGAACCTATGCCAGCCCCCCCTCAAGCACCTAAGTCGCCTAAAATCATTGAGAAGAGTGAAGGGGAGTATGTTGATTATGAGGAGATAAAAGAATAGTAAAAACTATTCTGGTCAACGATTGTATTAATTTGTTAAAGAAATTAGCATGGAAAATATGAATAATTCCGATTTTACTATCATAGCGGTAGAAGGTATGAATTGCAATCACTGCAAGATGAACGTCGAAAAGAATATCTCTGCAATGGAGGGTGTTGATGAGGTTAATGTTGATCTTCCGACAGGTCAGGTAAAGATCAAGGGCAGCGGAATAAATCTCGATAAGATTGCTGTTAAGGTGAATGAAATTGGATATCTGTATAAGGGGACGGTTTAGGACGGAAGTCTTCAGTCGGCAGTCTTCAGTTGGCAGTCGGCAGTTGGCAGTCGGCAGTCGGCAGTCTCGAAGAGTTGTCATTCCCGCGCAGGCGAAGCCGGAGGCGGGAACCCCGTCGCAAACCACGAAATTTTGCAACTGCTGAAACTCTGAAACATCAATATCATGAACCAAATACTAACCTTCCTTCGCGAACTTGAGCTCAATAATAACCGTGACTGGTTCAATGCGCATAAGTCGGAATATCAGGCAGCCAAAGACGCCTTTGAGCACTTACTTGACCGCATACTGGCTGAGCTCGGACAAATAGATCCTCACGTTAAGGGGTTGAAAGCATCTGATGCCTTATTCAGGATTTATCGGGATACAAGATTCGCCAACGACAAAACGCCGTACAAAACGAATTTCGGCGCGCATATGTCACGCGGTGGTAAGAATAGCGGGGAACCTGGCTATTATTTTCATGTTCAGCCTGGCGAAAGCTTTGTTTCCGGCGGAATCTATATGCCTTCTCCGGAAAAGCTAAAGGCTGTTCGAAAAGAGATTTTTCTTTTTCCTGAGGATTTTACCGGGCTGATTGAAGCACCTTCATTTGTTAAGAATTTCACTTTTTTCGAAGAGGATAAACTTAAAAGACCACCGCTCGGCTTTCCGGCAGATTTTCCTTTGATCGAATATCTCAAGCATAAACACTTTTGTCCCTGGGTGCCTGTTTCCGATGATTTGTTAATCCAACCAGATCTTACCTCCAGGCTCGTTGATTTCTATAGACTTATGAAGCCATTCAATGACTTTATATACAGGGCCTTGGAAGATTAAATTTGCTTCCCGCCTTTAGTGAGGCTTCAGAAAGAAATCAGGATAAAATACTATATTCGCGAAAATTCAGATTCGCCCACTTTTTAATTTCTTTTTTGTAAAACCTTCGATATGAAAATTTTGAATAAGATTTTGAAGTTTCTATTCTCCATGTCCTTTATGGGAGTGCTTGTAGTTTTCCTGGCATTTTGCATGGCTGTAGCCACGTTTATTGAAAACCGGAACGGGACAACAGCTGCTCAGGCAGTTGTTTATCAGGCCTGGTGGTTTAATTTGGCTGTTTTGCTGGTTTTTGTAAACATTCTGGCAAATATTGTCCGGCTTAAATTGTATAACCTGAAACGGTTACCAATCTTCATGTTCCACGCCGCCTTTCTGGTTATCATAGCCGGAGCAGCACTTACCCGTTTTGTGGGTACTGAAGGAATCATGCATATCCGGGAAGGGGAAACTACGGCAGATTATATCAGCTCAGATACTTATTTCTATATTAAGGCCGAAAATGCATCAGGAAGTGCAGAAAAATATCAAAAAATATTTATCTCTCCGGCAAGTAAAAAGGAGGTAAATGTTTCGCTTAAAGTTGGGGCTGACAAGGTTAATATCAAGAGCACTGAATATGTAAGCGGTGAGTCCATGCAAATGGGCGGCCAGATGGGGGGTGGCGGCAGTCACGCAGATGTAATGCAAATAAGGGTTACAGTAAACAGTGGGTCTGAGGAAGTGGTGATTCGCGGTCTGCAAAGAAGTGGTTTTATTGATAATCAGTTTGAAATCAGTGGAATAAAGTTTACAGCGAGCTTCGGTTCAAAACCGATGAAACTACCGTTCAGTCTTACATTAAACGATTTTCAGCTTGACAAGTATCCGGGATCGATGAGTCCCTCGTCATTTGCAAGCGAGGTTACCCTGAATGACCCAGAAGTTAAATCCACTAAGCCTTACCGGATTTTCATGAATAACATATTGAGTCATAAGGGATATCGGTTTTATCAGTCGTCATTTGACAGCGATGAAATGGGTACTGTCCTTTCGGTAAATCACGATGCACTAGGTAGCGGAGTGACCTATGCTGGTTATTTTCTGATGATCGCATTTATCATTATGTCGTTTTTTGCTCCGGGCAGCCGCTTCAAGAGACTTCTCCGGGAAAGCAAAAAAACTGCTGCTGTTGCCGGTCTGATTATTGGTATGGTATTTTTAACGGGGCATTCTGCTTCTGCTCAAAATTATCCTACACCGCCTAATGCTGCCGAATCAAAGGCTTTTGGAAAAATTTGGGTTCAGGGAAGTGAAGGCCGAATGAAACCGGTGAATACGCTGTCTTCCGAAATGCTGCGTAAGATGTTTGGGAAGAACAATATAGCCGGCATGTCGCCGGAGCAGTTCTGGTTGAGCCTTTTAATTCATCCTGAAGAGTGGCAGACCATTAAAATGTTTGAAGTAAAGAATGCTGAGATTGCCAATTCTTTTCAAATTAGTGGAGGTAAAGGATCGTACGCTGATTTCTTCAATAATGACAAGTATTTGATGGGAGATCTGGTTAACGCTGCTTTGAAAAAACAGCCCAGCCAGAGAAACGGAGTTGATAAATATGTAATTAAGCTTGATGAAACCCTGAATGTCTTCTTCATGGGCATGTCAGGACAGCTACTTCAGATTTTTCCTGACAAGAGGGATCAGAAGGCAAAATGGTCAGTCCCCGGCCAGGTACCCGCGGGTATCACCGGTATCGATTCCCTGATGATTGCCGGTTCTTTCAGTGAATACCTCACCGCTGTGGGAAGCAATGATATGGCAAAGGCCCGGTCATTGCGGGAAGGCATTAACAAATACCAGATCAGTTATGGTAAATCTATTATCCCTTCAGCTAAACGGGCTAATCTGGAAGTGCTTTACAATAAGTTATTGATTTTTGAGCGGTTGGCGATATTTTATGCGATGGTCGGATTATTGTTCCTGATTGTTCAGATCTGGTCGCTTTTCAAACCAGCCAAATGGCAGCGGAAATCTTCCTGGGTATTCGGGAGTTTGCTCTTTGCCGGATGGATACTTCACACGGTGGGTCTTGGGTTGCGCTGGTACCTTTCCGGACATGCCCCGATGAGTAATGGTTACGAATCGATGATATTCGTTGCCTGGGGTACACTGTTGGCTGGATTCCTCGTAGTTAAGCGTTCACAGCTGCCTTTAGCCCTTACCGGAGTGTTGGCAGCCCTATCGCTGCTTGTTGCTCACCTGAGCTGGATGAACCCTGAAATTACCCCGCTGGTGCCCGTCCTTAAGTCGGTTTGGCTGACAATTCATGTGGCCATCATCATGACCAGCTATTCCTTCCTGGGCCTGAGTGCACTTATCGGATTAATTACCATGGGACTCTTCCTGGCTAAGTCAAGGAAAAATCAAGTGGCTGTCAATGGCCATATAAAGCATTTGACCCGATTGAATAAAATCGTATTGATAGTGGGGCTATACCTCATTACTATCGGCTGTTTCCTTGGAGCTATCTGGGCTAACCAATCATGGGGCCGTTACTGGGGATGGGATCCTAAAGAAACCTGGTGCCTGATCTCAATTCTGATATACAGTTTTGTAGGTCATATGCATAATATGAAGGATTTCGACAACGACTATACGTTCAATTTCGGTTCAGTTGTAGCTTTTGCATCCATCCTGATGACCTATTTCGGAGTGAACTATTTCCTGGGTGGAATGCACTCTTACGCAGGCGGAGAGGCAGCATCAGTTCCCGGATTCGTTTATATTGTTTCTATCATCCTCATGGTTCTGATGTACCTGGCCTATCTCAATGAATTGAAGTTCCAGCCTAAGAAGAAATGATATATCAATAGGCCCCGGTTTTAACCGGGGTTTTGGTTTCGATTGCGTACGGAATCAAATCAGAGCACCAACAAAAAAGAGCGACCCAACCGGATCGCTCTTTTTTATTTTTGGCCCCATCTTCGCCACGGGTTAAAACCCGCGGCTATTGATAATTCCGAATTTTCACCAATGCTACTGCAGACTGAAGACTGAAGACTATTCCTCAATCTTTAATACATCTCACGCTGAATCCGTATGCTTGTCCAAGATTGATCTTGAAGTAATTGTTCTGGTCTTTCTGGAAGGAGAAGGCCCAGGCATTATCACCCGAAGATTTGGTCGATGTCCAGAAATTAGCAACCAGATTCATCATTTCTGACCTGCCTGCGGTTGAACGCTGACCGGCAAAGAACATTCTGAAGTCACTGTCGCCACCCACCAGAAGGTGGTTTTTAGCGGTATCAACTGTATAGTAATCCATCAACGTCTGCCATTCGGTCACGGTAGGAACATGCCAGCCTGTTGGGCACAATCCTTTAGCTTTTTCGGTTGTGACGCCATTCATGACAATGGTCCAGGTATACAGACCACCGTACAAATTGCAGTTGCTGATAAGATTGCTGTAGCAAACCTTGCCTGGTTCGTTCAGGTTTTCGGACATCCACCACTGGCTTCCGATTTTAACGGAACCGTACGAAATACTTTTCGCCTTATCAAGTATAAGGCCTGTTTCATTGGTTCCTGAGCTCACGTAAACATTATGGCCTGTTGTATCAGTCAACCCACCGGAGTCCAGAATCTGCATCCTTACATGGTAGGAACCGGCACCAGAATATTTATGTGTTGCAGTACGTTCTTTGTTATATTCTGTATCCCAGATTCCATCACTTTCAAAGTCCCATCTTACCTTGAGTTGGGCAGCCATATCTTCGCGGTCGGTGGAGGCATCTGCATCCAGGTAAAAGCTGGTGGTAAGGTTTCCATATTCGTATCCGATAAAGAACGATGCTGTTGGCTTTAAATTAGAATGGCCAACATAGATGGTCGACTTAACCTGGTTGATTAATCCCCATTGATCGCGGATTTCAAGTACAACAGAGTTATCTCCTTCTGTTTGGAATTGATGTCCGAAAATGGGATTAGTCATGTATTCTGTATCAAATTCAACATCCTTTGCATTTACCATGAAATTCCATCGGTATGTGAATGTGTTTCCAACGTTATCAGGATCATAACTCGCTGATGCATCCAATAATACGGTGTCCGAAGTAGTTGGTTTTGCAGGTGACCAGGAGTACTGCGGGATAAGCCGGAGATTACTGGTTGAAACAGTGATAGTCTTTCTTAGTGTAGCTGTTAATCCCTTTGGATCGATCACTTCGAGAACAGGATTGTAGATGCTTGAAGAGCTATAAAGGTGAGAGATTAATGTTTGTTCGGAATAATCCGTATCAAAGATTCCATCTCCCTCCCAATCCCAGCGGAATTTCAAAGTATTCAGGCTATCCTCATCATCGCGTGTGTTTTGTGCATTGAAAACAAATTCAGTACGCAGGTTGCCACTCCCTGGTAATAAGGTGAAGCTTGGCAGCGGGGCGCTGTATCCGCGTCCTACCTGAACCGTTAAGAGTGTGGTATCGCTCTGTCCTGTTTCGTTACGGATTTCCATGCGCGGGGAATAGTCGCCCGGTTTGTAATATCGATGGGTAAAAAACTTCGACCGCGAAAAACCTGTATCCCAGATGTTGTCATTGTCCCAGTCCCAACGGATAAAGAGGATGGTATCGCCAGTATTGGTAGCTTTTGATGCAGACACATCAAAAGAGAAAACCGTTGTTGTCAGACCGCTGGTCGGTGTTAGCTTGAATGAAGCTACAGGTGGTGTCTTGATTGTCTCATCGTCTTTACACTGCGTAAGAGAAGCAATCACCAGAAATAAAAGGAGAAAGTACCGGTTGTGTGCTAACTTCATGATCTAGTTGGTAAATTGTGGAATTACGTGGACGGTAGCATCTTGCTTAACTTCCACTGTGCCTATGGCCCATTTCATGCCGAATTTGCCACCCGGAAAACTGGCAGCTGAACAGGAATCACCTTCGGCAACGCAGATAATGCCGGCCTGATAATAATAGACACCAGGTGCCAGGTCGAACTGGTACATCAGCTTACTGTTATATACATTGGCCATCTCGAGAAAATGACCTTTATAAAGCGATTCAGCATCCTTCGCAATGCTAAGGTCTGCCCTTAAAACACGGCTTGGTCCCAGAAAAGAACCGGGAACGCGAAACTCAATTTCAAGGGTACCTACAATTTTAGCGACAGGAATATCCGTACCCCCACCAGGGATTATCGGAGTTTTATCACAGGAAATCAGAAACACCAGTACTGCAAGGATCCAGATGGATGATAATTTTTTCATGACCTTCAGTTTCTTTAAAAGTTGTTGGTGCTATCTCTGTCTAAAGTATGATCCAGAAATCCCAGTTTCCTGGTAAATTGACCGTAGGCCATACTGTCGATCGTGACAGGCGACAGCAATAAATTTTTTACATCAATTCTGGCCACAGAGCAAAATAGCCCGATACCATTATTGATATTGCCGTAAACCGGCTTCTCCATTAATGCACCCTCCGAAGGTGAAGTTGATTCTATATAATATTTCATCTCGATGCTTCCGCTTACGATTTGAAAATCGATGCCAACCACTTCCCTGACCAAACCATCTTCGGATTTAAGATTATCCTGAAGGATATGCATGAAACGGGCTCCACTGATATCGATACTTAAATAATCAACATCGGAACCCGGACTGGCAAATGGCTGTGGCCAATCGAGATACTTCAGACTGGTAACTCCATATAAGGTTTCCTTGTATTTGAGCCGGAGCGATACCTGATAAACACCTGCGTTGATCACCTGATCCCAACGGCAGGTATAATTATTTCCGTCGTAAAGGCTGATTTTCCTTTGTTGCAAAGGCAAAGGATCAATGACATTCAGCCTGCCCAGTGATGAAGCTTCGGCATACAATACTTTTTCCTTGCTGCCCAGATAAATGTAAAGCCGGTAAACCTGATTGGCAACTACCTTGATTTTAGCTTTGTACAGAATATTTTTCTGATAGGGGAAAAAACCTGAATCCTTTGGTATTTCGTTTGTCTCAGTGAACTGGTAAGTTTCCACAACCTTGCCAGCCGACCATCTTTCCATCGATACAACGATCTGCCCGGTAAAGAGCATACTGTCCTGATCCGGTGGATTATTTAATGCGGCCTGATCAATCAGGTAGGTTTTTTGAATCCGAACATACTGAATGGAATCAGCAGAATTCAACACGCAATAAACGATAGGGACATCCTGGTTGGTTGAATTAATTTCTATCGCGGTTTCACAGGATGCAAGAAACCCTGTTGCCATAATGGCTAGGATCAAGCGTAACGATTTTAATCTCTTTCGTATATACATATTGAATACCTAAATGGTAATATTTCCAACCTCTTTGGCCTGGGGGATAAAAGGCCGCGTAAAAGTACGATTCATAAACTCATAAACAAATCTGGCTGCACTCAAAGGGGATCAATTTCACATTTTTTAAGACTTGTTTTTTCTATTATGGTTTAATGTTTTATTTTTTTTCTGGCTTTAAAAATGGCATTACCTGCCGATCCTGCAAAGTAGAGGATCACCAGGGAGAAAATAATGGAGGCTCCGGACGGAATATCCCAGGCATAAGAAATGATTAACCCGATGAGGGATCCTAAAAATCCGATGCCAATGGATAACCACATGATTTTCTTGAGATTATTGGAAAAGAGAAGGGCTGTATTCTGGGGAATGGTCAGCAACGAGAGCACCAGGATTATTCCTGCGACCCGGATATATACAACTGCTGTAAGCGCTACAAGGGCTGCCAGAAGGTATTTGAACAGGCTGACAGGCACACGGCTGGTACGGGCAAAATCTTCATCGAAAGTCGCATACTGAATTAATCTGAAAAAAGGGATAAACAGGGCCAGAACGAGTATTAGCAGGATTCCCATTATCCACAGATCCTGGGTTGATACGCTCAGGATATTGCCAAACAGGTAACTCATCAGGTTGGGGGCATATCCGGGAGAAAGTGAGATGAAAATGATTCCGAGAGCCATGCCAAAGGACCATACCATGGCGATAACAGAATCTTCGCGAATTTTATGAAACCTCGATAAATATTCAACACCAACTCCGGATACCAGGCCAAAAATTGCCGCTCCGATCAATGGATTTATCCCCAGAAAGAAGCCCAGTCCAAGTCCTCCAAAAGAGGCATGAGTTATTCCACCAGTAATAAATACCATCCGCCGGGTCACCACATAGGTCCCTATAATCCCGGCAGTTATGCTTCCCAGCAAGGAAGCTGCCAGTGCAAACCGGATAAAGTCGTAGTTGAAGAAGTCCAGAATCATGGAAGATGTGTATGTAAAACCCGGTGAGGAACATGACCATGGGTAATCAGGTCGATCGGACAATTATAAGATTCTAAAATCTCTTCAGTAATATGGTTACTCGGATGGTAATGCAGCTGCCGGTTTACACAGGCGATGGTCCTCACTGATGAAACTATCTGTCCGATATCGTGGCTTACCAGCAGAATGGAAGTCTCCTGGCTTATTTTCTCAAGCAGGTTGTATAACTCTTGTTCAAACCTGTTGTCCACGTAGGTTACAGGTTCATCCAGTATAAGAAGCTGTGGGTTCGATATTAATGCCCGGCCAATGAAAACCCTTTGCATCTGGCCACCGGAAAGGTCTCCGATACTGCGTTTTGCCAGATCAGCCATCCCGACTTTATTCAAAACCTCCAGCGCTTTTTGCTTATCCTTTTTATTAACACGGGTAGTGATACCGTGAACTTTCAGTAACCCGCTCAATACCACTTCGAGAACAGATATAGGGTATCGATTATCAAAATTGTGTGTTTGAGGCAGATATCCTATGTTAGTTTCTTTCGCGATAATTACTTCACCTTTCCAGGGCTGGAGCAATCCCATGATGATCCGGATGATGGTGGATTTTCCTCCGCCGTTAGGTCCGATCATCCCAATAAAATCGCCATCCCGGATAATGAGGTCAACCTCATCTATTACAGGCTCATCCTGATAACCAAAACTGACAGATTTTAATTCGACTAAGTTCACGTTATTCGATATTCAATGGGCCAAAGGTACGATTTTGAATCGTGACACGAAACGCGTGACACGAAACGCGGGAGAAGAAGAACGGAAGAGTCTTCAGTCGGCAGTCTTCAGTCGGCAGTCGGCATTCAGCAGTCCGCAGTCGGCAGTCGGCAGTCGGCAAAACTTCGATGCACACTTCAATCTCCAACTTCGGAATTCAGAATTGGTCTTCGAATCTCAACCTTCATACTTCCATTGAGCCTTGAGCCTTGCGCCTTGAGCCTTATCTTCCGTCCATCTCAACCATCTTGTCAATGAGCAGCTCCATCTCTGCAAACCAATCAGGCGACATCGGATCGATAACCACAATTTTTGTACCTGTTTCCCGGGCAAAAGTCTGGGCATTCTCCTGGTCATATTCTTTTTGAATGAATATGGTATTGATTTTTTCAGCTTTGGCCAGGTCCACCAGTTCCCTGAAGTGTGAAGCGGTCGGTTCTTTCCCTGCCAGTTCCATCGAATGCTGGTGCAATTTATGATCACGTGCAAAGTAGCCAAGAGCCGGATGGAAAATCATGAAACTCCGGTGATTAAGAGCAGCCAGCCTTGGATTGGTTAACTGTTTCAAGGTATCAAGTTTTCCCTCAAGCAACCCAAGGTTCTTTTCCACCAATTGCCTGCAGGAGGGATCCGCTTTAATCAACCCGGCCGCCATGGTGCGCACCATTTTCTGAGCTTCAATAACCGACATCCAGTAGTGAGGATCAACACCCTCATGACTATGCTCTCCGCTTTCCCCCGGATGCAGTTCTTCTCCGGCATGCCCTCCTTCACCGCCCTCTTCAGTGATCAGGTCGATCCCAGCCGAGAGGTCAACAATACCCAATGCGGGATAGTTGGATTTCATTTTCGGAATCCATGCTTTTTCAAACCCAAGATGGCCAATGACAAAAAGGACTTTCGAGTTTTCCAGATCCCGGAGCTGCCGGGGTGTGGGATCGTAATTGTGATGGCTGGCTCCCGGAGGAACCAGCACGTTTATTCGGAACTTATCACCGGCAAGCTGTTCTGCAAAATATTGCAGGGGCAGAATGGTTACGGTTACCACAGGCCTGCTGTCGGCGGGTTGATTGGTTTTGCAGGTCGTGAGTAGTGCAAGCGGAATAAATAAAAGCGCGAATATTTTCTTCATTATTGGTTGAATGGAAGATATTTTTTAACAGTTTGAAGATTGATTTCATTTACCGAATTGCTGCCCTCCGGAGTATACATTACCTCAAGCTTATCATGGTAAACTTCCTGAATTTTACGCCTGACCATCTTCATCGTAGAATTGATCATTTGATTTTGCTCAGTAAAGGGCTCATTCACAATCTGAAAAGTTGATGGTATCCATTTTTCAGGAAACTGGTTGCGGTATTCAGCGGTCTCCTTGAATTTATAGAAATCCTGCTTTATAGCTTTCAATAATACCTCAGCGTCGGCAATCTTGTGTTTCTCAACATACCTGTTCACCTTTTGGGAATCAAGGGTAATAATTGCGCTGGTGTATTTTCTCATATCATTATAAACCATCGCTTGCAAAACAAGATCAGCTGAATTCTGAATGGCTTCCTCAATGCCTTCAGGTGAATATTTTTCCCCGTCAGTGGAAATCAACAGGGCCTTGCCACGTCCAACCACAATAAGGAAGTTGTCTTTATCGAAATAGCCAAGGTCCCCGGTATACAACCATCCGTCTTTAACAGTTTTGGCAGTTGAATCCGGATTTTTATAATAACCTTTCATAATATTATCGCCCTGAATAACCACTTCTCCCTGATCGCCTTTGGCTGCTTCAGTTCCATCCGGGTGCAATATTTTACAGATAAGATTCGGAATGACCTTTCCTGATGAGCCAAGTTTATGGACCTCCGGTGTATTGGCAGAGATAATCGGTGTTGCTTCGCTTAATCCATAGCCCTGAAATACCGGCACTCCAATGGTGTAGAAAAACAATTGCTGCCTGATATCCAGGAGGGCACCACCACCTACCAGGAATCGTACACTATTACCAAAAATCAAGCGGACTTTGCTGAAGACCAGTATATCGGCAAGCTTATAAGGTAGGTAATTCAATAGTTTGACCAGAAATCCGGCTTTATGGTAACCATCACGGTTTATCCTTATTCCGGCATTTAATCCTGCATTGAAGATGCCGTTAACGAAGGCACCCTTGGCAGCAACCCCATCTTTTATCTTGGTCATAAAATTGCCGGACAAGGCAGGTACCGTGAGAATGAAATGAGGATTGCACTCAACCATATTTATTGGAATATTCTTTAAAGTCTGAACGCCACCACCTCGTGCATCAACGAAATAGAGGCTTAACCCCCTCAGAAGCGCAGCATAAATTCCAACCGTGTGAGCAAAGGAATGATCAAGGGGCAAAATGATATACAATCTATCCCCTTCAGCTACATTGAAATAGCCCATAGCATCCGTGCAGTTCGAATGGTAGTTCAGCTGGGTTAGCATAATCCCTTTCGGATCGCCCGTGGTGCCTGAGGTATAGGATATCGTAACAACATCATCTTCCTCAATCTCTTCTTCCGTTTTTTCCAGATAAGACTCCAGATCCTCAAATTGGTTTTTGCCCGACTGCAGAATATCAGAATACTTTACAACATCTTTGGAGATGCTGATTCCAAACTCATTGCAATCTTTCTCGACAGGAGAAAGATCGTCGTCGAGAAAAATGATCTTTTTGGTAAACTCCATCTGGGTCCAGATAGAGGCGACTTTTTCAAAAGTGTTTCGTGAAACGATGATCGCCTTGGATTCAGAATGATTTAAGCGGAAAAGTACCTCGTCCGGCATGAGCTTAATCGATAGGGGAACAGTAGTCCCACCGGCGAAAAGTATCGCGTATTCGCCTGTCAGCCATCTATTTCGACCTTCGGCGAGGATGGCCACTTTGTCACCCTTTTTTATTCCAAGCTGTTGAAGGCCGGCTGCAAGAAATCTCGATTCATGGAGTACTTCGGGGTAGGTGAGGCCCACCCATCCATTATCGCCCTTTTGATTGGTATATGCCGTAGTTGGGTATTTCTCGGCACTTGAGCGAAGCATTTGGAGGACTGTTCGTTTCATAGGTTGGGGGTTTAGGGTTTAGGGTATGGGGTATGGGGTTTCAGGTTTCGGGTATCAGGTTTCAGGTATCGGGTATCGGGTTTCGGGTACTGAAGTTAGAGATTCGAAGGCCAGTTTTGAATTTTGAAATTTCAATATAAGTGAGCCCCGAAGAGGTGTCATCCAGTTGAAAAGACCTGCCCTCGCGCAAGCGGGGACGGGATCTCGTTCCTGACCACGGCAATCACTTGAATCTCCCACTTCAAAATTCAAAATTGGTCTTGGTCTTCATCATTAGTCTCCGGGTTCAATTTTTTAACTTCATTTATTAAGTCCTCTGTATATTGCATCCAACAGCAAGCCGCTCTTATCTCCATTGTATTCCCAGAACATGATCCCGCCGAGATGACCCGTTTTTACATAATCGGTTTTCAATTTCAGCGATTCTGGATCGTCATAGGAGATAACCATGGCAGAATCTTTGGAATAAAGATATGGTGCCTGTGCTGATTTGTCCCAATATCGCTTGAACGTGTTCTTGTTCAGGTAATTATTGGATATTTCACTGTATACTTTGTATTGGCCATTTGTTTTTCCTTCCTGATATAAACCATTGTTCTTATCAGAGACACCACGCCAGAACCGGCCATAAAACGGGACCCCGACCACCAGCTTTTCAGCCGGGACTCCGGCTTTCAGGTGCCTGTCAACAGCAATTTCCGCACTAATCCCTATAGCTCCCGGAATAGTAGTTTTGGTTAGATTGGAATGATGGCCACTGATTGTGCTCAGTCCGCTGTAAAAGTCGTATGACATCACATTTATAAAATCCAGATACTTTTGCGCCTCACCCAGATTGGTCCATCGGAAATACTCTTCATCGGCTCCGCTTGCAATTGTCAGTAAATAAGGTAATCCCGTTTTTTTCAGCTCGTCGCGCAAAGCTTTGAGCATCAGGGTAAAATTCTCCTTGTCTTCTTTCCTGAAAACATTGTTGTCTCCTGGCTGCCCGGGATATTCCCAGTCTATATCGATCCCATCAAAACCGTATTCCTGAATCAGCTTTAATCCGCTGGAAGCAAATTTCGCCCGGGATTCCGGGGTAAGAGCAGCATCTGAAAATCCCTCTGCACCCCAGCCGCCGACTGACAAGATCACTTTCAGACCAGGATTCTTGCTTTTCAGACCAATAATTCGGGCAACCGATTGTTTGATTCGCTTTTGCTGTTCAGGATTCCGGCTTTGGAAAGCGATTTCCCCATTCACCACTTTGGCAAAGGCATAATTAATATGGGTGAGCATGCGTATGAGCGAATCCGGATACTCCGGGGCCTTTGCTCCCATCATGTAAGCAATCAGTTTGTATTCAGCTTTACCGGGTTGATTAATGGCATTGATGGGTACAATCACCAGTATAAATCCCAGAATAAAAACCAGACGGAAGCGTTTCAACTTTTTCATAGCGGTTTCACTTGGTAGCTAAAATACAATTTAACTCCGGAATCCGCTATCGAAGCCGATAAATATCGAAACACGAAACACGTGACGCGAAACACGGAAGAGAGCACCATCGAAGAGTTGTCATTCCCGCGAAGGCGGGAACCCCGTTCCGAACCATGAATTTCACCCGTCACGTGTCACGATCTTATTTCCAGCTATCCTTCATCACCACAAACCCAGCCTCCTGCTCTTTCCCGTTGACCGTTAGCTTAACGGTATATTCACCCGGACCGGTTTGAGTATTCAGATAGTTCATGTCGGCTCCCTGACCGCGACCGAACCGGCTGCCGCCCATGCCGGCACCGCCTGTGCGACCGGCACCGCGGGCTCCGCCGGCAGCTGCACGTGCCTTGTCGGCCTGCTGCTTCATTTTCTCTTTTTCTTCAGCGGTATATTCACGAACGCGCTCCTGATAGTTCCAAATAATCTGGTTAACACCGGCTTTTCCTGCTGCTTTTGCCTCATATAGCAATCGGTCTCCTTCAAATATCTGCATGACAACTTCTTTTACTGAGTCTTTCAGATAAAAGGATACCGGAACTCCGGATTGCTCACTTTCACCGGCAAAGTTGCTCGATGAGCTATTGTTTTCACTGGTTCCCTGCCAAAGGACTTTGTTCTCGGGCTTAAAGAGTGTAAAAGCAGAACTCAGGGTTTTGCCGTCGAAATTTTCCAGCCAGGAAATATCGGCAATCCACAAACTGCGACCATGCGTTCCAACAATCAGGTCATTTTCACGTGGATGAATTTTGAGATCTTCACAGGCAACAAATGGCATATTTGCACGCATGGATGACCATACTTTACCCCCATCAATGGAAACAAAAACCTGTTTAGTTGTACCCACAAAAAGCAGGTTTGGATTCCGGAAA
>CAIXHD010000081.1 GCA_903919065.1 uncultured Bacteroidota bacterium
AGCGTACCGAGCGCGAAAGGATGGCCGACGTTAAAAAAGTAACCGGAGTATTCACCGGATCTTATGCCATCAACCCCTTTACCGGACTGGAAATACCTATCTGGGTGGCAGATTATGTTTTAGCCGGATATGGTACCGGTGCCATTATGGCCGTACCCGCGCATGACAGCCGCGACTTCAAATTCGCCACGCTGTTTAAACTTCCTATAATCCAGGTGGTGCTTCAGTCGGGGCAGGAAGCTTCAGACCCGCATACCTGGGAAGATTCGTTCGATGCCAAGGAAGGAATCATGATAAACTCCGATTTCCTCAACGGATTAACCGTATCACAGGCGATTGCCCGAACCAAGACCGAAGTGGAAACCCGTGGCATCGGCAAGGTACAGGTGAATTACCGTTTACGCGATGCGATTTTCAGCCGCCAGCGCTACTGGGGCGAGCCTTTCCCAATCTATTACAAGGATGGCATACCGCACGTTATGAATGAATCGGATTTACCCGTCAGGCTTCCCGAGGTCGATGCTTTCCTCCCTACGGAGAAGGGCGAACCGCCTCTGGGCAGAGCTTCAGGCTGGGTAACCATGGACGGCTACCCGATCGAGCTGAGCACCATGCCGGGTTTCGCCGGATCGTCAGCTTACTACCTGCGCTACATGGATCCGCTCAATAAAACGGCACTGGTTTCAAAAGAAGCCAACGAATACTGGCAGGATGTTGATTTATATATCGGTGGGACTGAGCACGCTACCGGCCACCTGATATACTCGCGTTTCTGGAACAAATTTCTTTTCGATACCGGTTATGTTTGCAAGGATGAACCTTTCCGCAAGCTGATCAACCAAGGCATGATCCAGGGCCGATCGAACTTCGCCTACAGAATCAAAGGAACCAGCAAGTTTGTTTCGCTTGGCTTGAAAAACGAGTATGAAACCACGGATATCCATGTTGATGTAAATATGGTTCATCATGATATTCTGGATACCGAAGCTTTCCGGAACTGGAATCCCGAATATAACAACGCTGAATTCATTCTCGAAAACGGAAAATATATCTGCGGATGGGCTGTCGAGAAAATGTCGAAATCGATGTATAACGTTGTCAATCCGGATATTATCATTGAAAAATATGGAGCCGATACTCTTCGGCTTTATGAGATGTTCCTCGGACCGGTGGAGCAATCCAAACCATGGGATACCAACGGTATCGATGGGGTACATAAATTTCTGCGCAAGCTCTGGCGGCTTTTCTATACTGAACAGCAGGGATGGATCGTGACCGATGAAGCTCCTTCGGCAGCCGAACTCAAGGTATTGCACCGGACAATCAAGAAAATCGAGGACGATATCCAGCGATTCTCTTTCAATACCGGGGTCAGCGGATTCATGATCTGCGTGAATGACCTGACCGACCTGAATTGTCATAAAAAGGAAATTCTCGAGCCCCTGCTCATCCTTCTGGCTCCTTTTGCTCCTCATTTTGCCGAAGAATTATGGAACCGGTGCGGAAATGCCGATAGTCTTATAGCAGCCCATTGGCCGGTATTGAATAAATCGTACCTTGTTGAGGATACCATTGAATATCCGGTCTCCTTTAAC
>CAIXHD010000082.1 GCA_903919065.1 uncultured Bacteroidota bacterium
ATTCAGCGAACATTCTTAATCACAGAGAAGATATGACAAATAATGTGGTAAACCCCTCCTCTGTTTTCATAATCGGATCGGGGACAAGTTCCCGGATAGCAGTAAAAGCCATCCCCGGAGAACATTTATATATCAGGCTCTTAGACATCAATGGCAGAATTTTGTATCCACGTTATCAGGGACCGATGATTGGACCGTACATGGAATTGCCACTCAACAGTAATGATGTATCTTTAAGTTCAGGAATATATGTAGTAACTGTCACAGGATCACTAAGTGGAACAAACAGTATCAGAATACTATATCAATGAAAAAGCACTTACTAAACATTTTGCTGATGCTTACTCCGATCTTAAGTATTTCAGCACAGGAACCTGTTACCAATGCTCAGGGCAACAGTTCCAGCGGGTATATCAATATTGAAGGTGGCAAGATTTATTTTGAATCCGCCGGAGCAGGTGAAAACATTGTGCTGATACATGACGGTATGGTTCACAATTCAGTTTGGGACGGACAATTCTCTGTGATGGCAAAGAATTACCATGTATTCCGGTATGATCGCCGGGGTTATGGAAAATCATCTGCCCCGGAATCCCGATTTTCGAATATTGAAGATTTGAATCAGCTTTTTCTTCAACTGAAGATCGATAAGGCAATTTTGTTTGGCATGTCAGCCGGCGGTGGTCTGGCGATAGATTTCACGCTGAAGTATCCAGAAAAGGTTACGTCACTGGTTCTGGTCGGAGCCGTGGTCAGCGGTTATGGTTACAGCACCCACATGTTTAATCGCGGCGGGCACCTTACTCCGTCAATTGCCGCTTCCTTTTCCGACCCAAAAAAATACATCCAATACTTTGTGAATGATGATCCCTACACGATTTATCCTGAAAATAAAAGTGCCAAGGAAAAATTGAATAAGCTTATGGAGGTCAATTTGCAGAATGCCAAAGGAGCCCGAACTAACTTAATCATACCCTATCAACGGCCGGCAGTAAGATTCCTGAATGAAATAAAGGTTCCAGCCTTAGTAGTTGTTGGTGAATTTGACATTCCGGATGTTCATGCACATGCAGGAGTTATCGAAGCGGGAATCCCAAGTGCAAAAAGAGAGATCATCGCCAATGCCGGTCATTTGGTCCCGTGGGAAAAACCCAATGAATTCAATCAATGTGTTTTCAATTTTTTAAACAAGACAAAATTCAACAATCTTCTTAAATCTTCAGGAGGTATTGCTGCAGCAGAATATTACTTGAAGAGGCTTGAAGCCGATCCATTATTTAAGATACTGGACAGAAATGAGATGCACAATCTGGCAAGCAGTTATTACGGAAACACAAACTTTAAGGAAGCCATTGAAATCTGCAAATTATATACACTCACCTATCCGGATTCCGAGTATGCCTTTCAATTTCTTGGGGATGCCTATGCTCAAAGCGGACAAAAAGATCTGGCCATCAAGAGTTACCAAAAATCTTTGGAGATAAAACCAGGTTTTGAACCATCCAGACAAGCACTTGAGGATTTAAAAAAGAAATGAAGATGATGGCAGTTTCGGGTTTTCCATCCGCTGCATTAAAAATTAACCGCACCGCAATAAATAGGGCTGGATTTCAGGATAAATCCTTCATCAACCGGAGAGCAAGTTCGATTTCAAAACCCCGGCTCTGGGCAAATTTCAGGAGTTTCTGTTTTTTGCTCTGGGCATTGGATTCTCCTTTTAGTTCCCTCAACTTTTTCTGGAGAAGGTCTTTGAGGGTATCCGAATAGAGTTCTTCGTCAATTTCTGCAAGAACCTGATCAATAACCGAATGCTTCACTTTTTCCATCGAAAGCATATAACGGATTTTGATTCGTCCCCAATGATTGAGTCGAACTTTATCTTTGACATAAGCGTTTGCATAACGCAGATCGTCGATGAATTTCTCCCTGGTGAGGTGGTCGATTATGGCATCGACATCCTCCGGTGAGGTTTCCCAATACTTTAGTTTTCCCCTTATATTGGCCTCGCTGTATTCCGTTTTGGAACAAAGTGCCATTGCCCTGCTAAGTGCCTGTATTTTATCCATTGGATGCACGAATCATACGGTCCTTGCCGTGAATATCTTTACGAAGTTCAACTTTAGAAAACCATTTCCGGAATACCCCGGCAGTCTCCTCCCCAAGAGGGTCATGAATTTCCACGAAAACCTGTCCGTCGGGTTTAAGGTTGGCTGATGCAAATTCCGCAATTGCCTTATAGAAGACCAACGGATCATTATCAGGAACAAAAAGGGCTATTTCAGGTTCATATTCCACCACATGACTGTCCATCGATGTCATCTCAGCATGAGGCACATAAGGAGGGTTGGAGACGATTACATCGAAAGGCGCAAGTGAAGGCTCAAGGCGCAAGGCGCAAGGCGCAAGTGAAGGCGCAAGGCGCAAGGCGCAAGGCTCAGGCGAAGGCTCAAGGCGCAAGGCGCAAGGCGCAAGTGAAGGCGCAAGGCGCAAGGCGCAAGGCTCAGGCGAAGGCTCAAGGCGCAAGGCGCAAGGCTCAAGGATATCTAAGAAAGTGGTAAGAAATTCAACCTGATTGAGGGTGCCATTTTCTTTGGTGAGCTGGAGTGCTTCCGGCGAAATATCTGATGCAATAATTTCGGCGGCGGGCAAGTGTTTGGCGAGAGCAATTGCGATCGCCCCACTACCGCACCCAATATCCAATATTCGTACTTTTTTCTCTTCTTCAACCTTCCCTTGAGCCTTAAGCCTTGAGCCTTGTGCCTTCGACTGAGCCTTCCCTTGAGCCTTAAGCCTTGAGCCTTGAGCCTTCGCCTGAGCCTTGAGCCTTGTGCCTTGTGCCTTCTCCAATATCCACTCAACCAATTCTTCCGTCTCGCCTCTCGGGATCAACACTCCGGACCTTACTTTGAGTTTCAATCCATAAAATTCTGTTTCTCCAAGAATATATTGAATGGGCTCATGCTTTTTTAGTCGATTGATAATATCTAAAAGCCTGACTTCCTGATCTGGAAGCAAGGGATTCTCCTGATTCAGCCGGATCTGCACCCAGTTCAGACCAGTGAGGAATTCCAGCACCAGCCTGCCAATAGAATCGATTTCGCGGGGAGGATACAGACCTTGCAGCTCTTCGGCCAGGATCCCAGGAGTATCACTGTATCTCATGCCTGCTGACCTCCGGTAAAACCCCCGGACTGAAGTCCGGGATTAATCATAGAACCCCACCCATCAACCCCGGATTGAAATCCGGGGCTATTGATAAAGTCTCTGGCATACCCCGCTGAATGACACCCTACCTTCTTCATTCTTTATCCTTACTCCTTTTTACTTTCCCTGAGCCTTGTGCCTTGTGCCTTGAGCCTTGAGCCTTAATTCAGAAATCCCCTGTTGCGCATTAATGGAGTGATATCCGGCTTTCTACCGCGGAACTTCACGAACATATCCAGAGGATCGGCAGTCCCATTTTTCTCGAGAATATTTTTCCGGAATGAATCTGCTGTTGCCTTATCGAAAATTCCCTTTTCCTTAAAGGCTTCAAAAGCATCATTATCGAGAACAGCCGACCATTCATAGCTGTAATATCCGGCATCATATCCACCGGTTATATGTGTGAAATACCAGCTATGATAGCGAGGTTCGATTTCCGGGATCAGTCCGATTTTGTCGAGCAGATTCTTTTCAAAAACTGCAACATCAACAGGAACAGTATCCGTTTGCATATGATAAGCCATATCGAGATAACAGGCAGAAAGGAACTCCACTGAAGTGAAACCCTGGTTGAACTTGCTTGTCTTATCCATTTTATCAATCAGTTGATCTGGAATAGGCTCACCAGTCTGATAATGCAGTGCATAGGATTTCAATACTTCCGGCTCAGTTGCCCAGTGCTCCATAATCTGACTCGGCAATTCAACAAAGTCGCGGGCACGGTATGCCGACTGCATTGTTTTCCTGGAGAACAGGTTATCCAGGGCATGGCCGAATTCATGAAAGAGAGTGGAAGCTTCATCCAGACTCAGTAAGGCAGGCTGTTCGCCATTTGGACGGGTGAAATTGCATACCATAGTAACGACCGGCTTGATTTCCGTTCCATTTTTAACAGAATGACTGCGGTAACCACCGCACCAGGCACCCTGGCGCTTGCTGGCCCGCGGATGAAAATCCTGGTACAATACACCCAGATGAGTTCCATCGGCTTCTTTAACTTCAAAAGCCATCGCTTCAGCATGGGGTTTCGGAATATCGGTTATTTCAGTAAAGGTTATTCCATAAAGCTTATTGGCAACGTCGAAAGCGCCCTTCTGAACATTTGCCAGTTTAAAGTATGGCCGCAGCTCATTTTCATCCAGATTGAACTTTTCCTTTCGCAATTTCTCGGTGTACATCCACCAGTCGCTGCTCTCAATATTGAATTTTCCTCCTTCGCGCCTGACCATCTGCTGGATTTGTTCGCGATCGTTGATGGCTGCTTTCAGTGCAGGAGCCCACACCTTATCAAGCAAATCCATTACAGCGCTGGCATTCTTGGCCATTCGTGATTCCATTACCATATCGGCATGGGTGGGATATCCTAAGAGTTGAGCCTTCTTTGCCCTGATGCTCATCATCTTAGCCAATATTTCCTTATTATCTTTATCATTCCCTTGATTACCCCTCTGAAGCCATCCTGCATAAAGCTTTCTTTTCAGATCCCGGTTTACAGCATACTGCAGAAATGGTATCCAGCTCGGCTTTTGAGCAGTAAATATCCATTTTCCTTCCAAACCAGCAGCTTTTGCTGTTTGAGCAGCTGCATTGATCGATGATTGTGGCAATCCCTTCAGGTCGGCAGGATTATCCACGATCATTTTGAAAGCATTGGTCTCAGCCAATACATTTTGTCCGAATTTCACGCCCAGCAGTGAGAGTTCCTGGTTCAGCGATTTGAGTATTTCTTTCTTTTCAGGGGAAAGGTTTGCTCCGTTCCGGACAAATTCCTTGTATTCATTTTCCAGAATATAGCTTTCCTCTTCGGTGAGCTGAAACTTTTCGCGGCTTTCATATATCGATTTGATCCGTTCAAATAATTTTGGGTTCAGGTTTATCTCATCGCTGTGGGCAGCAAGCTTCGGCGACATTTCCAGCTGAATCTTTTGTAATGTATCGTTAGTATTGGCAGCACTCAGACCTCCGAAAACAACACTAACTTTTGTCAGCAGCTGACCACTTTGATCCAGCGCCCGAATGGTGTTTTCGAAAGTCGGTTTCTTGCGATTATTGACGATCGCGTCAACCTCTTTTTTCTGCTCCAGCATGCCTTGCTCGAACGCAGGAACAAAATGAGCATTGGTGATCTTGTTAAAAGGAGGAACCTCAAACGGTGTGGTATACTTGCTGAAAAACGGATTATCCGGATCCAGCGCGGTTTTCGGCTCATTATTACATGCAGTAAGCCCGATAATTGCCATGCAAATCAGTATTAGAAAATTTCGGATCATGTTGTTTGGTTTAATTGATTGACAGACCTTAAAAATAAGGATTTTAAGGGGAAGTATGAAGGCTTGGATTCGAATTTAGAATTCCAAATTCCGAGGGAGTAGATTCAGTGATATTGAGGTGATAAGGGCCTAATTGCTATCTTTGGAATCATGATGGAGATTGAAAACATATTTATGCAGCGGTGTCTCGAGCTGGCCTCTAACGGATTAGGTGCGGTGGCTCCGAATCCCATGGTGGGTGCAGTAATCGTGCATGATGGCCGGATTATCGGTGAAGGCTTTCATACGGGTTTCGGAAAACCACATGCCGAGGTGGAAGCGGTTAACCAGGTTAAAGACCATTCCTTATTAGCCGATTCGACGCTTTATGTGAATCTGGAGCCATGCAACCATTATGGAAAAACACCTCCTTGCACTGATCTGATTATCGAAAAGGGAATAAAAAAAGTAGTGATCGGACAATATGATTCGAATCAGCAAGCCGGCGGGGGCGTCGACCGCTTACGTAAAAACGGGGTTGAAGTCATGACTGGTGTATTAGAAAAGGAATCCCGATTTATGAACCGGCGGTTCAATACCTTCCATGAGCAAAAAAGGCCCTACCTGATCCTGAAGTGGGCACAAACAATTGATGGTTTTGTCGATTCGGACCGGTCCGGAACCTTGGGTTCAAGTCCCACGTGGATCACCGACGATGCTTGTCGAAGGCTCGTTCATAAATGGCGATCGGAAGAACAGGCAATAATGGCCGGTTCCGGAACAATTTTACTCGACAACCCTCAGCTTAATGTCAGGGCCTGGTCAGGCAAAGACCCTGTTCGTATCGTGATTGACCGGTCGGGACGCATTTCAGGGGATAGCAAACAATTGTCGACGGGACAGCGAGGAGACTCATTCTCACCACTGCGAATAGTGGATGGAACTGCGGAGACAATAATTTATACCTGTCAGGAAAAAGCCGGCCATCCAAATGTAAATTTCATTGGTATATCCCCTTTAGAACCAACCTGGCCTCAGGTACTCTCAGATTTGTACAAGCGCAATATCCAGTCCGTCATTATTGAGGGAGGTCCAACACTTTTAAGATCCCTTATTGAAATGAACCTATGGGATGAAGCCCGCGTTTTCATTGGCCCGGGATGGTTCGGAAAAGGAGTAAAAGCACCTGAATTTCCGTTCTCACCAACAGAGGAAGAAACAGTTGGCAACTCGCGGCTCCTGGTCTTTAAAGGAGAGGAACTGAGGAGGTTAGGAGTTTAATGAGCACATCAACAAGTCATCACATCAAAGAATCTTTATGAAGAAAGCCGATCTAATAATAGCATTAATCTTTGTCGGGCTATTCGCCCCATTTTTCCTGTTTCCATCCGTGCTGGAAGGTTATCGGTCGGTTAATCACGATGCTCCCTATTTAATGAGCTTCGTCAAGTTTTTCATTCTTGCTTCCCTGGGTGAAGTGATTGGGTTAAGGATACGCACAGGTGAATATTCACTAAAGGGATTTGGATTGCTGCCCCGGGCAATCGTTTGGGGCTTTTTAGGCATATCCTTAAAAATGGCGTTTGTGATCTTTGCTGAGGGCACTCCCGCCATGCTCGCATCGATGGGAGTGAAATTCCCAACAGCCAATCCTGCGGATATACTGAATATCGATTTCTTCAGTAATTTCTCCTGGCTTCAGCTATTGACTGCTTTCAGCGTGGGCACTATGCTGAACCTATTCTTCGCACCTGTTTTCATGACCGTTCATAAAATCACAGATACCCATATTGCACAAGGAGGAGGCACCCTTCGTGGATTCCTCTCCCCTGTTAATGTGCGTGAAATCATGGCAGGCATAAACTGGCGCGTTCAATGGGATTTCGTTTTCAAAAAAAGCATCCCGCTATTTTGGATTCCCGCACAGACAATTAACTTTCTTTTGCCTGCGGAATATCGCATATTAGTTGCGGCAGTTTACAGCATCATTTTAGGGGTAATTCTCGCGATCGCAGCACACAAAGGGAGAAGATAAGGCTCAAGGCGCAAGGCTCAAGGCTCAAGCGAAGGCTCAAGGCGCAAGGCTCAAGGCTCAAGCGAAGGCTCAAGGCGCAAGGCGCAAGGCTCAAGGCTCAAGCGAAGGCTCAAGTATTAATAGGCCCCGGTTTTAACCGGGGATTATTGGAATGAACCGGGGTTTTGATTGAATTATCACATCATCCGTCCCATTGTCGCGTTTTCATTGGCACACCATCA